>JBHEML010000037.1:0-19732 GCA_046262615.1 Candidatus Limnocylindria bacterium | reverse complement strand
AAGAACTTGGTGATGTTCGGCAGGTAGTTGGTCATCGTCGGGGTGCCGCCGAGCGGCGCGATGCACGGCTGCGGCGCAGGATAGCCCGCAGGCAGGATCGAAATGTCCTTCTGGGTCGGGCCGTTCACGATGAAGATGCCGGTGTAGTAGTCCTGGTAATCGGGACGCTTCAGCAGGTTCAGGTCCCAGCCGATGCCGCCGGGGGCGAAGCTGAGATCGATCCGGTAGTAGCCATTCGCATCGGTGTACGTCGCGCAGGTGATGGGCGGTCCGAGCGTCACGCACACGCCGGGTACCGCGACCCCGGTCCGCAGGTCGAAGACGTAGCCGTGGATGTCGTTGTCAGACGCGGCCGCGGGAGCCGTGCCGGCGAACAGGAGCGCCAGCGCGACGGCAGCGGCGATGAAGGATCGGAACATTTCTTGGGGGAACCTCCTCAGGGGACGCGACTCTCCTTAGAGGGTAACCGACAGAGCGCCCGTTTCCAGTGGATCGGCAGTCCGTCCGGCGTGCGAGCGCGAAGGTCGCCCTCAGCACCCGCGAGGAACATCGCTCGCCCGCCAGTGCGCTTGTTCGTGGGATTCAGCGGAACGTGAGGCGCTCCACGGTGCTCGCGGCGCGCTCCTCGTCGCCGGATCCCGAGACCTCGAGCACGCCGTACGGGGTCGCCACGAGCGCCGCCAGTGCCCGTCCGTCCGGCGTCGGCGGGAGCGCCGACCAGGAGCCGGTCGCCGGATCCCACACCTCTGCGTCGATGATCGGCCGGAACCCGTCGCGCGGCTGGCCGGTCTCGGCGAGCCCCCCGGCGAGCACGACCCGGCCGTCGAGCGCGACAACGGCGTCGGCGATGAACCGCGGCTCCACGAGCGTTCCCGCCGCGATCCAGCGGCCCGCGGCGGCGTCGAAGCGTTCGGTGCTGCCGGACGCGCCGAGCTGGCCGCCGATCATGAGGACGTCGCCGTCCGGCAGCTGCACCGCGGCGTGGAGCACACGCGCCACCGACAGCGCCGGCGCCTCGCTCCACGCGTTCCGCGCTGGGTCGTAGAACAGGGCGGTGTCCGAGGGCAGGCCGCGATCCTCGATGCCACCCGCGACGAGCACCCGTCCGTCGGGAAGCGTCGCGATCGTGAACTGGCTGCGCGGCCTCGGCAGGGGCGCGGCCGCCGACCAGCGGCGCGTGCCGGGGTCGTAGATCTCGCTCGAGCGAACGAACCGCGGGCCATCGTGGCCTCCGGTGATGAAGATGCGGCCATCGTGCAGCAGCGTCGCGCCGTGGTCGCTGCGCGGTTCTCGCAACGCGCCGCCCTGGGTCCATTGACGCGTGTACGGGTCGTAGACGTCGAGGCGCGGCGTCGCGTACCAGTCGCTCCCGGACCACAGCGTGCCGCCGGTGACGTACACGCGGCCGCCGGCGCCGATCGTCGCCGCGTGGTTCACGCGGCCCGGCAGGTCGCTCGAGAGGACGCTGACGCGGCCGGTGGCGGGGTCGAACAGCTCGGTCGAGGCGTTGACGATCTCCGGATCAGCGGGGTCGAGGCCGCCGAACACGAGGATGTCACCGGTGGCCAGCGACAGCGCGGTCGCGTGCGCGCGGGGCCGCGCGAGCTCGCCGGCGCGTTGCCATGCGGGACCGCGATCCGGCGTCGGACGCGTGCCCGCGAGCAGGCCGGCGCCGAAGACGGCTGCAACGACGAGCCACGAAAGCACGGCGCGCGCCCGCGTCACTGTGCGGTGAGCATCGCGCCGGCGGTCGGCACCCCCTGGCCCGAATACCACGTCACGCCTTCATGGACCGCGTCGAAGCGCACGATCCATGTCCCGGCGGTCGTGGGCAGCTTCACCTGCGCCGAGATCGTCGCGGACTGCCCGGTCGCCAGCGGCGCGGGCAGCGCCGTGCGCAGCCCCTCCCAGACGAAGGTCGCGCCCGATGGCGTCCGAAGGTGATAGGAGAGCGCGAAGGCACCCGGCTGCATGGTGACGGAGCCCGTGTTAAAGAGGGTCACCGGCACGGCGATCGTCGACCCGGCGGCGCCGCTCACCGACCCAGGGGCCGCGTACGTCGCGCCGTACGCCGGCACGACGACGTTCACCGCGGGCGCCGCCATCGCGACGCCCTGACCGGAGAACCACGCGACCCCCTCCTGCGCGATGTCGAAGCGCAGGGCGTACGCACCCGGTGCGGCCGGCCCCGCGACCTCGGCGTAGACGGTGCGAGATTCGCCGACGCGGATGCCGGCGAGCGAGGTGCGCCGCCCGTCCCATACGACGACGTTGCCCGCCGCGCCGATCCAGTGGTAGCTGAGGTTCACGTTCGCGCCCCAGTCGAAGCTCGAGGTGTTGCCGACGTCGACGCCGATCGTGGTGATCATGCTCGTGGCGACGGCGGCGGGCGTGCCCCACGGGTTCACGTTCGCGCCGTACCGCGTGGCGCCCACGACGGTCACCGTCTGCGCCGTCGTGGCGACGCCGCGCGACGAGAACCACGCGACACCCTCTTGCACGAGGTCGAAGCGCAGCGAGTACGTGCCGCCGACGGCGGGAACGCCGACCGCGGCCTGAAGCTGCACGGACTGCCCGGGGCCGAGGTCGGCCGGGAGCTCGGTGCGGGCGCCGTCCCACGCCGCGGTGCGCCCGCTGGAGTCGACCCAGTGGTACGCGAGGTGGACGGGATACGCGTTGGTCGTGGGGAAGATGCCTCGGCCCGTGTTCGTGATGGTGATCGGCACGATCGTGCTCTGCCCCGCCGTGAAGGGCACCGCCATCGGGGCGTAGCTCGCGTGGAAGTCGACGCCGACGGCTGCCGGGGTCTCATCCGGGGCGACGCCCTTATCGGCGAACCAGAACTCGCCCTCTTTTACGAGGTCCAGCGTCATCGTGTACGTCGTGGGATACGCGGGCGCGGTCACGGCGATGGAGAGCGTCGCGGTCCCGCCGGGCGCGACGTCCGACGAGAGATTCGCGCGGTCGCTGCTGGTGAAGACATTCCCCGTCGCGGTGCTCGTCCACGAGTAGCCAAGACGCACGGGGTTCGTTCCGCCGGCGGGCCAGGTGCGTCCGCCGTCGTTGGTCACAGTGACGGTCACCGTCCGGGTCTGGCCGGCGGTCCAATCGCGCGGCACGTTGTCGTTGATCCAATCGGCGCTCCAGTCCGCCGAGCGGAACCACTGGTCGCGCACCGGCTGGCTGTAGAGCGAGCTCCACCACGATCCGCTCGACTGGAGGTCCCAGCGCACGATGTACGAGCCGATCGCCGGGACCGCAAGCGGCACAGTGACGGTCGCCGCGGCGCCAGGCGCCAGCGCGGTGGACAGCGCGGCCTGGCCGCCCTGTCCGACGATCACTGATCCCTGCCGCAGGATCCGGTAGGAGACGGCCGTACCGGCGGGGATCGGGTTCACGCCGCGGTTGGTGACCACGACGGGCACCTGGAGCGTCGCTCCGGGAAGTCCGACCTTGGGCAGCACCGGGTCGATGCGCGCGAGGTTCGTGAAGCCGTCGTTCACCGCGGTCTGCGCGAGCGAGCGGATCGTCGGAAGCTGCGCGTACAGGCCGTTCCCCGGGCACTCGGTCTGGCCGCCGTTCTGGCCCGCGATGTAGTTGCAGTCGCGGTGACCCTGGACGTTGGGCGGGCTCGAGGTCACGTCGTGCCACGACCCATCGGGCGACTGCTCCTGGTGCGTGAACGGATCGGCACCGTACGGCGCGATCCCGTACTGCTCGAACTTCAGCGCGATGATGTTCGCGATCGCGCCCACCATCGAGGTGGTGGGCGTCGCGACCGAGAAGTTGCCGATCGCGGCGACCCCCATCGACCCGTTGTTCCATCCGTACGCGTGCCCGCCAACGGTGTGCTCGCCGCCCTGGCGGCCGGTCCAGATGTTCCCGTACTTGTCGACGAGATAGCTGTATCCGATGTCTCCCCAGCCGCGCGTCACGGCGTGGAAGTAGTAGATCCCGCGGATCGTCGCCGCGACGTTCGTCCCACCGTCGTCGGTCACGGTGTGATGCACGACGGCCTTTTTCACCGGCTGGTACTGCGGGATCCACCGCATGAGCGACTCGTCGGCGCCCCAGTCCTGGCGCGTGAGGATGGGCGCGTTGCCGCTCGCGCCGAGAGCGGCGTAGGAACGGCCGACGTCGCTGATCGCGCCGACGACATCGTTCCAGAGGCGCGCGAAAGGCCCGGCGTTGCGGTCGGTGACGTCCATGAAGGTGAGCCCGATGCGCATCAGGGCGTCGGGGTCACCCGCGGTCATCCACGCGCGGTACTGCGCGCGCCGCGCGCCTTCGACGGCGACGACCGGCGCTGCGTACCACTCGTTCCGCACCTCGTCGACCATGTCCTCCTCGGGGTGCAGCAGCTGCCAGTCGCTCCAACCCACGCCGTCGGCCGACGTGCGCAGCTCGACGAAGAAGCTGTCCTCCGTGCCCCGCGCGGCGACCCAGTGCACCCCGACGCGGTCGAAGATCTGACCGGCGGACACGGGGTCGCCGGTCACCAGCAGCGTGTCTCCGCCGGTGCTGCCGCTGTTCGCCGCCGCGCCGGCCGCGGACGGCGCGCGCGACGTGGTCCCGTGGTCCTTCGCGGGCGTGTCGTGCGTCACCTCTGTGGCGACGATGCGGCCGGAGAACCGCGGGGCCGCGACGGCCGGCGCTGCGGCGCGCGGGAACAGCGCGAGAAGGAAGACGGCGAGGAGGAGCGCGAAACGCAGCCGGTGTCGCCGGCGCACGATGCGCCCTTCGCTCTCTATGTTTCTTCCTCTTCCTCGCGACGCAGTCCCAGAGTCTGCGACAGATGTGGGCCGATGTATACGACCGAGCAAATTGCTCCGATGCGAGACGTTGACGACGGCCGGATAGGAACCCTTATCAAGACGGACCGGTGCGCGGGCTCGGAGGAACTCAACAGGTGCTGGCCCGCAACAACGTCACGGTCAGGTCGCTGCGCGCTTGAGAAAGCCCTGGATCGCGACGAGCCCGACTGCTGACCCGGTACGCGCCCTAGAAGGCGCCCAGACGCACCATCGTCGAGCGCAGCCCGAGCGCCCCGCGCAGGAAGGTGTCGGCGCGCACGTCGACCGTCGCATTCGAGCCGACGACCCGCACCGATACGACGTGCCCGACGCCGGCCGGGAACTCGTTGGACACGTCGACCGAACGCAGCGTGCCGATATCGATGCCGCGCACGGATAGCACCGCCTGGCGGATCTGCGCCCCGGTGAAGCTCGCGCTCCACGACGCGTGCTTGTTCGTCGTGGGCACCGAGACGGCGAGGTCGGCCGGATCGGCGACCGGGACCAGGTACGGCTCGGTCACGCCACACACGACGGTCCCATCCGGGCGAACGTCGATGTTCAGCCAGCAGCCGCTCGCAACGGTGTAGCCACCGCTCGAGCTTGAGAAGTACGCGCGGATCGCCGTGCCGTTGTAAGTGATGATCCGTCCCGCGGTCGCGGCCACCGCCTGGTTCGTGGCGCTCGTTTCCACCGTCGCGCCGCCGTAGCACTGGTCCATCTGATCGTCGCGAACGTCGTAGTCGCGCGCCGCCCCGACGTAGCTCGAGTAACCGTACGTACGCGCGGCGTATGCCTGGGCCTTGTACGCCTCGATGTGCCAGCCGATCGGCATCTCGCGGGGGATGACGCCCTGCACATACGCGTCGTAGTTCGCGTAGTCGACCACGCGAAGCTTGTCCGAAGCGTTGGTGAATTTGAGGTTGCCCCGGTACGACGCCGACTTCTCGCGCACCGTTATCGGCTGAGCCGGGTCGCCGGGCACCAGCACGACCGGTCCGCCTCCCTTATAGGCGAGGGCGGGCGTGGCGAGAGAGTTGTTCCAGACCTCGACGAGGCCGGCGCGGGCAGCGATCTGCCAGACGGCGTTCGGCGCGGCCGCTCCCACCTCGGCGTTCGCGGCGCCCTCGTTGAGGATCCTGAAACCACCGATCGAGACGACGTTCGCGAGCCACGTGTCCATGAGCGGCGAGCCACAGCTGAACGATCCCGACGACGATGGTGTGGACAGCAGCACGCGGATCGGCCCACGTGCCGCATCCACCGATTGCAGCGTCGTGCCGGTGTAGTACTTCGCGACGATCTGCTCCCCCGTCAGCGCCGGTCCGGCGGCGCCGGTCGCCCATCCCTGAGCCCCGTACTGGCTCATCCCGACGCCGTGGCCGTTGCCTTTTCCGAAGAACGTCACGCCAGTGGCCACGTTCACCGCTTCGCGTTTGGGAGGGACGCCGAGGGAGCTGAACCACGCGGCTCCCTCCTGCACGAGGTCCCACGCGAACACGTATCCGCCGGCCGTGGCTGGGAACTGCGCGCTGAGCGTGACGTTGACCGTCTGGCCGGGGGCGAGATCCACCGGGAGCGCCCCGCGGGCGCCATCCCACACGACGGTGCCGCCCGCCGCGGAGAAGATGTGGTAGCTCAGGTGGACCGGGTTCGGCCCGCCAGCCGGCCAGGTGCGCTGTCCGTAGTTGGACACTTCGGCCTGGAGCGCAAGGACCGCGCCGGTGGCGATCTGATCAGGCGTCGTCGTCGCGCCGTATCCGGCATTGAATCCGCTCCCGACCGTCGCGGCCACGCGCAGCGGCGCGTTGCCGAGCGACTGGAACCAGGCCACGCCCTCGCGGACAAGGTCGAAGGTCAGCGTGTACGAGCCCGGCAGGAGGGGGACGACGACGGTCGCCGCGATCGAGGCGGACGCGCCGGCGGCTAGGTCCGCGGCGAGAGGCGTCCGGACGCCATCCCACACGACGGTGTTGCCGCTCGCGTCGTGCCAGTGGTACGCGAGACGTACCGGGTTCGCGCCGCCCGCGGCCCACGTCGCGCTTCCGGCGTTCGTGACGCTGACGGCGAGCATCGTCGTCGTCCCGGCGATGAACGACGAGGGGCCGATCGCCCCGAAACGTTCGACGTACGCGGCGCCGACCTGCACGCCGTACGGCGAGCTCGGAGCGAGCCATGCGACCCCTTCACGAACGACCGCGAAGCGCAGCAGATAGCCGCCGGGCGCCGGTGCGGTGACCGACGCGTTCACGGTGACCGACGCGCCGGGAGCGACGGCACTCGCGAGACCGGTACGCACGCCATCCCACACGATCACGTTGCCGGCGGCGTCGTACCAGTGATAGGACAGGTTCACGGGGGTCGCGCCGCCCGGCTCCCACGCCTCGGTACCCGCGTTCATCAGCGTGACGGGGACGATCGTGACTGTTCCCGCGCCGAGCGTCGCAGGGGGACTTGCCGCGTACGTGGCGGCGAGCGTACCCAGCGGCGCGGCGCTCGCGGACCCTGCGGTCCACGCGAGCACCCCGACGACCGCGACGACGCGCAGCGTCAGCGACACGGCAGCTGTTTCTCGCGAGCTGTCAGCGGCGCGGGCCGCCATCCTGGGTAGGCGATCCTGCCACGCTACCAGCCGGATCCGGCAAGGCCAACGTCGTCCGCACGCCAGGCGGGCGGCCCGTACGCGGCGACGCGAGGTCGCTGACGTTGCTCCCGATCGCGATGCCCAGCAGCTGCGCGGGCGCCTAGTACGTCTTCACGACCAGCGCGCTCTCGAGGTGGCGCAGATCCACCGCTGGAGCGACCACCGCCCGTTGATACGCCGCGTTCTCCGCCTTCTCGACCGCGGTCACGGTGCCGATGACGAGGCCCTTCGGGTAGTACGAACGCAGGTCGGTGCCGAGGGCCAGCCCCGCGGTGATCACGACGTCGCCGACCTTGACCGGGTCGCTCTGGAGCACCCAGTCCAGCAGCAGCGTGTCGCCGTACTGCCCGCGCACGATCCCGCTGGCGCGCGAGCCCTGCGCCAGCGCCGAAACGGTCGAGCCTGAATCGGTGATGAGAAGCACCTTGCTGAAGTTGCTGCCCACCTCGCCGATGCGGCCGACCACGCCGGTGTCGCCGACCACGATGTGTCCCGTCTTGATGCCCTGGTCGCTGCCGGCCGACAGCACGATGGCGCTGCGCACGCCCGACGGGTCGCGCGCGATGACGGCCGCGGGCACCGACTCGAATGGCAGCCCGCGGGCCGCTGCGTCGAGCCTCGCCGCCTGCTGCGCGGCCACCGCCTGCTCGCGCAGACGGACGTTATCGAGCGCGAGCCGGTCGTTGTCGGTGCGCAGACGCGCGTTATCGGCGCGCAGCCGGTCGATCTCGGTGATGACGCCGAACGCGCGCGATGCCGCGGCGCCACCGTCCGCGACCATTCGCGCCGCCGGAGCCAGGACCCCGGTCGCGCCGGCGGCGAACGCGCGGATCGGAGCGGCGTCGCGCATGACCACCAGGAGGACCGACACCGTGAACAGGACGAGGAAGGGCCGCAGCGGAGCGCGGCGCGTGCCGGCGAGGTTCCCACCGCGGGCGAGGCTCATCCTGGTGTGCCCGAGCGTGGCCACGCCTACCGCGGCGACGACGCGTACGTGTCGGTGACCAGGCTTCGCGTGTAATCGGGCAGCGCGTCGAGGATGATGCCGGTCCCGCGCACGACGCAGGTGAGCGGGTCCTCCGCGATGCGCACGCTCATCTGCGTCGCCTCGACGATGCGGACGTCGAGGCCACGGAGCAGCGCGCCGCCGCCCGCCAGGTAGATCCCCTGGTCGACGACGTCCGCGATGAGCTCGGGCGGCGTCTCCTCGATCGTGTTCTTCACCGCGTCCACGATCTGCTGCACTGACGGCTCGAGCGCCTCGCGCACCTGCGCGCTCGTTACCTCGACGGACCGCGGCAGCCCCGTCAAGAGATCGCGCCCGCGGAACAGCGTCGCCACCTCTTCGTCGAGCGGGCAGGCCGAGCCGACCGCGATCTTGACGTCCTCGGCGGTGCGCTCACCCATGAGCAGATTGAACTCGCGCCGGGCGTACGCGACGATGTCCTGGTCCATCTCATCGCCGCCGATGCGCATCGACCGCGAGAGGACGATGCCGCCGAGCGAGGTCACCGCGACCTCCGTCGTGCCGCCGCCGATGTCGACGATCATCGAGCCCGACGGCTCGTTCACGGGCAGACCCGCTCCGATCGCCGCGGCCATCGGCTCCTCGACCAGCCGCGCCCAGCGCGCGCCGGCGTTGAGGGCGGCCTCCAGCACCGCGCGCTTTTCGACCTCGGTCACGCCCGAGGGGATGCCGATGACCACCCGCGGCCGCCCGAACAGGCCTGCCCGGTCGTGCACCTGACGGATGAAGTGCCGGAGCATGTATTCGGTGACGTCGAAGTCGCTGATGACGCCGTCCTTGAGCGGCCTGATCGCCTCGATCCCAGCCGGCGTCCTTCCGACCATGCGCTTGGCCTCGGCGCCCACCGCGAGCACCTGGCCCGAGCGGGTGTCCTTCGCCACGACGGACGGCTCCGTGATCACGATGCCGCGCCCGCGCACGTGCACGAGCGTGTTCGCGGTGCCGAGGTCTATGCCGATGTCCCGCGAGACGAGGCCGAACAGACCGTCGAGCAGCAGTCGCCGTCCCTTCCCGCATCGCGTGCGATCGAACGCCGCGTAACAGTAGCGTGAAGAGGGGCCTGCGGCGAGGGGTTTCTAGGTCGTTCTGACCTTTCCTCCCGCGTGGACGGTCCAGTCGCGCTCGTCGAAGTCCTTGGCGCAGTACGGGCAGATGTTCCACTCGGGGCGGATCAGCTTGGAGCACGAGGGGCAGACGCGCTTCAGCCTCGTGCGGCACGTGGGGCAGAGGAGGAACTCCTCGGCGACCCGTTCGTGGCAGGTCGGGCAGACGACGCGTTGCTCCGCCTCCGCCAGGAGGCTCTCCTCCGCGAGCTGGCGCTCGTAGCCCTCGCCCAGGGTCTCGCGAGGCCGCACGATCAGGTACAGGAAAAGGCCGAGCACGTTCAGGACGACCACGAGGAGGCCGGCGAGGTACGGCAGGATCGCGTTCTCGGTCCGCTGCTGCGCGTCGCGGACGGTCCAGAAGACCATCGCGAGGTAGAGCGCGACCACGTACAGGAGGCTGAACCGCACCGCGAACTGCACCAGCGCGTTGTTGAGGAACCCCGTCCACATGGCGCCGATATCCGGCATCTAGACCTCCGCCCGCACTCGCTCGCTGTCCGAGCGTACGCGCGCCCGCCAATAGTCGAGGAGGTCGCGGAGCGTCTGATCGAACGGGATCAGCGGCTCCCAGCCCGTCATGCGCCGGAAACGGGAGGAATCGGACCACAGGATCGGAACGTCGCTCGGGCGCAGGCGCGCGGGGTCTTCCTGGGTGCGGATCTTCGCGTCGGTATGGGTCAGAAGGATGTCGAGCATCTCGCGGATCGACCAGGTGCGTCCGCTGCCGATGTTGTACGTCTCGCCCGGCTCCGCGGTGTCCAGCGACATCCAGTACGCGCGGACCATGTCGCGCACGTCGGTCCAGTCGCGCTTGGGCGTGAGGTCACCCACGTACAGGATGGGCTCGTGGAGCCCTGCCTCGATCTCGGCGATCTGCTTGGCGAACGTGCTCGTGACGAAGATCAGCCCCCGGCGCGGCCCGGTGTGGTTGAAGCCGCGCGTGACGACCAGGTGGAGCCCGTACGACTTGAAGTACTGGAAGGCGAGCTTGTCCTGAGTCACCTTGCTGACCGCGTACGGCGACAGCGGCCGCAGCGGGTTGGTCTCCTTCATCGGCACTTCGTCGGGATGGACGAGGCCGTACTCCTCGCTGGATCCAGCGATGTGCATTCGGATCTGCGTGTCGTGGCGGCGGATCGCCTCGAGGATGTTGAGCTGCGAGGTGATGTTTATGTGCAGGGTGGAGGCGGGCTCGTCGAACGAGGACTGGACGAAGGACTGCGCCGCGAGGTGGTAGATGCGCTGCGGCTGGACCGCGGACACGAGCTTCTCGACCGCACCGGCGTCGGTGAGCTCGCAGTGCAGGAGCGTGACGCGGCCGATCTTCGTCTCGTCGCGCAGGCCGGCGCCGTCCGAGAAGCGGCCCTCGACGATGTCGAGCTTGCCGGACCGCTTGATGTCCTCGAGGTTCTCCATGCGCGATCGCCAGCGGTATGTGCCGTAGATCGCGACGTCGGAGTGGTGGGCGAGGATGTACTCCGCGAGGTGGCTGCCGGCGAATCCGGTGATCCCGGTGATGAGGACGCGCATCGGGCGGAAGCCTAGCAAAAGGGTCTGCGCGGCTCGGTGATCGGGAAGGGTCGGCCGTAGCATCCCGGGATGCCGAAGACCCTCGACGTTCGGCGGCATGCGAAGCGCTCCGATCCTTCGGATGAGGACAGCGGCCTTTCCGCCGAGGGTCACGCCATGGCGGAGATGCTCGGCCGCTCTGCGCCGCCCTACGCCCTGGTCGTGGCGACGCCGCTGCTGCGAGCGCGGCAGACGGCAGAGCTGATCGCCGGCAGGCTCGATCAGACCCTGCCGGAGCTGGCGCCGAGTCTCGCGCCGGTCCTCAGCTACAGCCAGTACCTCGGGCTGGCCGAGCTGGCCGATTGGCTTGCCTTCGTACGGCGCGATCCTCGCGCCCGCCAGTTCGGGGACGACCAGCTGCGTATCTGGGCGGACCTCGTGGCCAGGGTCGATGACGACCAGAGCGTACTGATCGCGTCACATGGCGGGACGATCGAGTTGCCAGCCGCGGGGCTGGCCGCGCGCCTCGGGTCGATGCTGAGCGGTCCGGCGTTCGGCTACTGCGAGGGTGTGCGGGTCACGTACGAGGGCGACGGGCCCGTTGGGCTCGAGGTCATCCGGGTGTAAGACGGACCTGGGGCCGCAGCGTTTTGAGCCTTGGAAAGTGAGCGCCGCGTCGCACAACTGGACCGGGCGAGGCGGGCGGCACGGCCTTCGGAGACTCGTAATCGAAAGGCGCCGCGGACGCCCCGACATCCCCTGCCGGACCGCGCGCCGGATCAGGCGGAAGGCACCGCAGTGGACAGCGCGCCGCCGAGCTCGCGAACGACCTCGACGATGAGGTCGACGTCGTCCTCGGTGGTGCGCCAGTTCGCGATCGCGGGGCGGAAGGCGACGCGCCCGCCGTAGCGGGTGGTCCCGACGAAGACGCGTCCGTCAGCGAGCACCTGGCGGCCAAGGCGCTCGTTCAGCGCGTCGAGCTCGTCGGGGTGCGCCCGAACGGGGCGGTAGCGGAAGCACACGATGTTGAGCGGCGCGTCGGCGAGCAGCTCGAGATCGGGCGCGGCGTCGATGTGCCGCGCGAGCCGCTGCGCGAGGGCGAGGTGGCGCTCGATCATCGCCCGGTACCCGTCGCGTCCGTACGCCGCGAGCGTCGTCCACACCGCGAAACCGCGCGCGCGGCGCGACATCTCGGGACCGCGGTACGCGAGGTCGGGCCGCGCCTGGTCCGGAGTGCCAAGGTAGGCCGCCGTGGAGCCGAAGCTGTCCTCGAGGCGCCGCGCATCCCGGAGGAATGCGAAGCCGCAGTCGTACGGGACGTTCAGCCACTTGTGGCCGTCGGCGATGACGGAGTGCGCTCGCTCGACGCCCTCCGCGAGAGCGTTCGCGCGGGGCGTGACGCGCGCGAACAGGCCGAACGCTCCATCGACGTGGAGCCAGGCGCCGTGCGCCTCCGCGAGGTCAGCCAGGCGCGCGATGGGATCGAAGTCGCCGGCGTTGACCTCGCCGGCGTTCGCCACGATGATCGCCGGCGCGCCACCGAGTCCGCGCAGCGCGGCCTCCAGCGCGTCGACATCGAGGCGTCCGACAGCGTCGCTCGTGAACCGGCGGATGTTGGCGCGCCCGAGGCCGAGCATGGCGATGGCCTTCACAGCGCTCACGTGGATGTACCCACCGGTCAGGATGGGCATGGGAGGGAGGCCGGCGAGGCCCGCCTCCTCGATATCGACGCCGTGGCGTTCGGCCCACCAGCGGCGCGCGGCGGCGAGACCGACGAAGTTCGCCATGGTCGCTCCCGTGGTCAGGACGCCGCCCCACTCCTTCGGCAGGCCGAAGAGATCCTTCAGCCAATCGATCGAGACGGCCTCCAGACGCGACGCGAGCGGAGACCCGGCCCACAGCCCGGCGTTCTGGTCCCACACCGACGCGAGCACGTCGGCCGCGAGGGCCGCGGGCGTGCCGCCGCCCTGGACGAAGCCGAAGAAGCGCGGCCCGGACGCGCGCACGATCGCGTCGCTCCCTTCGACGAGACGCTCGATCGCGGGAAGCGTCCCGAGGCCGTGCTCGGGAAACGGCACGGAGAAGCGCTCCGCGACGGCATCGGCGTCCCGCGGTCGAACGACGGCGCCGTCGATGTCGGCGAGGTACTCCTCAGCCGTGCGTAAGGCGGACCTGAGCGCCTGGGTCGCGAGCGCGCGTTCGTCGACAGGATCGCCCACCGGAGGGGATGCTAAGCAAGGCGGACCGTGCGGCGCGATCTACCTCGGTCAAGACCGCCCACCGGTCGGAAGACGCGTAATGGCGAGCTGGGCATCGTTCGGGGGAGCCTGACGCGAGGCGCCAGGTCAGGTGATCGACGCCTCGGCAGACGCCGTGAATCGTCGGACCGCCTCGACGACCGCCTCGTGCTCCACCTCCAACACGCGCTCAGCGAGCGTCTCCGGGCCGTCGCCAGCGAGCACGGGCACCCGGCGCTGCACGATGACCTCGCCGAGGTCGACCGTGTCGGGATGCACGCGGTGCACCGTCGCGCCCGACTCGCTCGCGCCCGACGCGAGCACCGCGGCGTGGACGCGCATCCCGTACATGCCCGGTCCGCCGAAAAGC
This sequence comes from Candidatus Limnocylindria bacterium, assembly GCA_046262615.1. GTDB lineage: Bacteria > Chloroflexota > Limnocylindria > P2-11E > P2-11E > JALYKU01. Next base: position 6,046 of record JBHEML010000037.1, on the reverse strand, counting down.
GGTAGGAGCGCGGCGTGCGTGTTGATCACCGGCACGTTGCGCAGGCGGATGAAGAAGTCGTTCCCGAGGATGAAATTGTAGCCGGCGAGGACGACGAGCTCCGCGTCCGCTTCAATGAGCGCGTTGGCGATCGCGCGCTGCGCGGCCGCGCGGGTTCCGTACGCCGCGATCTCGTACGCCGCGTGCGGGACGCCGGCGTGCGCCGCGCGCTCGAGCGCGGGGACTCCCGCGTGGCTCGATGCGACGTGGACCACCCGTGCGTCGAGGCGACCGTCCGCGCACGCGTCGAGGATCGCCTGGAGGTTCGTCCCGCGGCCCGACACGAGGACGCCGAGGCGCAGCATCACGCGGCCATTCGGGCGGGCCGAAGCTCTGACGGCCCGCCGCGGCCCGCGCGCCTCACGTGGACCGGATCCGGCGAGCGTCGAGGGCGAACTCGCCCGCCCGAGCCGGCGCTGGGGATCTCATGTGAACCGCACCCGGCGATCGCCGCGCGCGGTCTCGACGGTACCGAGCTGGATCGCATCCGGCGCCGCCGCGAGCGCCGCAGGCGCGGCCGCGGCCGGCACGATCGCGACGAGACCTATGCCCATATTCCACGTATCGAAGGCTTCGGTCTCCTCCACGCCGCCCTCCAGCGCGAGCCAGCTGAAGATCGGGGGCACGCGCCACGCGTCGCGCGAGATCGCGGCGCCCTGACCCGGTGCGAGAGCGCGCGGGAGGTTGCCCTCCCAGCCGCCGCCGGTGAGGTGGGCGACGGCGCGGACCGGTGCTGCGGCTCGCAGCGCACGCATCGACGCGAGGTACGACCGGTGCCCGGCGAGGAGTGCGTCGGCGAGGGATGCGCCGAGCTCCGGCCGATGGCGGGCGAGCGTCTCGCGCAGGCCGCTCCCTTCGGCGTCGGCGACCCGCGCGACGATCGCGCGCGCCAGCGAGTACCCGTTGGTGTGTAGGCCGGACGACGGCAGGCCGATGCAGATGTCGCCGGGCGCGACGTTCGCCGGATCGAGGACTGCGTCGCGCTCGACCGCCCCGACGAGGAACCCCGCGAGGTCGTACGTCCCGTCGGCGTACATGCCGGGCATCTCCGCGGTCTCGCCGCCCAGGAGCGCGCAGCCGTGGTCGCGGCACGCATCGGCGATGGAGCCTACGACGCGCTCGAAGACGCTTGGATCGAGGCGACCTGTGGAGAAGTAGTCGAGGAAGAACAGCGGCTCCGCGCCCATCGCCGCGGCGTCGTTCACGCAGTGGTTCAGGAGGTCGCGTCCCGGCACCTCATGCCGGTCCATGATCCGCGCGAGCTCGAGCTTGGTGCCGACGCCATCGGTCGTCGCCACGAGCACCGGGTCCCGGTAGCCGCGAAAGTGGAAGAGGCCGCCGAAAGCGCCGATGTCGCCAAGCACCTCGGGGCGCTTGGTCCGCGCGATGCGCTCGCGAACGCGAGAGAGCGCATCGTCGGCGCGCGCGACGTCGACGCCCGCGTCCCGGTAGGTCGTCACGGGCGCGCGCCGTTCACACGTGCGAGCGGCGGCCGCGCTGTGCTCGCGGTGCTGTATGGCATCCGCATGGGCGGATCTACATGCCTGGTCACGAGGGCTCGAGCATCTCCTTCGCGAGCTCGAGCTGCACGGGGACCGGGTAATCGCCGGTGAAGCACGCGCCACAGAACTCATCGGGCTTACCACCCGTGGCGCCGATGAGGCCCTCCAGCGAGAGGTAGCCCAGCGTGTCGGCGCCGACATGGTCGCGGATCGCGGCGACGTCGAGGTGCGAGGCGATCAGCTCGTCCCGCCGCGCCATGTCAACACCGAAATAGCACGCGTGGCGGATCGGCGGTGAGCACACCCGCATGTGGACCTCTCGCGCGCCCGATCGGCGGAGCAGCTGCACGATCGGCCCGCTGGTCGATCCGCGCACGATCGAGTCGTCGACCACGACGACGCGCTTGCCATCGAGGACGTCGCGCAGCGCGTTGTATTTGAGCGCGACGTTGTGGGCGCGCAGCTCCTGCGACGGCTGGATGAACGTGCGGCCGATGTAGCGGTTCTTGATGAGGCCCTCGCGGAACGGGATGCCGGACGTGCGCGCATATCCGACGGCGGCGGGGATCGCGCTGTCCGGTACAGGTATGACGACGTCCGCGTCGGCGGGATGCTCGAGCGCGAGCGCCTCGCCCATCCGCTCGCGCGTCGCGTAGAGCGAGACGCCGCCGAGCGTGCTCGACGCCGATGCCAGGTAGACGTGCTCGAAGAGGCACAGACCGCGGGCGGGCGCGGCGAGGTCGAGGATGCTCTCAGGCCCGCGGTCGTCGATCCGGATGACTTCGCCTGGCGCCACATCGCGGATGAACGTCGCGCCCACGGTGTCGAGCGCGCACGTCTCGCTGGCCACCAGCCACGAGTCGCCCTTGCGGCCGAGGCACAGCGGGCGGACGCCGAGCGGGTCGCGGATCGCGTACAGCGCTCGGGGCGTCAGCAGCACGAGCGACCACGCTCCCGCGAGTCTTGGTAGCGCGCGCGCGAGGCGCTCGTCCCAGGTCACGCCAGCCGCGTTCGCGATCGCCTGCGCGACGACCTCCGTGTCGGACGAGGTGCTGAACTCGACGCCCTCGGCGCGCAGCGGATCGCGGAGCTCCCTTGCGTTGATGCAGTTGCCGTTGTGCGCGATCGCGAGGTCGCCGAGGCCCTCCCCCCTCACCACCATCGGCTGCGCGTTGTCGATGCGCGACGAGCCGGTCGTCGAGTAGCGGGTGTGCCCGATGGCCGCGTGGCCACCGAGCGCGCCGAGGTCTGGCTCGGCGAACACCTGGCCGACGAGGCCCATGCGCCGCACGACGCGGATATCGCGACCGTCGGTCGCCGCGATGCCGGCCGACTCCTGGCCGCGATGCTGGAGGGCATACAGCGAGAAGAACTCCATGCGCGCCGCGTCCGTCGGATCCGTCGCGGCCGGCGACCAGATCCCGCATACCCCGCACACGGCTAGCGAACGCCTTCGTTCGACCGCGGACTTCTCGATGCCCCTCGCGTCGGGACCTCCGGGCCCACGACCACGCGTCGCGTCGGGGAGGAGACGCAGGCCAAGCCATCCGCCGCCGGAGTGCGAGATGTGCCGCGGGTTCGGCCACCCGAGTCGCTCGTAGGAGTCAGGGCGCCGTCGATGCCCGACGGGAGCCAGATCGCGCTCGAGCGCCGGTCGTTGAGCTCGCGCAGTTCGCGCCTCACCCGATGCGCCCGAGAGCGCGCTCGAGCCCCTCGGCGTGGGCGTCGGCGATCGCGCGCAGCGACAGCGTCACCGGGCCAAGCGCGAACGCGTCGCCGCCGAACGCGCCGAGCGTCCGGAGCGTGACGTCGTGCTCCGCCGCGAGGCCGCGCAGGAGCTCGGCGTCGGCCGGTGCGGCGGCGAGCACGATGCCCGAGGGCGACTCGGCGAAGAGCGCCGTCGCCGTGCTCGCGCCGCGCACCGCGGGAAGCGTCGCGGCCGCACCGATCCCAGCACGGATGCACATCTCGGCGAGGGCGGCGGCGAGGCCACCCTCGGCGCGGTCATGCGCGGCGCGGACCAACCCGGCGCGGTGCGCAGCGAGCACGAACCGCTGGAGGCGGACCTCGAGCGCGAGGTCCATCTCATCGAGCCAGTCGTCGACCGGGACGCTTCCCGCGAGCAGCACCTGGTCGCGCGCGCGGATGGCCGTGACGCCGCCGTGGCGAGCGACGTCGGCGACGTGTCCCACCGCCCCGATCACCGCTGTCGGTGGGATGTCGATGCCGCCGGTCGCGTTGTACAGGCTGACGTTCCCGGACACCACCGGGACGCCGAGAGCGCGGCACGCCGCGCCGACCCCGGCCACCGTCTCGCGCAGCTCCCACGCGCCGCGAGCCCGCTCGGGGTTGCCCAGGTTCAGGCAGTCGGTGATCGCGAGGGGCTCCGCGCCGACGCACACGAGGTTGCGGGTGGCCTCGGCGACCGCGGCGACCGCTCCTACGTACGGGTCGCGGGATGCCGCGCGGGGCTGCGCGTCGATCGCGACCGCGATCCCGTCCGCGCGTCCCTTGATGCGCAGGATCGCCGCGTCCGCGCCGGGTCCCACCACGGTGTCGGTGCCGACCATCTGGTCGTACGTGCGATAGAGCGCTCGGCGGGAGGCGACCTCGGGAGACGCAAGGACGCGGAGCACCTCCTCGTTCACGTCGGCGTCCGGGCGCACCTCCGCCCGGAACACGTCGGCCGCATCGCGGCGTTCCGCGCGGTACGAGTCGGCGAGCGCGTCGATGTCGTATTCGGGCGCGCCGTCGGCGAGCGACGCGGGCGGCAGCGAGGCGACGGCGTCCTCCCCATCGCGGACGTGGAGCGTCTGGTCCGCGGTGATCTCCCCGATGCGCGCCGCGTGCAGCTCCCAGCGCGCGAAGACGCGCTCGATCTCATCCTCCCGGCCGGGCCTCGGGACGATGAGCATCCGCTCCTGCGACTCCGACAGCATCACCTCGAACGGCGCCATGTCGCGCGCGCGCCGGGGCACCGCGGCGAGGTCGATGCGCATCCCCGTGCCGCTGCGCGCGGCGAGCTCACTCGTGGCACAGCAGAGGCCCGCCGCGCCCAGGTCCTGGATCGCCTCGACCGCGCCAGAGCCGATGAGCTCGAGGCACGCCTCCAGAAGCAGCTTCTCGACGAACGGATCGCCGACCTGGACCGACGGCCGCTTTGACTCATCCCCGGAGCCGAGCTCGAAGGAAGCGAGGAGCGACGCGCCGGCGATGCCGTCGCGGCCGGTGTCGCTGCCGACCAGGTACACCGCGCTCCCGGGCCTCGCGGTCGCCGCGGACGCGAGCCCGTCGGCGGGCACGAGGCCGACGCACATCGCGTTCACGAGCGGGTTGCCGCCGTACGCGGGTCCGAAGGACACGTGCCCGCCGACGTCGGGGATGCCGACGCAGTTGCCGTAGAAGGAGATCCCGCCGACGACGCCGCGCACCGCGCGCCGCGTGGATCCCTCGGCGGGATCGCCGAACGCGAGCGCGTTCAGCACCGCCACCGGGCGCGCCCCCATCGCGAAGATGTCGCGCAGGATCCCGCCCACGCCGGTCGCCGCCCCCTGGAAGGGCTCGACCGCCGAAGGGTGGTTGTGGCTCTCCGCCTTGAAGACGCACAACAGGCCGCCGCCGATGTCGATGGCGCCCGCGTTCTCGCCGGGGCCGACGGCGACGCGCGCGCCGCTGGTGGGCAGGGTCCGCAGCAGCCGCTTGCTGTGCTTGTACGCGCAGTGCTCGCTCCACATCGCGCCGAACATCGCCCACTCGAGCGCGTTCGGTTCGCGGCCCAGCGATTCGCGAACGCGGCCGGCCTCGAAGTCGGTGAGGCCCACTTGGCGCGGGATGTCCTGGCTAGGCTGCGCCGCTTTCGTCCCGGCCACGACCGGGAACGGGATCATGAGTCGGCGGACGCTCCCAGGAACGTCTCGACCTGCTCGGCGAAGGTCGCGATGTCCGCCACGCGCGACTGGATGTGCCCGTAGACCTCGTCGATATCCGTCTGCTCGCGGTCGTACGCGAGAAGGTTGCGCATGTTCGCGAAGTGCTCGAGGCGGTAGCCGAGGCTCTTCTCGATGATCCCGCGCTGGGCGATCGAGTCGAGGATGTCGTGGTAGGCCTCGGGCTTCGGCAGCGCGAGCGCCATCACGAGGTACGCCCCCGTCCCGAAGAGCAGCTCGACGGCCTGCTGGAGGTACCACTGCGCGAGGCCGTACAACTTGGGATCGGATCGGAACTTGGCGCGGTCGATCGCGCGCAGGTCGGTGAGCAGGACGACGTATTCGCGGAGCCGGGCGAGGCGGCGGCGGACGTAGTCGCCGTCGATGGCGAAGCGCTCCGTCCGCATCCGCTCGGCGAGCGCGCGCGACTGCGCCTCGTCGTACTTCTGGAACTCGAGGTACTCGAGCACCGCCGCCTCGATCCCGCCGGCGACGATCGTCTCGATCGCTGCGCAGCCCGCCGCCGTGTCGGCGAAGGTCGCCAGCAACGGCAGCTGCGCCTCGGGCGCGGGCACGAAG
>JBHEML010000036.1:18870-20020 GCA_046262615.1 Candidatus Limnocylindria bacterium | reverse complement strand
AGGTCCGCGAGCTCCTCTCCAAGTACGGCTTCCCCGGGGACGAGATCCCGATCGTGCGCGGCTCGGCGCTGAAGGCCCTCGAGGCCCCCGCCGATGCCTCCTCCCCCGAGTACAAGCCGATCTTCGAGCTCATGGACAAGGTCGACAGCTACATCCCGACCCCCGTCCGCGCCAAGGACAAGCCCTTCCTCATGCCGATCGAGGACGTCTTCGGGATCAAGGGCCGCGGGACCGTCGCCACCGGGAGGATCGAGCGCGGGATCGTCAAGGTCGGCGAGGACGTCGAGATCCTCGGGATCCGCGACGCGCGAAAGGTCGTCGTCACCGGGGTCGAGATGTTCAGAAAGCTCCTCGACCAGGGAGAGGCCGGGGACAACGTCGGGCTCCTCCTGCGCGGGATCGAGCGCGAGGACATCGAGCGCGGCCAGGTCATCGCCAAGCCCGCCAGCGTCAAGCCCCACACCAAGTTCCAGGCCGAGACGTACATCCTGACCAAGGAGGAGGGCGGGCGCCACACCCCCTTCTTCAACGGCTACAAGCCCCAGTTCTACATCCGCACCACCGACGTCACCGGGGCGGCGCACCTGCCCGAGGGGACCGAGATGGTCGTCCCCGGCGACACGACCACGCTCGACATCGAGCTGATCACCCCGATCGCGCTGGAGGAGGGCCTGCGCTTCGCCATCCGCGAGGGCGGCCGGACCGTCGGTGCCGGGGTCGTCACGAAGATCGTCGCGTAGAGAGGGGCCGAGATGCCGAAGGACAACCGACCGATCATCACCGTCGCTTGCACGACGTGCCGCTCGCGCACCTACGGGACGACGAAGAACCGGAAGAACGACCCGGACCGGCTCGAGCTGTCCAAGTTCTGCCCGCGGTGCCGCAAGCACACGCCGCACCGGGAAACGCGTTGACGCATACGGCAGTAGCTCAACTGGTAGAGCACTGGTCTCCAAAACCAGCGGTTGAGAGTTCGAGTCTCTCCTGCCGTGCCGGAGCGGTCGAAGACAGGATGCGGCCGATGGCGGCGATGAAGGGGATGCCAAACGCAGGGATGCCCCAGGACAGGCGCGACACGGTGCGTGTGAGGCTCGGCGAATAATGGCCATGCGCTTCTCGCAGGAGGCCTGGCAGGAGCTGCGGAAGGTCA
>JBHEML010000036.1:0-18860 GCA_046262615.1 Candidatus Limnocylindria bacterium | reverse complement strand
TAGGTTGAGAGTTCGAGTCTCTCCTGCCGTGCCGGACCGGATGAAAGGAACGAGGAAGTAATGGCCCAAGCGAGACCAGCGGGCGGCATCGTCCGCTTCGCGCAAGAGTCGTGGTCCGAGCTGCGGAAGGTCACGTGGCCTTCCCGGGAGACCGTCATACGGCTGACGATCATCGTCCTCCTCATCTCGGCTCTCATTGCCGCGTACATCTTCGCGTTCGACAACCTGTTCACGTTCACGATCACGCGTGGGCTCCTCGGCACGCCGGCAGCGTCGCCGACACCGGGCCCGTAGGAGGAACACCATGGATGAGCGCGAGAAGGACGAGCTGACGGTGGACGCTCTCGGTGAGCCGGATGTCGAGAACGCCGGCGCGGACGACGTCGAGCCCGCGAAGCTGTCAGACGAAGAGGCTCAGCAGGCGGCGCGCGCGTTCCTCGGCAAGGCTGAGCCTGTCGAAGAGGTCAGCGGCGAGGAGGCGAAGACGGTGCTGCGGCGCGCCGGAGCGGTCGCCGAGGCCGAGCCCGAGCCCACGCCCATCCCCGAGGTACCGCCTACCGAGCCGCCCGCTCAACGCGCCATGGCCGAGACGGGCGCCGCCGCGGCTGCGGACGAGGCCGACACCGCGCAGCGCTGGTACGTGATCCACACCTACTCCGGTTACGAGAACAAGGTGAAGACCAATCTCGAGCACCGAATCCAGTCCATGGACATGGGAGACAAGATCTACCAGGTCCTGGTGCCGACGGAGGAAGAGATCGAGATCAAGAACGGAAAGCGGCACCCCGTCGAACGCAAGGTCTTCCCGGGCTACGTGCTCGTGGAGATGAGCATGAGCGACGACTCTTGGTACGTCGTGCGGAACACGCCTGGTGTGACGAGCTTCGTCGGTAGCGGCAACAAGCCGACGCCGCTGACCGACGGTGAGGTCCGCGGGATCCTCCGCCAGATCAAGCTCGACGCCCCGAAGTACAAGGTGGCGTTCACCAAGGGCGAGGCGGTGCGGGTCACCGACGGTCCGTTCACGGATCTTCACGGAGTGGTGGACGAGGTGAATCCCGAGCGGAACAAGGTGAAGGTGCTGGTCTCGATCTTCGGCCGGGAGACGCCGGTGGAGTTGGACTTCCTGCAGATCGAGAAGTTGGTGAAATAGCGAATGGCCGATTTGAAAATGCGCTGGATCGCGACATCATCGTCCTGCGGATCGGCACGCCCATGAAAAAGATCAAGGCCGTGATCAAGGTCCAGATCCAGGCGGGGAAGGCGACCGCGGCGCCGCCTGTGGGGACCGCGCTCGGTCCCCAGGGCATCAACATGGGGATGTTCATCAAGGAATACAACGAGCGCACGGCCTCGCTTGCCGGCACGGTCGTGCCGGCGGTCGTGACGGTCTTCGAGGACCGCTCCTACACGTTCGTCACCAAGAGTCCGCCGGCGGCCGACCTGATCAGGCGCGAGGCGGGCATCGAGAAGGGTTCGGCGGCGCCGAACAAGAACAAGGTGGGAAAGCTCACTCGCGCCGCGGTCCGTTCGATCGCGGAAACGAAGCTGGCGGACCTGAATTCGAACTCGATCGAATCGGCCATGAGGATGGTCGAGGGAACGGCGCGCAGCATGGGCGTGGAGATAACGAACTGATGGGACAGCACGGAAAGCGCTACACGGAGCTCGCGAAGAAGGTCGACCGCACGAAGCAGTACGCGCCGGCCGAGGGAATGGCGCTCGTCAAGGAAACGTCGGCGGCGAAATTCGACACCACCGTCGAGCTGCACCTCCGCATGGGCGTGGACCCGCGCCACGCGGACCAGATGGTCCGTGGCGCGGCGGTCCTGCCGCACGGCACGGGTCGTACGGTGCGCGTCATCGCCTTCGCCCAGGGCGACAAGGCGCGCGAGGCGCAGGCGGCCGGCGCGGACGAGGTCGGCGCCGAGGATCTGGCGAAGAAGATCGAGGGCGGCTGGCTCGAGTTCGACGTCGCGATCGCGACGCCAGACCTGATGGGCCAGGTTGGCCGGTTGGGAAAGGTCCTCGGGCCTCGCGGCCTGATGCCGAACCCGAAGTCCGGGACGGTCACCTTCGACGTCGCGAAGGCCGTGCGCGACGCCAAGGGCGGGCGCATCGAGTTCCGCGTCGACAAGACGGGCGTCGTGCACGCCAGCGTCGGCAAGGCGTCTTTCTCGGAGCAGGCGCTCCTCGAGAATCTCGCCATGGTGATGGACGCCGTGAATCGCGCGAGGCCCGCCGGCCTCAAGGGCATCTATATCCGCTCGGCCCACCTCGCGAGCACGCAGGGCCCGAGCGTCAAGCTGGACCTCGCGCAGCTGCGCTCTTAGTTCCGCCCGGGCCGCAGAGCGGCTACGCTCTACCGCGAACGAATTTCATATCGCCAGAGAAGCAGGTTCCCGCGAGGGATCGAAGCGGCCGGCGGCCGCGCCAGCGGAGGCGAAGTTCCTGCCGGTTCGCCGGGTCGGTCTTCGTGCTCGCTGGAGCGCGAGGGCCTTTTGCTTCCCGGCGGAGGAGGATCCGGAATAGCCAGGTTGAAAGCGGGCCCCAAGACGAGGCGCAAGGGCGGCGGCGTCGCCGCGAAGAGCACCAAGGTCGACGAGCTGTCGGATCAGCTCGCCGCGTCCACGGCGGTGATCGTGACCGAGTACCGCGGCCTGACCGTCCAGGACCTCCAGGACCTGCGCCGCCGGCTGCGCCCACGCGGGGTCGAGTACCACGTCGTGAAGAACAGCCTGTTCGCGCGGGCGGCCGACAAGAGTGGGCGTGTCGGGATGCGCGAAATGCTGTCCGGACCAACGGCGGTCGCGCTGGGGGCGCTCGACGAGGTCGAGCTCGCGAAGGGCTTCGTCGACGAGACGCGGACCCTGCGGGCCATGAAGATCATGGGCGCGTTCGTCGGCGGACGGGTGCTGTCCGGCGAGGATGTGCAGAGCCTCGCCAGGCTTCCCTCGCGTGCTGAGCTCAACGCGACGATCGTCGCCGGCGTCCAGGCGCCTCTGGCGAGCGTGACGAGCGTTCTCCAGGCGCCCCTCATGACCCTGGTCCAGGTCCTGAGCGCGCGCGGCGCATAGCGCGGGAACAGAGAAACCGAACAGAGAAACTTAAGGAGAAGCAGCGATGGCAGTTGCGAACGAGAAATTCGAAAAGCTGGCGGGCGAGCTCGAGTCGTGGTCGATCCTCGACATCGCGCAGTTCGGCAAGTACCTCCAGGAGCGGTGGGGCGTCACCGCGGCACCCATGGGCTTTGGCGGAGGCGCGTCCGGCGGTGGGGCCGCCGCGGCTCCCGCCGAGGCCGTCGAGGAGAAGACGGAGTTCACCGTCGTCCTAAAGGACATTGGCGCGTCGAAGATCAACGTCATCAAGACGGTCCGGGAGATCACGGGGCTCGGCCTCAAGGAGGCCAAGGACCTCGTCGACGGCGCGCCGAAGCCGGTGAAGGAGAACATCGGCAAGGACGAGGCGGAAACGATCAAGAAGAAGCTCGAGGACGCGGGCGCCGGTGTCGAGCTGAAGTAGCGCAGGCCCCTGACACCAAAATAGGTAAAGGCGGTAATCTGTCCTCCGCGAGGCGCAGGTCCACGGATCGGCGGTTCGCGAAAGGTGCCGGGGCCGGGACTCGAAAGGGTTCCGGCCTTGGTTTTTCGCCTTGGTTCTCACCTATTAGAGAGGTGCCAGCCGCGGGCTCGCCCTTCGAGGTACGGACCGGCGGCCTCCCGCCCCAGGAGCAGCGCGGTCTTCGCCAGCACCTCGGCGCGCTGGCCCGAAGATGCGATCACGGACACGAACGCAAGGTCGGTCTTGGCCGGCCGCGCGGTGCGCGGGTCGACGAGGTGGTGCATGCCCTCGCCCCAGGCGCGCGGAGCGGTCCCGCTGGTGGCGGCACCGTCGTCGCGAAGGAGCACCGTCGTATCGCCGAATCCGACCGGCCAGCCGCCGCCCTCCGGCCCGTCGCCGGTCGCGAAGAGGTCACCGCACATGTTCGCGAGCGCGTTCGTCCCGAGCCGCTCCGCCGCGCGGTCGGCGAGCCACCCCTTCGCGATGCCCCCGAGGTCGACGGCGGCGCCGGCGGCCAGGCGCGCGGCTCCGCGCCGCACGTCGAGCAGCGCGGGCAGCGGCGCCGGCGGGGGCGGCGGGGTGCGGGCGGCCGTCGGACCCTCGGCGAACGTGCGCGTGTAGCCGGCGGCCAGCAGCGCGGGGAGCACGCCGGCGTGAACGAGCCCCCCGCTCTGGTCGTACGCGGCCAGCGCCGCGCGCAGCAGCTCCTCGAGCTCGGGGCTCACGCGAGACCAGCGGCCCGCGCGGGCGTTCAGCGCTGAGAGCTCGCTCCCCGCATCGAAGCGCGTCAGGCGGCGGTGCATCGCGTGAACCCACTCGGCCACCGCATCGACGCGTTCCTCCGGGAGCCCGACCGCGAACAGCTCGCAGGCGCCGCCGAGGGCGTCGAACTCGCGCCGCACGAGATTCATGCCGACGTACGCGCGACCACGATCGACCGGCGGCCGGAGCTCTGACCAGTGCCGGAACGGCGCTCCGGCAGAGCGGCCCCGCGTCCTCGCACGAGCTTCGGCGCTACGCCACGAACGGGACGCGGTCGAACGTCTCGGTGAACACCTCGCGCGGGTCGACGCCGAGGTGGTGCTCGAGGATCTCCTGGTACACCGAGCGGAAGTCGACGGTGAACGGCACGTTGCCGCCCTGGTCGAGCTTCCCGAGGTCCGGCCCGGTCCCGTAAAGGCCGGCCTTCACCGGGTCGCCGATCAACAGGATGGGAGCGGCGGCTCCATGGTCCGTTCCGGCGCTCGCGTTCTCACGCGCCCGACGGCCGAACTCGGACCACGTGGCGACCAGGACGCGGTCCGCCATCCCATACGCCTCGAGGTCCTGGTGGAACGCGCTGACCGCCTGGTCCACGTACGCCATCAAATCGTCATGCCGGGTCAGCTCGGTGTAGTGGGTGTCGAATCCCCCCAGCGTCACGTGCAGGATCTTGACGCCGGTACCGGTGACGATCAGCTCCGCCGCGAGCTGGAGCGCCGCGCCGAGCTGGTTCTTCGACGAGTACATCAGCTTCCCGTTGTCGGCGTACTGCCCCTTGGGGACATACCTCTCCGACGAGGTGCGCAGCTGCGCCACCGTGTCGCGCGCGGTGGCCACCGCCGTATCGAAGAGCGCGCCGTAGACACCGGGGGTACCCGAGTACAGGGCGCCGACGGCGCTCTCGGTGTCGTCGCCGCCGGTGAACTTGAAGCTCTGCTGGTCGCGCACGACCGTCAGCGTCGCCTGGAGGTCGCGCAGCGCGCCGGGGACGCCCGTCGTGCCGGTCGCGCATCCGACGAGCGGGTGCCCCGCGGAGTCGTAGCTGGCGGCGATCGTCTTGCCGAGCCAGCCATCCTGTTGCCGCCGAGTCGGGTCGCCCGTTTCCCAGATGCGGATCGAGTCGAAGTGGGAGAAGGACGGTTTGGGATAGCCCACCCCCTGGACGATCGCGACCTTTCCCTGGTCCCACAGCGCCTTGGTCCCCTTGAGGTTCTTGTTGAGGCCCCAGCCGCCGCCGATGGGAAGCGCCGTCGTCGCCGCGACGGAGAGCTGCGGTCGCAGGTCGTGGTACTCCGGGTCATCCATCGGGATGACCGTCTGGAGCCCGTCGTTCCCGCCGGCCAGCTGGATCATCACCAGGACGCGGTCGTTGGAGACGCCGTCCTTCTTCGCCGCGTAGACCGCCTTCGCGAAGACGTCCGGCACCGCGGCGTAGCCGGCGGCGAGCCCTGCTGCGCCCGCGCCGAACACGAGGCCGGCGCGGAGGAAGTCGCGGCGCGCCATGCGATCGATGCCCTGTTTCATTTCAGCTGGAACTCCGGCGACGCCAAAATGATGGTCCAGCGCCTGCGGTCGTCGCCCGCTTCGTTGAGCAGCTTCAGGGTCTGTGGCGAGAGCACGGAGTCGAGGTGCTGCGCGTGGGCTCTGTCCGCTGGCGGGAGCTTCTTTGTCGCGGAGACGGCTGCCGTCACGAAGTTCGCGCGCGCGAGCATCGTGTTGGAGGACACCCAGCCCTCGTTCTCGGGCCATCCGCCGACGCTCGGCGGGTCGAAGAGGCTCTGTCCCATTCCCTGGCCCGAAGTCGCGATGAGGCGGCCGAGCCCCGGGTTCCCGAGCGCGCGCGCGGCGTGGACCATGAACTCCGTCGGGGACTTCACCAGGGACCGGTACCCGGGGGCCGCGCTGAACTCCTCGCTGGTCAGGACGTCGCGCATCAGCGAGCGGACGTCGTACCTGGTCGCCCGGAAGCGCTGCGCCAGGCGGGCGATGTACGCGTCATCCGGATCGGGCCTGACGAAGTGGGTCACGATGCGCCGCGTGATGAATGGCGCGGTGGCGTCCTGCTTCAAGATCGTGTCGATCACCCGGTCCGTGTCGAACGTGCCCGCCTCGCCGAGGAAGGTCACCTTCCCTGAGTACGCTCGCTGCTTCTCGAAGACCCCGGTGCTGACGGTGTCGGCCTTGACGTCCTTGAGGACACTCGGGTTCTGCTTGCGCGCGCCATCGAGCATCGCCTGAGTGCGAGGCTCGCGCCATCCGGCGAGGGCCTGCGCGCCCGAGCGCACGTCGCTCTCGGTGAACGCGTCGGGACCCATGGTGAAAAGCTCCATCAGCTCTCGCGAGTAGTTCTCGTTGGGGTTGCGGCCGGTGCTGTTCCCCAGGTCGAGATACCGCAGCATCGCCGGGTCGACCGTGACCTGGTGCAGCATCGACCGCAGGTCGGAGAGCCCCATCGCCCTCCATGTCAGGTTCTGCCAGTAGATGAATGGGTACTGGAGGCCGACCTTGCGGTAGTCGCTGGTGAAGTGGCCGTGCCAAAAGAGCGTCATCCGCTCGGCGAACGGCGTGGGGGAAGCGAGCATGTGGTCGACCCACCACTGCTGGAGGTTCCCGAAGTTGATCGCCGCGCTCTGGCTCGCCTCCTCCGCGCCGGCAAGCGCGGGGGGCGCGGCGGGAGGCGTGTCGAGCTGTCGGTCGACGGTGCGCGCATAACCGTCGGACTGCGCCCGCTCGAGGTCAGCGGCCGCCGCGCCGAAGGTCGTGCGCCGCAGCAGGTGCGCGACGCGCGCCGCCTCGGCCCCGAGCGGCGACACCCAGTCGAGCGACTGACGTTCCGCGGCCGCCCCGGGGAGCGCCGCGGGCGCTTCGTCCCCGAGCGCGCGCAGCCCGAGCAGCCGGGCGGCCGCGACCCCGCCGCCGCCGGCCACCGCCGCGGCGAGCACGGTCCTCCGGCTGATCCGCGGGGACTGGGGAATGGCGCGACCGGATGAAGTCATCTTCAATGAACATACCCGCGCATTCGGCGGCGGTGACGCCTGGGAAGGCCCCGGCGAGCACCCTTTACAGAGTTCTTCCAGAACCGGTCGGCCACTGCGTCCTCAGGTGGTGATCGGCGGGCGGAGCCCCCCGCAAGGATCCTTGCGCGCGGCCGCTGACCGAAAGCCTATTGACAGGGATCGCGCCCGGTTCGACACTCCTCCGTTCGCCCCGTTGACCGGCCCCTGCCCGTGGGGTAACATTTCGTCCTTGCCAATTTCCCCCGTGTGTTTCCCCCTGCCCGCACTCCCGTCACCCCGTATCGCGAACGTCTGAGGAGGGCCACGCCTTGACCACGACGCTCGATCGCGTCAGCACGCCCGCGCGCGAACGGCGCAACTTCGCCTCGTTCCCCGAGGTGCTCCCGCTGCCGAACCTCATCCAGACCCAGCTCGACAGCTTCGCCTGGTTCTGCGACGAGGGCCTTCGCGAGCTCTTCGCCGAGATCTCGCCGATCCAGGACTTCACCGCGAAGAACCTGGACCTCAAGTTCCTCTCGAGCGAGTTCCGCGACCCGAAGTACTCCGAGGAGGAGTGCCGCACCCGGGACTTGACCTTCGCCAAGCCGCTCTGGGCGAAAGTCGAGCTCGTGAACAAGGAGACCGGCGAGGTGAGCACCCAGGACGTCTTCCTCGGGGACTTCCCGTGGATGACGGACAAGGGCACTTTCGTGATCAACGGGGCCGAGCGCGTCGTCGTCAGCCAGCTCGTGCGTTCGCCCGGCGTCTACTTCACCGCAGTCGACGACCCGACCACCGGCCGGCGGCTGTACTACGGCAAGCTCATCCCGAACCGCGGCGCCTGGCTCGAGTTCGAGACCTCGAACAAGGACGTCATCTCGGTGAAGGTCGACCGCAAGCGCAAGCTGACGGTCACCACCCTGCTGCGCGCGATCGGCTACTCGTCCAACGACGAGATCCGCGCGCTGTTCAACAGCCTCGACACCGACCCGACCCACCAGTACATCGCCTCGACACTCGACAAGGACCCGACGACCAACACCAACGAGGGGCTCGTCGAGGTCTACAAGCGCCTGCGTCCCGGTGACCCGCCGACGATCGACAACGCCCGCAACCTCGTGAACTCGCTGTTCTTCAACTTCCGCCGCTACGACCTCGCCAAGGTGGGCCGGTACAAGCTGAACCGGAAGCTCGGCCTCGACCTGGACATGTCGCACCGGACACTGACGAACGACGATCTCGTGAAGATCGTCGGGCGCCTGGTGGAGCTCAACAACGGGAACGGCAAGGCCGACGACATCGACCACCTCGGCAACAGGCGCGTGCGCGCCGTCGGCGAGCTCATCCAGGGGCAGTTCCGCATCGGCCTCCTGCGCATGGAGCGCGTCGTGCGCGAGCGCATGTCCATCGTCGAGCCCGAGAAGGCGACGCCGAAGGAGCTGATCAACATCCGCCCCGTCGTCGCCGCGATCAAGGAGTTCTTCGGCGGCAGCCAGCTGTCGCAGTTCATGCAGCAGACGAACCCGCTCGATGAGCTGACCCACAAGCGCCGCCTCTCGGCCCTCGGCCCGGGCGGCCTCTCCCGAGAGCGTGCGGGCTTCGACGTCCGCGACGTCCACTTCAGCCACTACGGCCGCATCTGCCCGATCGAGACGCCGGAAGGCCCGAACATCGGCCTCATCGGCTCGCTCGCGACGTACGGGCGCGTGAACCCGTACGGCTTCATCGAGTCGCCGTACCGCCGCCTCGTGAAGGAAGCGGACGGACGCGCGCGCGTCTCCGACGAGATCGTCTACCTCACCGCCGACGAGCAGGAGATGGCGACCGTCGTCCAGGCGAACGCGCACCTCGATCCGGACGGCTACTTCCTCGACGAGCGCGTGCAGGTGCACCGCGGCGCGACATACCACGAGGCGGCACCGGCGAACGCCGAGTACATGGACGTGTCGCCGAAGCAGATCGTCTCCGTGTCGGCCGCGCTCATCCCGTTCCTCGAGCACGACGACGCGAACCGCGCGCTCATGGGATCGAACATGCAACGCCAGGCCGTGCCGGTCATCAGTCCCGAGGCGCCGATCATCGGCACGGGCATCGAGTACCGCGCCGCCAAGGACTCGGGACAGGTGCTCCTCGCACGTGCGCCGGGCGTCGTCCGCTCGGTCTCCGCCGCGGAGATCTGGGTGGAGGAGGATGCGGGCGACGCGTTCCGCTACCGCCTCCAGAAGTTCGTCCGCACGAACCAGGGCACGTGCTTCAACCAGCGCCCGATGGTCGCCGTCGGCGAGCGCGTCGAAGAGGGCCAGGTCCTCGCCGACTCGTACTCGACCGACCGCGGCGAGCTGGCGCTCGGCCAGAACATCCTCGTGGCCTTCATGCCCTGGGAGGGCGGCAACTACGAGGACGCGATCATCCTGTCCGACCGCATCGTCCAGGAGGACAAGTTCACCTCGATCCACATCGAGAAGTACGAATGCGAGGCCCGCGACACGAAGCTCGGGCCCGAGGAGATAACGCGCGACATCCCGAACGTCGGCGAGGAGTCGCTCGCGGACCTCGACGACTCGGGCATCGTGTACATCGGAGCCGAGGTCGGCCCGCAGACGATCCTGGTCGGCAAGATCACGCCCAAGGGCGAGACCGAGCTGACCGCGGAGGAGCGGCTGCTCCGCGCGATCTTCGGAGAGAAGGCGCGCGAGGTGAAGGACACCTCGCTGCGGCTCCCGTCGGGGGAGCACGGCAAGGTCGTCGACGTGGCGATCTTCAGCCGCGAGAACAACGACGAGCTGATGCCCGGTGTGAACAAGCTCATCCGCATCGCGGTCGCCCAGAAGCGCAAGATCAGCGTCGGCGACAAGATGGCCGGCCGCCACGGGAACAAGGGCGTCATCGCCAAGATCCTCCCGATCGAGGACATGCCGTTCCTCCCGGACGGCACGCCCGTGGACATCGTGCTCAACCCGCTCGGCGTGCCGAGCCGGATGAACATCGGGCAGATCCTCGAGACGCATCTCGGGTGGGCGGCCTCCGCGCTCGGCATGCACGTCGCCACGCCGGTATTCGACGGCGCGCGGGAAGACGCCATCAAGGCCACCCTGCGCGAGGCCGGGCTGCCCGAGGACGGAAAGATCCAGCTGCGCGACGGCCGCAACGGCCAAGCGTTCCAGCAGACCGTGACCGTGGGGCAGCTCTACATGATGAAGCTGCACCACCTCGTCGAAGACAAGATCCACGCGCGCTCGACCGGCCCGTACTCGCTCATCACCCAGCAGCCGCTCGGCGGCAAGGCGCAGTTCGGCGGACAGCGGTTCGGCGAGATGGAGGTCTGGGCGCTCGAGGCCTACGGCGCGGCCTTCATCCTCCAGGAGCTGCTCACGGTGAAGTCGGACGACGTGCTCGGTCGAGTGCAGACGTACGAGGCCATCGTGAAGGGCGAGGACATCCAGCCGCCGGGAGTCCCGGAGAGCTTCAAGGTCCTCATCAAGGAGCTCCAGTCGCTCGGGCTCTCGGTCGAGGTGCTGAACGAGAACGAGGAGGAGATCCGCTTCATCGAGGACTCGTCCAGCTACTCGTCGCCGGATCTCGGCATCAACATCAGCGGACTCGAGGGTTAATAAGTAGATGCTTGAAGTCAACGAGTTCAACGCGATCAAGATCTCGCTGGCCGCGCCGGACCAGATCCGTTCGTGGTCCTCGGGTGAGGTCACCAAGCCCGAGACCATCAACTACCGCACGCTCCGGCCTGAGAAGGACGGCCTCTTCGACGAGCGCATCTTCGGTCCCACGCGGGACTGGGAGTGCTACTGCGGGAAGTACAAGCGCATCCGCTACAAGGGGATCATCTGCGACAAGTGTGGCGTGGAGGTCACCCGCGCCAAGGTGCGGCGCGAGCGCATGGGCCACATCCAGCTCGCGTCGCCGGTGTCCCACATCTGGTTCTTCAAGGGCACGCCGAGCCGCCTCGGGATCCTCCTCGACATGTCGCCGCGCAACCTCGAGCGGATCCTCTACTTCGCCCTCTACGTCGTGACGCACATCGACGAGCACCAGCGCGAGCGCATGCTCCAGCAGATCGACGAGGAGGCCGAGGCGAAGATCCGGCGCCTCGAGCAGACGATCTCGGATCGCACGGGCGCCATCGAGGCTCGCGCGAACGCGGAGATCATGCGGCTGCGCACCCAGACGGAGCAAAAGGTCCGCCAGCAGGAGGAGCAGCTCGCCGCAGACACGGAGGCGCTCACGGGCGCCGCGGCGCGCACGAAGGAGCAGCTCGACGAAGCGCTCGGGAAGCCGGCGCCGAAGGACATCACCTTCAAGCAGGCGGAGCTCCAGCTCGTCGCCAAGGGCGAGACGGTCACCCGCACGATGCTCACGCAGCTCCAGCGCACCCTCCAGAAGCAGCTCGACGCGCTCGTGAAGACGGGCCGCGCCGAGGAGGGGACCTCGCGCAGCGACGCAGACAAGCGCATTGCCGACCTGCGCGCGCGCGCCGACCAGGACCTGACCGTGGTCCGGCAGGAGATCGCCCCCGACGTGCAGACCGTGCGCGACGAGGCGAAGACCAGGCGCGACGAGGCCCAGTCGATCAAGTGGATGCAGAACCTGACCGAGCCGGAGTACCGCACGTACACCGAGAAGTACCGCTTCTTCCGCGCGCAGATGGGCGCCGAGGCGGTCCTCGAGATCATCCGCCAGCTCGACCTCGAGAAGCTCGCGCTGCAGCTCCAGGGGGAGATGCGCTCCACCACCGGCCAGCGCCGGAAGAAATCGATCAAGCGCCTGCGCCTGATCAAGGCGCTGCTGCGATCGGGCGCGTCGCCCGACTGGATGATCCTCACGATCCTTCCGGTGATCCCGCCCGACCTGCGCCCGATGGTGCAGCTCGACGGAGGGCGCTTCGCCACAAGCGACCTGAACGACCTGTATCGCCGCGTGATCAACCGGAACAACCGCCTGAAGCGGCTCCTCGAGCTCGGCGCCCCGGAGATCATCATCCGCAACGAGAAGCGGATGCTCCAGGAGGCCGTCGACGCCCTGATGGACAACGGCCGTCGCGGACGCGCGATCTCGGGCACCGGCAACCACAAGCTGAAGAGCCTTTCGGACATGCTCCGCGGCAAGCAGGGACGGTTCAGGCAGAACCTGCTCGGCAAGCGCGTGGACTACTCGGGCCGCTCGGTCATCGTCGTCGGCAACGACCTGAAGCTCGGCGAGTGCGGGCTGCCCAAGAAGATGGCGCTCGAGCTATTCAAGCCGTTCGTTATGCGGCAGCTCGTCGAGCGCGGCCTCGCGCACAACATCAAGAGCGCCAAGCGCTACGTGGAGAAGGTGAGCCCTGAGGTGTGGGACGTGCTCGAGGAGGTCATCAAGGACCACCCCGTGCTGCTGAACCGCGCCCCGACGCTGCACCGCCTGGGGATCCAGGCTTTCATGCCCAAGCTCATCGAGGGCAACGCTATCCAGATCCATCCGCTCGTATGTGAGGCGTTCGGCGCCGACTTCGACGGCGACCAGATGGCCGTGCACGTGCCGCTCTCGGCGGCGGCCCAGGCCGAGGCGAAACACCTCATGCTGTCGACCGGCAACATCCTCAAGCCCGCCGACGGCCAGCCCGTCGTGACGCCGCGCCAGGACATGGTGCTGGGCTGCTACTACCTCACGCTGCCCCACGTCGACGAGTCCAAGCAGGCCCGCGTCTTCTCGGACTTCGACGAGGTCCAGTCGGCGTTCGACATGGGCATCGTGGAAATGCACGACCCGGTCAAGGTGCCGAACGATGGCGAGGTCATCGAGACGACCGTCGGCCGCGTCCTGTTCAACGCCGTCCTGCCGGAGGATCTCCGCTTCGTCAACAGGGTCCTCGACCGCTCGGTCATCCGCGACCTCGTCACGAAGGTGTTCGAGCGTCACGGCAACGAGGTGACCGCCGAGGTCGTCGACCGGATCAAGAAGATCGGTTTCAGCGCGGCGACGCACGCCGGCGTCTCCATCTCCATCGATGACGTCGCTATCCCCGAGTCGAAGGCGTCAGAGATCGCAAGCACCGAGAAGCGCGTTTCGGCCATCGACCGCCAGTTCTCGCGCGGTCTCATCACCGAAGAGGAGCGCTACGACCAGACCGTCAAGCAGTGGACCGACACCACCGAGACGGTGATCAATGCCATGATGGACACCCTTGACCCGCGAGGGTCGGTGTACATGATGGCGACCTCGGGCGCCCGCGGTAACACGCGCCAGATGGGCCAGATCGGCGGCATGCGGGGCCTCATCGCCGATCCGCAGGGCCGGATCATCGAGCTGCCGATCCGTTCGAACTTCCGCGAGGGCCTCTCGGTCCTCGAGTACTTCATCTCCACGCACGGCGGACGCAAGGGCCTCGCCGACACCGCCATCCGCACCGCCGACTCGGGCTACCTGACGCGGCGCCTGGTCGACGTGGCGCAGGACGTCATCGTCCGCCTCGAGGACTGCGGCGACGAGGACGGCATCTTCATCAACGCCGACGAGGTCGGCATGATCGAGCCGTTCATCGACCGGCTGTTCGGCCGGATCGCCGCGCAGGACCTGGTCGACCCCAACACAGGCGAGATCCTCGTCGCGCGCGGCGAGGAGATCGACCACGACAAGGCGCAGGTCATTCAGGCGTCGGGGCTGCGGCGCGTCCGCATCCGCTCGCCGCTGTCCTGCCACGCGAAGTTCGGGATCTGCCGCGCTTGCTACGGACGGTCGCTCGCGAGTGGCAAGCTCGTGCACGCCGGCGAGGCGGTGGGCATCATCGCCGCTCAGTCGATCGGGGAGCCCGGCACGCAGCTCACCATGCGCACCTTCCACACCGGCGGCGTCGCCGGCGAGGACATCACGATGGGTCTGCCGCGCGTCGAGGAGATCTTCGAGGCGCGCGTGCCCAAGGGCATGGCGGTCGTCAGCGAGATCGACGGCGTCGCCGAGATAGTCCGCGACCCGGACGGCTCGCGGAAGATAGTCGTCCGCAACCGGCAGGATTACACCGTGCCCATCACCATACCCGTGGGGTACACGCTCGCCGTCGCGGACGGCGTCCATGTGAACGCGAACGACGCGCTCGCGAAGCCCGAACGCCGCACCAAGGGAAAGACCGACATGCCATCACCCGTCGCCGGCACCGTGCACGTCGATGGGGAGGGCCGCGTGACGATAGCGATGCAGGAGATCGAGGACCGCGTCTACGACGTCGCGCACCAGGCGCGACTGCGCGTGGACGAGGGCCAGCAGGTCAGCGCGGGCGACTTCCTCAGCGAGGGATCGGCGAACCCGCAGGACATCCTGCGCATCTCCGGCCGGGAGGCCGTGCACCGCTACATGGTCGCCGAAGTCCAGAAGGTCTACCGCAGCCAGGGCGTCACGATCAACGACAAGCACATCGAGATCATCGTCCGGCAGATGCTGCGCAAGGTGCGCATCGAGGAGGCGGGCGACACCGAGCTCCTGCCGATGGAGCTCTTCGACCGCTTCGAGTTCGAGGACATCAACGCGCGGACCATCGCGGCCGGCGGCGAGCCAGCCACGGCGCAGACCGTGCTCCTCGGCGTCACCAAGGCGTCGCTGTCCACCTCGTCGTTCCTCGCGGCGGCCTCCTTCCAGGAGACCACCCGCGTCCTGACCGAGGCCGCGACGATGGGACAGAAGGACCGCCTCCTGGGTCTCAAGGAGAACGTGATCATCGGAAAGCTCATCCCCGCGGGGACGGGCCTGCCGAGCCGGCGCGAGCAGCTCGAGTGGATGCCCAAGCCGCGGGTCCTGGCGGGGATCTTCGGCGTGGACGACGACGACGTCGCCCCGGTCATCCCGCCCGAGGACCTCTCGCTCGACGACCTCGACGACGACGACGACGAGGACGAGGACGACGACCTCGAGGCCGGTCTCGAGGTGGTCGACCCCCAGACTCCGCCCCTGGCCTAACACTTCGGACCCGCCGGCGGGGCCCGGTTGACCCCGCGCCCCGCCGGCAACTACACTTTCGCCGGCTGTCTTTGGAGACGGTGACCGCCCGGACTGGGCGGTCATTTGGCGCATCGGCCCAGTCGCGATGTTGTGACCGCGGCCGCGCTGCGCACGGCGTCCACCCCCTCGGGGCGGCGCGCCGGTCTCACGAGGCTCAATGACACGGCGTACCGGTGGCGCGCGTGCGCGCCGGCCGCCCCATACGAGGAACGAGGCGAGGGAGTTCTGATGCCGACGATCGCGCAGCTGGTACGCAAGGGACGCAAGCCGCAGCAGAGGAAGGTGGACACGCCAGCGCTCCGGCGCACGTGGAATTCACTGAAGGGTCGCCATGTCTCGCTGCAGAAAGGCGCGCCGCAGAAGCGGGGCGTCTGCACGGTGGTTCGGACGATGACGCCGAAGAAGCCCAACTCGGCGCTGCGCAAGATCGCCCGCGTCCGGCTGACGAACCAGATGGAGGTCACGGCCTACATCCCCGGGATCGGGCATAACCTCCAGGAGCACTCCGTCGTGCTCGTGCGGGGAGGGCGGGTGCGCGACCTTCCGTCGGTGAAGTACCACATCATCCGCGGAACCCTCGACACCGCCGGCGTCAAGGACCGAAGGCAGGGCCGCAGCCTCTACGGCGCGAAGAGCCCGAACCAGAAGAAGAAGGCTTCCTAGTGGTGACGTTCCCTGGAATGAGCCGCTAACCATGCCCCGACGAGCGCGACCCACCGAGCGTCCGACGCCGCCCGACCGGCGTTACGGCAACGTCACCCTCCAGCAGTTCATCAACAAGGTGATGCACGGCGGCAAGCGCGCGACCGCGGAGGGCATCGTGTACGGCGCGGTCGTGCAGGTGGAGCAGTCGGCGCGGAAGCCGGGGCTCGAGGTCTTCGAGACGGCGCTGAAGAACGCGACGCCGCTCATCGAGGTCAAGCCACGCCGCGTCGGCGGCGCGACCTACCAGGTGCCGGTCGAGATCCGCGCCGACCGGAGGGGCTCGCTCGCGATGCGCTGGCTGATCCAGGCCGCGCGCAAGCGCCCGGGGAAGTCGATGTCCGACCGCCTCGCCGGGGAGTTCCTCGACGCGATGAACAACGCGGGTGCGGCGGTTCGGCGCAAGGAAGAGACGCACAAGATGGCCGAAGCCAACAAGGCCTTCTCGCACTACAAGTGGTGAGTACGTTGATCGAGACGAAGGCGGGGAAGGCGAAAGCGCCGCAGTCTGAATACCCGCTCGAGCGGGTGCGCAACATCGGGATCATCGCCCACATCGACGCGGGCAAGACGACGGTGACGGAGCGCATCCTCTTCTACACAAAGAAGATCTACAAGATCGGCGAGGTCCACGAAGGCGCGGCCACCATGGACTGGATGCCGCAGGAGCAGGAGCGGGGGATCACGATCACCGCCGCCGCCACCACGTGCTTCTGGGCCGATCACCGCGTGAACATCATCGACACGCCGGGCCATGTCGACTTCACCGTCGAGGTCGAGCGCTCGCTGCGGGTCCTCGATGGCGCGGTCGTCGTGTTCGACGGCGTCGCCGGCGTGGAGCCGCAGTCCGAGACCGTGTGGCGCCAGGCCGACAAGTACAGCGTCCCGCGGATCTGCTTCATCAACAAGCAGGACCGCCTTGGCGCCGACTTCGGCCGCTGCTTCGACATGATCATCGACCGTCTGGGCGCGAATCCGGTCGCCATCCAGCTTCCCATCGGGGCCGAGGACGCATTCCGTGGCGTCATCGACCTGATCGAGCAGAGGGCGCTCTTCTGGGAGCAGGACGGCGCCGCTGCCCCGACCGTCGGCGAGATCCCCCCCGAGATGCAGGACGAGGTCGCCGCGGCGCGCGAGCGGCTGATCGAGAAGGTCGTCGAGACCGACGACAAGCTCCTGCACCGCTGGCTCGAGGCCCAGCCGATCACACCGGCCGAGCTCCGCGCCGCGCTTCGCGCCGCGACGATCGCCGGCGACATCGTGCCCGTCCTGACCGGCGCCGCGCTGCGCAACAAGGGCATCCAGCCGCTGCTCGACGGCATCGTGTCCTACCTCCCCTCGCCGCTCGACGTGCCCCCCGTCGTCGGCACGGACCCGCGGACCGGCGAGGAGCTCATCCGCAGGGCGACGGAGGACGACCCGTTCAGCGCGCTCGCGTTCAAGATCGCGGCCGATCCGTTCTCGGGAAAGCTCGCCTTCTTCAGGGTGTACTCGGGCGTCCTGCATGCTGGGGACACCGTCTACAACGCGAGCAAGGACCGTCGCGAGCGCATCGCGCGCATCGTGCTGCTGCACGCGAACCACCGCGAGGACGTGGAGAGCGTCTCCGCGGGGGACATCGCGGCCGCCATCGGGCTGAAGCAGACGTTCACCGGGGACACCCTCTGCGACCAGGACAAGCCGATCATCCTCGAGTCGATCGTCTTCCCGGAGCCGGTGATCCAGATCGCCGTCGAGCCGAAGACGCGCGCCGACGAGGAGAAGATGTCGCTCGCGCTCGCCCGGCTGGCTGAAGAGGACCCGACCTTCAGGGTGCACACCGACCCCGACAGCGCCCAGACGATCATCGCGGGGATGGGGGAGCTTCACCTCGAGGTGATCGTCGATCGCATGCTGCGCGAGTTCAAGGTCGCGGCGAACGTCGGCCGCCCGCAGGTCGCGTACCGCGAGAGCATCACCCGTGAGGTGACGAGCGAGGGCCGCTACGTGAAGCAGACCGGCGGCCGCGGCCAGTACGGGCACTGCGTCGTCGAGTACTCGCCCCTGCCGCGGGGGAGCGGATTCGAGTTCGAGTGGAAGGTCGTCGGCGGCAGGGTACCGCGCGAATACGCCAAACCCATCGAGGCGGGCATACGCCAGGCGATGGAGAACGGCGTGATCGCCGGCTACCCCGTGGTGGACGTGAAGGCCCGCGTCGTCGACGGCTCGTACCACGAGGTCGACTCCGACGAGATGTCCTTCAAGATCGCCGGCTCGATGTCGCTGAAGGCGGCGGTCGTGAAGGCCGGCCCCGTGATCGTCGAGCCGATCATGAAGGTCGAGGTCGTCGTCCCCGAGGAGTTCATGGGCGACATCATCGGCGACCTCAACAGCCGCCGCGGCCAGATCGGCGGCATGACGGAGCGCGCGAACGCGCGCGTCATCACGGCCTTCGTGCCGCTCGCGATGATGTTCGGCTACACGACCGACCTGCGCTCGGCAACGCAGGGCCGCGGCACCTCGTCCATGGAGTTCGACCACTACGAGGTCCTGCCGCCCACGCTGGCTGCGGAGATCGCGAAGAAGTCGTCGGGGGTCGTGCGCTGATGGTCGCAGGGGAGACGGTCGAGACCGAGGCGCTCGATCGCCCGCCTGCCCGTCGGGGCGCGGCGACGAACGACGTGACCACGTTCATGTCCGCGCGTGACGGGCTGACCGACGTCTTGAACCAACAGACCGGGAGCGCGAGCACTGGACGCAAAGCCGAGCGAAGACTTGAAAGTGGGCGGGAACGCACTCGCGAGGTCCTAAAGACCGGGGGGGCGACTTAGAAAATGGCCAAGAAGAAATTCGAGCGCACCAAGCCGCACGTCAACGTGGGGA
>JBHEML010000035.1:456-20038 GCA_046262615.1 Candidatus Limnocylindria bacterium | reverse complement strand
GTCGAGATGGGCGGCGCCGCGATCGCTCGCGACTGCGCCTCACGCAGCTCTGCGTCTCGAGGTCCGCGTTCGAGGATCGTGCGAAGGGTCAGCGCGCGTACCGCGGGGTCACGGCGCTCAAGGAGCCACGGCACCGGATCGTCGTGCAGCAGCGCGCGCCAGGACATCGAGTGAAGTAGACCCTCCCTGAGCTAGCGGGCGGTCAGTCTAGCCTCGCCTCGCCGAAGACGGTCACGCTCGCGCGTCGGTTCCGCGGGCCGTCGAACTCGGCGACGAAGATGCCCTGCCACGTGCCGAGCGCGAGGCGACCATCACGCACGGGGAGCGTCACGGAGTTTCCGACGAGCACGGCCTTTGCGTGCGCGGGCGAGTTTCCCTCGGCATGGCGGTAGTCACCCTGGTCCGGGAGCAGCCTGGAAAGCGCCACGAGCAGGTCGCGCTGGACGTCCGGATCCGCGTTCTCGTTCACGAAGATCCCGACGGTCGTGTGCGCCACCGCGACGAGGCACGCGCCGTCGCGTATGCCGGACCCGTCGACGATGCTCGCGACGCGCGCCGTCACGTCGTGGGTCTCCTCGCGGCGCGTGGTGCGCAGCTCGATGTCGCCGTGGTGAACGCTCACGCCCGGCTCGCCGCCGCGCGCCGCCGAGGCCCGCACGGCCACCACATCGTCATGCGGCCGAGCGCGTCCGCGCGGTCATCCGACCGGCACGGACCGGTGGTCCGCGATGATCCGTTCGAGCAGCGCCGCCGACGCGTTCCCGCCACTCACGACGAGCACGGTCTTGCCTCGCGCGGACGTGGCCCCGCTCCGCAGCGCGGCGAGCGGCGCCGCCCCCGAGGGCTCGACCAGTAGCGAGAGATGCTCGAGGTACTCGAGCGTCGCGGCCTCCAGCGCGAGGTCGGGCACGGTCACCATGGCGTCGACATAGCGCTCCACGAGCGCGATGTTCATCGCGTCGGTCGACCTCGCGACGAGCTTGTCGGCGACGCTGCCCGGATGCTCGAGCTCCACGGGCTCGCCGCGCGCGACGGACCGGCCCACCGCGTCGGCTCCATCCGGTTCCACCCCGACGACGCGCACGTGCGGCCGCAGCGAGCGCAGCGCGAGGGCGACCCCGCCGATCAGCCCGCCTCCACCCACGGCGACGATGACCGTGTCGACGCCCGGCAGGTCCTCGAGGATCTCGAGACCGATGGTGCCCTGCCCGGCGACGATCAGCGGATCCGCGTAGGGGTGGATGAACGTGCGGCCCTCCGTGCGCTCGATCTCGTGCGCCAGCGCGATGGTGTCGTCATACAGGTCGCCTTCCAGGTGCACGTCGGCGCCATAAGCGCGGCAGATCGCGACGATCTTTTCGGAGACGCCGCGCGGCATGACGACCGCGGCGCTCGCGTGCAGCGCCGCCGCCGCGTACGCGACGCCCAGCGCGTGGCTTCCCGCCGACGCCGCGACGACGCCACGCGCGCGGGATGAGGCGTCGAGCGACGCGATCTTGTTCAGCGCGCCTCTCACCTTGAACGTGCGCGTGGGCTTGAAGGTCTCGAGCTTCAGGTAGATCTCGGCGCCGAGCTGCGCGGAGAGGAGGGGTGAGGCCTCGAGCGGCGCCCGGGGCAGGTATCGGTCGACGATCGTGCGCGCGGCTTCGATCTGCGACAGTCCGAGCGCGCCCACTTGTGGATTATGGGCGGGCGTATCCTCGCTCGGCATGGAGGCGGACGGTCGTGCGCTTCGATCCGGGTTCCATGGCGCAGGCGATCGTCTCCAGCTCGACCGCATGCCGCAGGGCGCCCGTACACGTCCCGCTCTTCAGCCGGCTCGGGCCATCGCCGTTCCACCGACGCGGCACACCCCCTGACCAGCCGCGCCCACCTGCGCGCGGACGCGATCGCGACGCTGGAGGCGAACGGCGATCCGACGCCTGCGCTGGACGCCGACGTCCTTCTCGCGCACGCGCTCGGCGTGCCGAAGGAGGCGATCTACGCGCATCCCGAGGAGCGCGTCCCGGATGCGCTGGCCCGCCACTTCGCGCAGTTGATCCACAGGCGCGCGGGCGGCGAGCCCGTCGCGTACCTACGCGGATGGAAGGAGTTCTACGGGCTGGGCTTCGCGGTCGACCCGCGCGTGCTGATCCCGCGTCCCGAGACGGAGGTGCTCGTGGATGCGGTGCGTGAGCTCGTGCGCGCGGGGGGCGCGGCCCTCGTCGCGGACGTCGGCACCGGGTCCGGCGCGATCGCGGTCGCGCTCGTGGTGCGCGAGCCGAGCGTCCGTGCCATCGCGACCGACGCCTCGGAGGACGCGCTCGCGGTCGCGCGGGAGAACGCGCGCGCGCACCGGGTGGCCCATCGCATCGACCTCCGCCGCGGCGATCTGCTCGAGCCGATCCACGAGCGCGTGGACGCGGTCGTCGCGAATCTGCCGTACCTGAGGGAGGCCGATGCCGGTCGGCTCGCCGGCGAGCGCACCTCTCTGCGGTTCGAGCCGGCCAGGGCAGTGTTCGCCGGCGCCGACGGTCTCGCGCTCATCCGCCGCTGCGTCTCGGATCTGCCGCGCGTGCTCGCGCCGGGAGGCCGTGCGCTCTTCGAATGCGATCCGCCGCAGGCTCAGGAGGTGTCCGAGCTTCTCTCCGCCGCGCTCGGTGGACCGACCCGGATCGTGTGCGACCTCGCGGGCGACGCGCGCGTGGTCATCGCGCAGCGCTCGCGCGAGCTCTCCGGTTGATCCGACCTGAGACCGGGGGCGGGGCCTGCGCGCTCGCACGGGCGCTCACCCCAAGCCGTGGGCGATGCGCCGGGCCTCGGGCCGGCCGCGGAGCGCGAGCATCGCGCAGACCCCGACGGCCGGACCGGGGACGAGCAGCACGAACGCGAGCGGCCACCCGACCAGGTCGCGTGCGAGCGGGACGAGCCAGATCGTGAGCACGGTGAGCGAAAAGCCGAGGGCGAGCTGGAGCGTGAGCGCAGTGCCGACGTAGGCCTGGTCGGCGAGCTCGGTGACCATCGTCGAGAACTGAGCGGAGTCCGCCACGACGGCGACGCCCCACACGAGGCCGACGGCGAGCACGAGCCGCGGATCGCGGCCGAACGTCAGGCCGATGAGCGCGGCGCAGGTGCCCGACACCGCCATGGCGAGCGCCGTCGTGCGCGTCCTCCCCCAACGGTCGCCGAGCACACCGCCCGCGTAGCAGCCGACGGCCCCCGCGGCGATGGCGGCGAATGCCCCAAGCGGTCCGATGCGCCCCGCCTGCGGCTCGCCGAAAGCGCGCAGGCTGTCGGCGAAGAAGATCGCGAACCAAGCCCACATCGCGTACAGCTCCCACATGTGGCCGAGATAAACCGAGGGAGCAAGTGGGTCACGCTTCAGGTGCTGGGCGTCCTGAAGCACGCGTTCCCGGGGGACGCGAACTGACGCGACGGGTCCTCGGGGACCTGCCGCCCTTCGGTCACGCGAGCGGTCAGGAGTGCAGCTTTCCCTCGGCGCTCGCGGCGGCGACGCGCACGGACTACGCCTGGCTCATGGGGACCTGCGGCGCCGCGTTCATCACCGGCATCGACGCTGACCATTGGGATCCGCTCGCGGCGACGCCGCGCGATCCTCCGACCCAGGCCCGCGCAGCGGCGGCGGCCGGCGTACGCCTGGACCATGTGGCGCCGCCCTTCGATGACGAGCTCCGGGAGCTCGTGGCGGAGCGGGTCATCGAGGCGATCGGCGATAAGCTCCCGCCGATCGTCGAGGGGCCTGAGGGTCCGCCCGAATACGGACTCCTGGTCGGATATGACACCGACGCTCGCACGTTCCTCGCGCGCCCTTTTCTCGCGGCCGAGGGCAAGCCCGCGAGCGTGGCGCGGGACGCGCTCTTGGCGGCCCCCGGCGGCATCTTCTTTCTCGACCGCGGGACGGCGCCGGGCCGGGCGGCGCTCGCGCGGGACGGCATCCGCGCGGCACTCGCCGCCGCGGACGCCAGCGACGAGGCAGCGCGAGCGTGGATGGACGCGCTGCGCGACGACGCGCGTTGGACCGATCCGAAACACGCGGGCAGTGCGGCATTCGCGGACCACGCGATGAGGCGCATCTTCGTGGACAAGCGCCGCAGCGCGGCCCTGTTCCTCCGCAGCGCGCGCTCGATCTTCATGTCCACACCGGGGGTGGACCTCCTTCGCGCCGCCGAGTCGTACGGCCTCGCGGCCGACGCCGTCGCGAAGACGGGCACCGGCGACTTCGACGCGACGGTCGCGCTGCGGTTCCTGGATCGTGGGCAGCGGCGCGGCCTGGCGAACGCGCTCGAAGCCGCGGTCGGACACGAACGAGAGGGACGCGACGCGCTCGCCGCGGCGGAGAAGGCGATCGCCTGACGGCGTGCGAGCGTCGCACAGCGCCCGCCGGCCTCGCGCCGCGCGGCGTGGCACTGTGTGCGGATGGACCTGGGACTGCGCGGAAAGGCGGCGCTGGTGGCGGCGGCGAGCGCCGGCCTCGGACGCGCCGTCGCAGAGGAGTTCGCGCGCGAGGGCGCGCGGGTGGCCATGTGCAGCCGCGACGAGCAGCGCATCCGCGCCGCCGCCGCGGAGGTCGCGGGCTCTACCGGGGCGGAGACCCTGGCGGTCGCGGCGGACGTCGGAACCGCCGAGGGGTGCGAGCGCTTCGTCCGCGAAGCCACGGCGCGATTCGGCACGATCGACGCGCTCGTCGTCAACGCGGGAGGGCCCCCGACGGGACGCTTCGACGAGCTCGACGACGCAGCGTGGCTGCGCGCGGTGGACGTCACGCTCATGTCCGCGGTGCGCCTTACCAGGCTCGCGCTGCCGATCCTCCGCAAGGGCAACGGCGGCTCGATCACCTACATGACCTCGCTGAC
This sequence comes from Candidatus Limnocylindria bacterium, assembly GCA_046262615.1. GTDB lineage: Bacteria > Chloroflexota > Limnocylindria > P2-11E > P2-11E > JALYKU01. Next base: position 15,185 of record JBHEML010000035.1, on the reverse strand, counting down.
GCTGCGCCAGCCGACGAAGTACCAGACGCTCATCCTGTCGAGCTCGATCCGCGCCGCCGTGCACGGGATGCTGAAGACGATGTCGAGCGAGCTCGCCCCCGACGGCATCCGCGTGAACGCCGTCCAGCCCGGGCGCATCGACACGGAGCGGGTCCGGCAGATCGACCGCGACCTCGCCGAGCGCTCGGGAAGGAGCGTCGACGAGGTCCGAGGGGAGTACGAGCGCGCCCAGATCCCGCTGGGACGTTACGGCAGGGTCGAGGAGTTCGCCGCGGCGGTGGTCTTCCTCGCCTCCGCTCGGGCGTCGTACATCACCGGGCTGTCCCTCCAGGTGGACGGCGGCATGCTCTCCGCGATCTTTTGATGCCGCGCTGCGGCCAATGATCGTCACCGAGCGGCTGCGGCCCGAGGTCTTCCGGCTTCCGATAGAGAAGATCCGCGCGGGATACAAAAGCGACATCTACTTCGCGCGCACCAAGCTGATCCTCGAGCGCGATGGACGGCGCGATCGCGTCACCATGCAGGTGTTCCAGAAGCATCCGGGCGCCGTGATCGTCGGCACCGACCACGCGCTCGCCATCCTGCACGTCGGCGCCGGGCGGTACCGCGATGCGCGGCGCGCCGACGCGCTTTTCGACCGCTACCTCGCCGGCGAGCGGCGCCTGTACGCGCACTGGCTCGGCCTGCCGGCAGGCGGATGGGCCGCGTACGAGCCGATCGCGCGCGAGGTCTTCGAGATCTCGTCGGAACTGGCCGACCTCTGGGAGCCGCGATGGTCGGACCTGGAGGTGAGCTCGCTCTTCGATGGTGAGACGGCCGCTCCGCGGGAGCCTGTCATGCACATCGAGGGCGAGTACGCGTCGTTCGCGCACCTTGAGACGCTGTACCTTGGCGCGCTATCGGAGGGCACGCGCGTGGCGACGAACACGCGCGACGTCGTGCTCGCGGCGCGCGGTAAGCCCGTGATCATGTTCGCGGCGCGGCACCAGGCGCACGAGGCGCAGGCCGGATCGGGCTACGCGTCGTTCGTCGGCGGCGCCGTCGCTGTCTCGACAGACGAGCAGGGCGAATGGTGGGGCTCGCGGGGGCTGGGCACCGTGCCGCACGCGCTAATCGCCGTGTACGGCGGCGACACGACGCTCGCGACGCTGAAGTTCGACGAGCACATCAACCGCGCGCCGGAGGTCGTCGGGCACCTCACCGGAAAGGGCACGCCTGAGGGCCACGTGAACGTCACCTCGCTCGTCGATTTCCGCAACGACGTCGTGAACACGTCGCTCGGGGTCGCGCATGCCCTCGGCCAGCGGCTGTGGGGCGTACGCGTCGACACGAGCGAGAGCCTCATCGACCGTTCGCTCCTCGACGAGATCGAAAGCGCCGGCGGTGTCGCGCACGACGACCCGCGCGGCGTCGCGCCCGCCCTTGTGCGGCTGCTGCGCGACGCGCTCGATCGCAGCGGTTACGACCACGTCCGGATCGTGGTCTCGGGCGGCTTCGACGCGGCCAAGATCCGCCGCTTCGAGGAGCTCGGCGTGCCGGTCGATGTGTACGGCGTGGGGTCCGCGCTCGTCCAGGGCAGCGGTTTCGACCACACCGCGGACATCGTGCGCGTGGAGGGCCGCGACGTCGCGAAGACGGGCCGCGGATTCAGGAGTGGCGAGCGGCTGCATCCCGTCGACTGGAGGGCCTTGGTCGGCGACGCCGAGTGGGCGCGCTCGACCTCCTGATCCTGACGGCGGGGCTGGCCGTCGCCGGGTTCGCGAAGGGCGCGACGGCGATGGGGCTGCCGCTCGTCGCGACGCCGATCCTCGCTGGCGTGTTCGGCCCCCGCCCCGCGGTAGTGATCATCAGCATCCCGATCCTCGTCGCGAACTCCATCCTCATCGTGCAGGGAGGCCGCGCGCTCGGCGTGCTGCGGACGATCGTGCCGATGCTCGTCACCGGAGCGCTTGGCACCGTCGCCGGAGTGCTGCTGCTGGCGCAGCTCGACCAGCGCGTTTTCGCGCTACTGATCGCCGCGCTGGTCATCGTCTTCCTGCTGCGGGGCGATCGTCTTCTTGGCGAGGATCCGGACGCGCGGCGCGTGCGCGTGCTCGGCCCGGTGATCTCGCTCCTCGCGGGGATGCTGCAGGGTTCGACGTCGATCGCCAGTCCGCTGATCGGCTCGTACTTCCACGCGCGCCGGCTCTCGCCCGCCGACTACGTCCTCGTGCTGGCGGCCATCTTCGAGCTGAATTCGATCGTCCAGGTCATCGGCTTCGTCCTGCTGGGCCTTTACACGCCTCCGCTCGTCGCGGTCGCGCTCCTCGGCCTCGTCCCGACGATGCTCGCGCTCCTCGCCGGCATCGCCGCGCGCGGCCGCATGAGTCCGGTCCGCTTCCGCCAGGCCATCGCCGTGCTGCTGATCGCGAGCACCGCGAACCTTCTCTGGCACACCTTCCTCGCCTGAGCCGACGCCTCCCTCTCCCCATATCGGCACGACTTGGTTTCACGTGAAACATTCCCGCGCCCGCGACAGCGGCGTCTACTTCAGCCGGCGCATTGTCGGTGGACGGCCACCAGGGTGAAGGCCGGCCGAGCGCCACCGACCTCGCGCCCCGCGACATTGCGGATGAGAGGCCGCGCGTGCGTCGCCAGCGCGGCGAGCGCGGGCTCGTCGAGCGCGCCCACCTGACGCAGGGCTTCGATCGAAGCGACCGCCGCCTGCGAGTACGGCGGAGAGCCGCCGTCCTCGATCTTCACCGCGACGCCAGTGCCTCCGTCGACGACACCGACGCCCTGGACCCCGCTGGCACCGCCCTTCGCGACGAATCGCCCCGCGCCGGCCGTCATGAGGTCGGTGTCGAAGCGGCCGCGGCCGGCGACGAGGTACGGATGCGCGCGCATCGCGTCGCGCACGCGCATGGCGGCACCGCGGTACGGCTCGGCGAGTCCGCCGGGATCGGCCAGCCGCGCGAACGCCACCGCCGCCTCGAACACCGTCAGGCCGAAGCACGGCACGCCGCAGCCGTCGATACCGAGAGGTATGTCGGCAGGCTCGGTCCCTGCCATCCGCGCGACGCTCGAGAGGATCTCACGCTGCACCGGATGGCCGGGGTCAAGGTATCCGTCCGGGTCCGCACCGAGGTGCAGCGCGAGCGCGAGCATGCCCGCGTGCTTTCCCGAGCAGTTCGAGTGCAGCGGCGTGGGCTCCTGGCGCGCCGCCCGCATGGCCTTCGCGGTATCGGCATCGAGCGGGGGATGGACGCCGCAGCGCAGGTCGTTGGCGCCGAGTCCCATCCGCGCGAGCACGCTCGCCACGCGCTCGGTGTGCACGGGCTCGCCGTTGTGAGACCCGCAGAAGAGCGCCAGGTCCGCGTAGTCGAAGTCCCATCGCTCGAACGCTCCCGTGTACACGATCGGCATCGCCTGGAATGGCTTCGCGGCCGAGCGTATGAAGGCGCGTTTCGATCTCGGGTCGCCGGCGGAGCACCGCAGCCGGCCCTCCCGGTCGACGACGGCGAGGTCGCCCCGGTGCACCGTCTCGACGAGCGGTCCGCGCGTGCCCTCGACGAGCGTCACGGACATCAGCGCGTGCCCGCATCGAGGCGGTCGCGGACCACGCGGTCCTCGTCGGCGAGGGTGCGGCGCAGCACCTTGCCCACGATCGTCTTCGGCAGCGAATCGCGGAACTCGATCGCCCGCGGCACCTTGAAGGGCGCGAGCGCCTCGCGGCAGAACGCCATCAATTCGTCGGCCGTCGCTGTCCTGCCGGCGTGCAGGGCGACGAAGGCCTTGACCTCCTCGCCCCTCAGCGCGTGCGGGACGCCGATGGCGGCGCTTTCGAGCACCGCCGGATGCTCGGCAAGCCGTTCCTCGACCTCGCGCGGGTACACGTTGAATCCCGACACGATGATCAGCTCCTTCTTGCGATCCACGATCGAGAAGTAGCCGTCGGCGTCGACGGTGGCGATGTCGCCGGTGTAGAGCCACCCGCCGCGGATCGTCTGCGCGCTTTCCTCGGGCTGGCCGTGGTAACCGTCCATGAGCTGGGGCCCGCGGACGATGAGCTCTCCCCGCTCCCCCAACGGGCAATCGCGGGTACCGGTCTCGGTGTCGACGATCCGTGCGTCGACGTCGGGGAACGGCACGCCGATGCTGCCGTCCCTCTGCTTACCCTCGCCGAAGATCGGGTTGCAGTGCGTGACCGGCGCCGCTTCGGTGAGGCCGTACCCCTCCACGAGACGCCCGCCGGTGAGCTCCCGGAAGCGCCGCGCCGTCTCGGCGTGCAGTGGGGCAGAGCCCGAAATGCACGCCTCGATCGATCTCAGGTCGTACGACTCCGCGAGCGGCGACGCGTTGATGGCGTTGTAGATGCGCGGAGCGCCGGGAAAGAGCTTCGGCCGGTGCCGTTGGATGTCCTTCAGCACGCGCCCGACGTCGAACTCGGGCTCGAGGATGAGGGCCGCCGCCGCCTGCACGGCGAGGTTCATCACGACGGTCAAGCCGTAGACGTGGAACAGCGGCATGACGGCCATGATCGCGTCCTGCCCGTCGCGCAGGTTCGTGAACCACGCGCGCGACTGCAGAGCGTTGGCGACCAGCGCACGGTGCGACAGCATCGCCCCCTTCGGCACGCCGGTAGTGCCTCCGGTGTACTGAAGCACCGCGACATCGGAAGGCGCGGTAGCGACCGCCGTCGGGCGCGCGCGCGTGCGCAGCACCTCTCTGAACGAACGCGCGCCCTGGTCGGCGCGGAAAGCCGCCCGGTGTCCCCCGCTGCGCTCTTTGGTCAGCGTGAACGCGGCGCGGAGTACCGGCGGCATCTCCTCCTTGATATTGGTCACGATGACGTCGCGCACCGCGGTCCCCTGGCGGGCGGCCTTCGCCAGCGGATACAGGCGCGAGAGCACCACGAGCGTCCGGGCGCCCGAATCGGCGAGCTGCGAGCGGATCTCCGGCGCGGTATACACGGGATTGCACGGGACCACGACGCCACCGGCGCGCAGCGTCCCGAAGAAGGCGATCAGGAACTGCGGGCAGTTGGGCAGCACGAGCGCGACGCGCTCGCCGGGCCGCAGGCCCAGCCCTTGGAGGCCCGCGGCGAACGCATCGACCCGCGCGCGCAGCGACCCGTAGCTGCGCCGGCGGCCGAAGAACACCGTCGCGGTCGCTTTGGGGTACGCGTCCGCGGTCGCGCCCAGCATCGCGGTCAACGTCACCTCGGGGTACACGAGCGACGCGGGCACGCCCGCGTCGTAGTGGCGGGTCCACGGTCGGCTCGCGGCCGGTGGGGCCTCGTTCGCGACGACGGCGATGGGCCTCATCGAAGAAGCTCCTCGGCGACGATCATCCGCTGCACCTCGCTCGTGCCCTCGTAGATCCGCAGGATGCGTGCGTCGCGATACGCGCGCTCGATGCCGAGCTCCTTCATGTATCCCATGCCGCCGTGGATCTGCAGCACGCGATCGGCGACGCGGCCCGCCATCTCTGAGGCGTACAGCTTGGCCATCGCCGCCTCGGTCGGGATGCGGCGTCCCTGGTCGAGCTTGCACGCGGCGTCGTAAACCATGAGCCGCGCGGCGTGGATCTCGACGGCCGAGTCCGCGAGCATCCATTGGATCGCCTGGTTCGAGGCGATCGGCCGTCCGAACTGCGAGCGCGTCTTTGCGTACGCCGTGGCGATCTCGAGGAGGTACTTACTCGATCCGACCGCGCCCGCGGCGAGCGACACCCGGCCGATCTCGAGCGCGGCGAGCGCGGCGCGGAACCCGCTCCCGGTCGCGCCGCCGAGCACGTTCTCCGCCGGCACCTCGCAGTCCTCGAAGACGAGCTCGCTGGTGTGCGATCCGCGCAGCCCCATCTTCCTGTCGACCCTGCCCACGCGGTACCCGCGAAAACCCTTCTCGACGATGAACGCCGTGATCCCCCGGGCGCCCTGCTCGCGGTCTGTCGCGGCGTACACCACGACGACGTCCGCGATCGGGCCGTTGGTGACCCAGATCTTCGTGCCATTCAGCAGCCAGCTGTCTCCGTGCGCGGTCGCGGTCGTCCGCAGCGACGCCGCGTCCGATCCCGCGCCGGGCTCGGTCAGGGAGAACGCCGCGATGCGCCGCCCCGCGGCGAGGTCGGGCATGTAGCGGCGCTTCTGCTCCTCGGTGCCCGCGAGGAAGATCGACATCGTGCCGATCGAGGTGTGCGCGCCGATCACGTTCGAGAACGCGGCGGAGGTCCGCCCGAATTCCTCGAGCGCCAGGCAGTAGCCGAGGTCCCCCGCGCCCACACCTCCGTATTCCTCGGGGAACGGCAGGCCGAAGAACCCGAGCGTGCCCATCTCGGCCAGGAGCTCGGGCGGGATGCGGTCGTCATCCTCGACCTGCTTCTCCAGCGGCCGCAGGCGCTCCTCGACGAACTGCCTGACCGTCCGCCGCAACAGGACGAGGTCCTCGGGGATGTCGAAATCCATGGCTACGGCGCTCCCTGTGCCCGCGCCGCGCGGGCGCCCACGACTCCCATGCGGCCGCCGCTGCTCACGTTCCTCCATGCCCCGTGCGCGCCGATGTCCCGGGGTCCGAGGGACCCGTGGCCTCGCGTTCGCCGACCTCGCCGACGTGGATCGCGGCGATGCCGAGCGTCAGGCGCTCGTAGCGGACGCGGCTGAAGCGCGCGTCGCGCATGAGCGCGGCGAGCGCGTCCGCGCGCGGGAATGGGCGGAGCGAGCGCGGCAGGTAGCCGTACGCGGTGGCGTCCCCGCCCAGCGCCACGGCGAGCCGCGGCGCGATCCGCTCGAAGTACGCGCGGTACAGCCGGGCGAACACGGGCGGGCTCGGGTGCGACAGCTCGAGGATCACGGCGCGGCCGCGCGGCCGCAGCACCCGCCGGAACTCGGCGAGCGAGCGCGGCAGGTCGCCGACATTGCGGATGGTGAAGCCGCTGACGATCCTATCGACGGACGCGTCGGCCAGGGGCAGCGCCTCGGCGCTGGCGATGACCGGGGTGTACCGTCGGCCCGCGCGCAGCGATCGAGCGCGCCGCACCGAGACAGCGAGCATGCCCGCCGATATGTCGACGCCCACCACGCGCGCGGTCGGCTGCGACGCCGCGAGGAGCGCGAACGACAGGTCGCCGGTGCCCGCCCCGACGTCGACCACCCGCTCGCCCCGCCGGAGCCGCGCGAGCGCGACGGCGCGCCGCCTCCACCAGAGATCCGTGCCGAACGACAGGACCCGGTTCAGGAAGTCGTACCGCGCCGCGATCCGGTCGAACATCGCCGCGATGCGCGCGTCGTGGTCAGCGCCGATCACCCGGCAACGCTAACCTCTTTTTCCGTGGCCACGGTGCTTTTCGTCTACGCGCATCCCGACGACGAGTCGTTCGGCATCGCCGGGACCGCGATGAAACTTGGCGACGCGGGTCACACCACGGGACTGCTCACGCTCACGCGCGGCGATGCAGGGCTCTGGTTCGGCCGCGAGACCGACTCGTGGACCCGAGACGAGTTGGCGCAGGAGCGGGCCCGGGAGTGGCGCGCCGCGGTGGAGGAGATCGGCTTCCGCCATTCGCGGCTGCTCGAATGGCCGGATGGTGGCGTGGCGGTGTCTCCGATGGAGGAAGTGACGGGCGCGATCGTCGAGTACATGCGCGAGCTGCGCCCCGACATCGTGTGCACGTTCGGGCCCGAGGGCGCCGGCAGCGAGCACGACGACCACCGCGCGACGTCGTTCCTCGCGGCGCGCGCGTTCGCGCGGGCGGCGATCGCCGCCGAGTACCCGACGCGTGGACCGGCGCACGCACCGAACAGACTGTTCTTCAACGCCGCTCCCCCGTTCAGCGGCGAACACCTCACCTACGGCGCGCTCTCGCCAACGCACTCGATCGAGATGGCGGCGTACCGCGACCGCAAGGCCGCGGCCTTCGAATGCCACAGGACGCAGTTCAAGGACCGTGACCGCTTCTACGACATCCTCGAAAAGCGCGCGGGCCGGGAGCACTTCCACCTCGCGATCGATCGCAGCGGCGCCCCCGCGTCCGGCGACGACCTGCTCGCGTAGGAGGATCCGATGGAGCTCGTGACGTTGCCGTTGGTCCTCGCGGTCGTGCTGCTCGAGATCACGATCGGCGGCAGCTTCGTTCTCTGGTTCATCGACCGCCGGCGGGAGGCGCCGACCGGCTTCGTGCGGCTGACGGCATCGGTGGGGGTCGGCACGGCGGCTCTCGCGACGGCGCTCGTGCCAGCGCTGCCGCGTGGCGACATCCTCGAGCGCGCGGGTCTGTCGGCGGGGCCGCTGGCGCTCTTCGGGATGGCGATCTTCGTCGTCCTTGCGCTCGCGGTCATCGCGCTGGTCGCGACGTTCACGGCGTGGCCGCGGTTCCGCGGCGCGTCGAGCATCGCCGTGTTGATCGGGGGCGCCATCGCGCTCCTCTTCGCCGCGGTGGCGCGGCCGACCAACTCGCCGTACGACATCTTCGCGCTCGTAGCGCTGCCCATCGGAGCGCTCGCGCTGGGTGGCTCGGATGGAGCGATGCTGCTCGGCCACTGGTACCTCGTCACGCCGAAGCTCACCACCGGGCCCCTGCGCAAGGCCGCCCTCATCGTCTTCTTCGCCGTCCTCGCCCAGCTGCTGCTGTTCGTCGTGGCGTTCGCGCGCTCCGACATCTCGATGAACTGGCCGGTCCCCTACCTCATCGCGACGGGGATCCGCGGCGGGGTCGGCATCCTCATGACCGGCGTCATCGCCGCGGCCGCGTGGTCATCGGCGAAGACGAACACGCAGGCCGCCACGGGCCTCCTCTACGTCGGCCTCGGCACCGCCCTCGCCGGCGAGATCGCCGCCCGCGTGATGTTCTTCCTCACGGGGGTCTCGATCTAGGGGGCGCTCCCGCGGTGCCGCACTCTTGAGAGGCGGCTTTCACCGCGCGGACCGTGTGCCTCCCGGCCGTGGAGGTCGCGAAGCGGCGATGCGAGCAGCCCGACCGGATGCGAGCACGACGTCGTAGCCGCCGGCGACGATGAAGATCGCCGGCGCACCGATCGCACCGACGAGCGCAGAGGGTCGTCGCGCGGCCCGGGTCAGCGGGTCGCGGCGCGCCCCCGCGGACGGCGGTCGCGCGGCAGCTCTTCCTCGAGCTCCTCCCACTCGCGGGCGCTATACAGGTTCGCGGCGAGGACGCCGTCCAGGAGCAACAGCAGCAGCCCCGCGATCGCGAGCAGGAATGGCGCGGGCTGCGGGGCCGGGTCCCCCAGGCCACCCGAGCGGAGCACCGCCGACACCGCGTACAGGACGAGCGCGCCCGCCGCGGCCACGACGTCGGTCCGCGCGAGCCCCCGTTCGCCTGGGATGACGTCGGCGAGCTCGGCGAGCCCGGCCAGCAGCGCGATCGCGATGACGACCGCCGTGGCGATGGCCAACCAGAACGCGGCCACGACGAACCCGTTGGTCTGATCCGAGCCCCACGCGAACCACGCCATGAGGTCGAGAACCGTGGTGGCGATGCCGAGCCCCGTCGCGATGTGCGCGATGTGCGGCCGAGGCGCGAACCCGAAGCGGCGGCCCTGGAGCAACTCCTTCATCGACGCGATGGTAGTGGGCGTGCAACACGGCCGACGCGACGGCAAGGATCACGCACGATCGGACACTCGCACAGCTTCACCGATACAAGCGGACCAGCGGACGTCCCTACCATTGGCGCATGTCCGAGACGGTGCGCACGAAGCATGGTGATCTGTCGCTCGAGCAGATCGCGGACGCGCTCCCAGGCACGGGCGACCTCATGGCGTCGGTCGGTGATTCGTGGTGGCGCTGCGCGTACGCGGGCCGGGGCGGGAACTGGCCTCTGGCGGCCTATTTCGCGCGGCGGGTGCGGGGTACGAGCCGTAAGCTCGCCATCCTGCGCCCGAAGTACGCAGAACGCATCGCCGATTTCGAGGGTGTGCAGCTCGCTGGTGTGTTCGCGGCGATCGAGTCGCGGGACCCCGCCCGGTTCGAGCGCGCCTTCGCGGAGGCTACGGACGCGGCGAACCGGAACCACGTCGAGACCGGCTACGCGTACATCCGCTGGGTGCTGCCCGAGGTGCCGCCCCGGGACCTCGACCTCTCTCCTTGGCCGGTGGCGTCTCCCACGACGTTGTAGGCCACCGGCTCGCTCAAGTGGCGTGGTCCCGTTGGTGAGGCTGACGCGCGACCATCCACGTACGGGGAGGCGCGGCACGCACAGGCGACGCAGGCGTCAGGGATGGGCGTCGAACCAGTCCGCGATGCGGCGGCAATGCTCGACACGGTTGCGCGGCCGTCCGGTGCGCGTGAGGTCGTGGTTGTCGTCGGGGAAGCGCACGAAGACGGCCTCCCGGCGCAGCACCTGGAGCGCGACGAACAGCTGCTCGGCCTGCTCGATCGGGCAGCGGAAGTCGTTCTCCGCGTGGAGGATCAGCAGCGGCGTGCGGATCCTCGTGACGTGGTGCAGCGGCGAGCGCTCGACGTAGGGGTTCGCGTCGTCCCACGGCAGCACTCCGCCCATCTCGTGCTCCCAAAAATGCCAGCCGATGTCGCTCGTGCCGAATGACGAGACGTTGTTGCTGATGCTGCGCTGCGTCGCGGCGGCCCTGAAGCGGTCGCTGCGAGTGATCGTCCAGTTAGTCATGAAGCCGCCGTACGAGCCGCCGGTGACGTAGAGCCGCTGCGCATCCACCCAGCTCTCTTTCGCGACCTGATCCAGTCCGGCCATCAGGTCGTCGTGGTCCTTGCCGCCCCAGTCGCCGACGCACGCCTTCACGAACGCCTCGCCGTACGCGTGACTCCCCCGCGGGTTGATCAGCAGGACGCCGTAGCCGCGCCCCGCGAGCACCTGGAACTCGTGGAAGAAGGAGTGGCCGTACGCGGTGTGCGGTCCGCCGTGGATCTCGAGCACCAGCGGCCATCGCCGCGAGGGGTCGAAGTCCCGCGGTTTCATCAGCCACCCCTCGATCGGCCAGCCGTCCGCTCCGGTGAACTCGATGCGTTCGAGGTCGCTCGTGTGTCGCTCCGCCATGAGCTCCGCGTTGAGCTCCGTGCGCAGGCGCACGTCGACGCCGAGGCGTCCCGCTACGACGTTCCCAGGGTCGTGAGCGGTCGCGAGGACGCCCGCGAAGCGCTGGCCGTCGGCCGCGATCGAGAGCGTGACGAGTTGGTGCGGGCCGAGCGTCTCCGCGCGCACGTCACCTCCGGCCGCGGCGCACGAGTACGCGTTCGCGGTCCCCTGGTCGGAACCGACGAACACCACGCGGTCGCCCGACCATCGCGGAGGCAGCGTCTGCGTCGGACCGCGCATGTCGCTGATGACGACGGAGCCGACCGTCCGGTCCCATCCCTCGAGGAGGTCGCGGCCTTCTCCGCCGGCGCGCGGAAAGACCCAGAGGTGGACATTCCGCGCCGCGGAGCCGATCGCCTCGGGCATGCCGTAGCACGCGACGAGCGTCCCGTCCGGGCTCCAGCCGGGGTTGCCGTACGCGCCGCGCGCGTCGGTGATCCGCACGGGCTCGCCGCCCGTGGCGGCGACCGTCCAGATGTCGGCGACGGTGTTGCGGTCGCGATCGTCGGTGCGGTTCGACACGAAGGCGATGTCGTGCCCGTCGGGCGAGAACGCGGGCTGGCCGTCGTCCCAGTCGCCGTCGGTGATCCGGCGCTGCTCGCTGCCATCGAGGGCGACCGACCACACGTGCTTGCGCCTTCCGTCCGACAGCCCGTGCTCGTCGCTGCGGTAGCGCAGCCGGTCGTAGACGCGGATCCCGTCGCCGGCGTCGTCGCCCGGCCGCGGCGGTTTGGCGACGCACAGCAGGGTGCGGGAGTCGGGAGACCACGCGATGTCGGAGCACCCGTCGGCGAACGAGGTGAGCGCTCGCGTCTCGCCGCCGTCGGCCGCCATGACGTGCAGCTGTTTGGGCGGCCGCGGCCGCTCGTCGGCATGGTCGTGCTCCTCGCGCTCGCCGCGATCGGACAGGAACGCGAGCCACCTGCCGTCCGGCGACCAGCGCGGCGTGGTGTCGCTGGCCTCGCCGTCGGTGAGCCTTTTCGGCTCGTCGTCGCCCTCGAACTGGACCGTCCACAGGGAGGAGCGGTACGAACGATCGTCCGCGACGACCTTCACCGCGTACGCGATGCGCGCCCCGTCCGGGGCGATATCGGCGTCCGTGAGGAAACGCAGACGGTACAGGTCCTCCGGAAGGAACGGAGGCAGGGACTCAGACAACGTGCGACTAATCTTGGCATAGGTGCCCTCCACGGATCGCCGCACGGGTCTGCTCGTCGGCGCGCTCGCCACGTTCTTCGCGCTCGATGCCGCGTTCCTCGGAAGCGTCGCGGGGATCGGATTCGCGCCGGTCGCGCTCGCCCAGGCCGTGGTCGAGGTGCTGCCCGGCGCGATCACCATCCCGCTCATCGAGCTCCTCCAGTTCTGGGCGGAGCGGCTGCTCATCGCCGGCGTGGTCGTGGGATTCTTCGCCGCCGGAGCGCTGGCCGGAGCTTTCGCCGCTGATCCGCGGCGCCGCGACCGCGCCGTCATCGCCCTCGCGGCCGGCCCGTGGGCGGCGGCCGTCGTCCTGCCGCAGCTCTTCGCAGCGGCGAAGGTGGACCTGCCGAGCAACATCCTGGACTCGGCGATCGGCGCCATCGTGCAGCTCGCCGCCCTGGCCTTCCTGCTGCCCGCGACGGTCCGCAGCCACGAGGAGCCGGCCTCGCCGTCGCGCCGTCGCGCGCTCCTGGGCGTCGCGGGACTCGCCGGCCTCGCGGCCGTCGGCAGCCTCCTCGGCGGGTCGCTCCTGCGCGTCGGCAACGCGGTCGGCGACATGCCCGCGACCGCGCGACGGCTGGTGAAGCGGGCCGCGCCGACGCCATCCGACGAGCGCCTCGACAAGCTCGCCGGCGCGACCGCGCGGCTCACTTCGAACGCGGACCACTACGTCGTCGATTCGGCGCTGATCAAGCCGCACGTCGACATCGCCGAGTGGCGCCTCGACGTGAAGGGCGCGGTGCAGCAGCCGTTCTCCCTGACATTCGACCAGCTGCTGGACCTCGACGCGGTCGAGCAGCTGCACACGCTCGAGTGCATCAGCAACACCGTTGGGGGCGACCTCGTATCCACGGCGCTGTGGACCGGCGTCCCGCTTCGCGACCTGATCCAGCGCGCGCGCCCGCGGTCGGACGCGTTCGACGTGGTGCTGCGCTCGGTCGACGACTACACCGATTCGTTCCCGCTGGCGAAGGCGATGGAGCCCGAGACACTCGTTGCTTACCTCATGAACGGCAACACCATCCCGCAGGCCCATGGATATCCGGCGCGGGTGCTCGTCCCGAACATCTACGGCATGAAGAACGTGAAGTGGCTGCGCAGCATCGAGATCGTCACCTACGACTTCCGCGGGTACTGGCAGGACCGCGGGTGGTCGGACATCGCGACGGTCAACACGAACGCGCGCATCGACGTGCCCGGCCGCGCGCTGCGCTGGGGCGGGGGCGCCACCGACGTCGCGGGCATCGCCTTCGCGGGCGCCCGGGGGATCGGCAAGGTCGAGGTCTCGACCGACGGCGGGAGCAACTGGTCGGCGGCCGAGGTCGAGCAGCCGCTCGCGCCGCTCACGTGGGTGCGGTGGCTGTATCGCTGGACGCCCTCGGGCAGTGGCCCCTTCCGCATCGTCGTCAGGGCGACCGACGGCCACGGCGACCTCCAGACCAGCGTCGACCGCGAGCCCTTTCCCAACGGCGCCACGGGGCTCGACTCGGTCGACGTCGTCGTCCAGCGCGCGTAGCCGCACCGCCGCGCGACCACCCGCCGCCTGGGCGCGCGGAGCGGCATCGACGCGGATACCGCTCGCATCACCGTCTCAACGGGGAACTGAGAACCATCCGCGTCAGCCGTCCCGACGCTCGCATCGCCACCAATGCCGCCGCTGATGCCCACCGGCCCCATCGCCGGGTCGCGCGACGCTCTCTCAGCCGCCAGCTTGTACGCTCTGCGCCCGATGGCGAAACGCCGCTTCAGCATCACCGCGGTCCTGCCGCAGTACTCCCCGCCCCGCAACGAGTGGCGCCGGCGCGTCCATGCGGCGGTGCTCGAGGCGCAGACCAGGCGCGGCGTCGGGTACCGGGAGACCGACCGCGTCGAGGTCCGCATAACCCTCGCGATCGGCGACCGCCCGCTCGAGATCCACGAGATCGACGAGCGCATCAAGGACACCCTCGATGCGCTGGAGGGGCGGATCGCGGGACCAACGAGCCGTCGCAGGATCGCGCCGATCATCCCCGACGCCGACCAGATCCGGCGCATCGTGATCGAGAAGGCGCCGGCGCGCGGCCGCGCGCGCGCGGTCGGGCAAGTGGCGATCGGCCGCTACCGCAGGAGAAAGACGCGGTGACCGCCCTCCGCTGAAGCGGGCGCCGGGGCGCCGGCGGGGCATCGCGAGTCACTTGCGAGATGTCGCACTACCCTTTCACGTCCGTGACGACCAACGTGGAACGACGGCGGCGACTCGGTCCCGGCGCGCTGGTATGGGCCGGATTCGACGGTCCGCAGGTGCCCGGCGCGCTGCTCGACGCGATCCGCGACGACCGCGTCGGCGGCCTCCTGCTGTTCGCCTTCCGCGGGAACATCCGCGGCAAGGAGCAGGTGCGCGCGATGCTGTCCGAGGCGATCGCGGAGGCGGCCTCCGGGCGCTGGCGCGAGCCGGTCGCGACGCTGCTCGACCGCCGGGGCACGCCGCGGGCGATCGACCTGGCGGCAAC
>JBHEML010000035.1:0-446 GCA_046262615.1 Candidatus Limnocylindria bacterium | reverse complement strand
TGCGGGCGGACGGCATCGCGCTCAACCACGCGCCGGTCTGCGACGTCAACGTCGAGCCGCGAAACCCGGTCATCGGGACGCGCGCCTTCGGCGACGATCCGCGGCGCGTCGCCGCGTTCGCCGCGGCGTGGGTGCGGGGCTCCGAGGGGGCCGGCGTCGCGACCTCGCCCAAGCACTTCCCGGGACACGGCGCGGCGGACGTCGACTCGCACCACGAGGGGGTGGAGATCGCCGCCGATCGCGGGCTCCTCGAGCGGCGGGAGCTCGTGCCCTTCCGCGCGGCATTCGCCGCTGGTGCGTCGGCCGCGATGACCGGGCACCTGCGCTTCCCCGCCCTCGACGCGAGCAACATCGCGACGCTCTCGCGCGCGATCCTCGTCGACCTCCTGCGGAACGAGCTCGGATTCACGGGCCTGCTGCTCACCGATTCACTGGACATGTCGGCG
>JBHEML010000034.1:19227-20118 GCA_046262615.1 Candidatus Limnocylindria bacterium | reverse complement strand
GGCGTGATCCGCGCGGTCGCCGCCGGCATCCGGCGGTGGCGCCTGGCCCCGCTCGTCGTCGACCCCGTGATGGTCGCGACCAGCGGTGACCGGCTCCTCGAGGAGGACGCCGTGGCGGCGCTGGTCGCCGACCTGCTGCCGCTCGCCGCGTTGGTCACGCCGAATCTGCCGGAGGCCGAGGTGCTCGCGGGCCACGCGATCCGCGACCGCGACGACCTGGAGCGCGCGGCGCGCCGGGTCGCGGATCACGGAGCCGCGACGGTGCTGGTCAAGGGCGGCCACCGCGCGGTGCCGGGCGCGTCGGAGGAGGGCGAGGCGAACGATTGGCTCTGGGATGGGTCGTCGCTGCACACCATCGAAGGTCCACGCATCGAGACGACCAGCACCCACGGCACGGGCTGCACGCTCTCGGCGGCGATCGCGGTCCGCTTGGCCGCGGGAGACGACCCGCTCGCGGCATGCATCGCCGCGAAGGCGTACCTCGCTGGAGCGCTGTCCGCCGCGGAGCCGCTCGGAAACGGACGCGGTCCCGTCGATCATCTCTGGCGAGCCGCCGCCCCTGTTCGCTAAGGCGCTCGTCGCGAATCGCGGCGAGATCGCGCTGCGGGTCATGCGCACCTGCCGCGAGCTCGGGATCGCGACCGTGGCGGTGTACAGCGACGCGGACCGCGGCGCGCTTCACGCGCGGTACGCGGACGAGGCGTACGCGATCGGCCCCGCCGCGCCGGCCCAGAGCTACCTTGACGCTGACCGCCTCGTCGCGGTCGCGAAAAAAGCAGGCTGCGACGCGGTGCATCCGGGCTACGGCTTCCTATCCGAGAACGCCGATTTTGCGCAGGCCGTCAGCGACGCCGGCGTGACCTTCGTCGGGCCGCCCGCGTCGGTCCAGCG
>JBHEML010000034.1:0-19217 GCA_046262615.1 Candidatus Limnocylindria bacterium | reverse complement strand
GAAGCGGCGGTGCGCGCGGTCGCGGAGCGCATCGGATACCCCGTGATGCTGAAGCCGGCCGCAGGCGGGGGCGGCAAGGGGATGCGCATCGTGCGTTCACCCGAGGAGCTCGCCGGCGCCTATCGCGGTGCGACGGGTGAGGGGCGCACGTCGTTCGGGCGGAGCGAGCTGCTCGTCGAGAAGCTCATCGAGCACGCGCGCCACGTCGAGATGCAGCTCCTCGCGGACGACCACGGCCGCGTGCTTTGGCTCGGCGAGCGGGACTGCTCGGTGCAGCGGCGCCACCAGAAGCTGATCGAGGAGACGCCCGGGCCTTCGGTCGGCGACGACCTGCGCCGCCGCATCGGCGACGCCGCGGTCCGGATCGCCCGCGCATCGGAATACCGGAATGCCGGGACGGCCGAGTTCCTGGTCGCGCCGGACGGCAGCTTCACCTTCCTCGAGATGAACACACGGCTCCAGGTCGAGCACCCTGTGACCGAGCTCGTCACGGGCCTCGACCTGGTCGCCCTTCAGTTCGCCGTCGCCGCGGGCGAGCCGCTGCCGTTCGAGCAGCACGACCTCGCCCGGCGCGGCGCGGCGATCGAGCTCCGCGTGACGGCGGAGGATCCGCACGCCGGCTTTCTTCCGGCGGGCGGCACGGTCTCGCTCCTCCGTGAGGCGTCGGGGCCGGGGGTGCGCGTCGACTCCTCGCTGTATCCCGGGATGGCGGTGCCGACCGAGTACGACCCGCTCCTGGCGAAGATCGCGGTGTGGGGTCCCGACCGCGATGCGGCCCTGCGACGCGCGCGGCGCGCGGTTCGCGAGACGCTGATCGGCGGCGTGACGACGACGCTGCCGTTCCACGCGCACGTCCTCGCCGAGGCGGATTTTTCCGCGGGCCGCTATGACACCGACTACGTCGCGGAGCACTGGCCGCCTCCGCTCGCCGCTGAGCTCGACGGGCCGGCCGCGGCGGCCGCGGCGTACGCGCTGGTGCTCGGCCAGGCGGCCACCGCGTCGCGCATCACGCCGGTCAGCGACAGCGTGTGGGCCCGCGCCGGCCGTGAGGAGGCGCTGCGCTGAGGTACGCCGTCGACGTCGGCGGACGCCGCCTGATGGTCGAGACCAGCTCCGGCGGGCGCTTCACCGTCGACGATGAGGTCGTCGCCATCGCGGCGCGGACGCTGGAAAAGGATCACTGGTCGATCGCGGTCGCCGGACGAACCCACGAGGTCGCGATCGTCGGCCGGGACCCGCTGCGCGTCTGGGTGGACGGCGTCGAGGTGCGCTCGGCCATCGCGGACGAGCGCGCGCTCGCCGCGGCCGGCACCGGCGCTGGTGCCGCGGGCTCGCGCCACGAGATGCGCGCGCCGATGCCCGGACTGCTGAAGGCCATCCACGTCGCGGAGGGCGACACGGTGGAACGCGGCGACGCGATCGCGACCCTCGAGGCGATGAAGATGGAGAACGAGCTCCGCGCGCCGGAGCGTGCGCGCGTCGTGAAGCTCGCGGCCGCGGCGGGCACGAAGGTCGAAGGGGGCGCGCTCCTCGCGGTCCTCGTCGCGGCGGACTGATGCGCCGGCGGCTGGGCATCGCGGGCGCGGCGCTCGCGGTCCTACTGCTGGTCGTGGGACTCGGCGGCTCTTTCATCGTCACGCGCGCGCTGCCCACGGTCAACGGCGAGTACCGGCTGCTAGGGCTGCGCGAGCGCGGCGAGGTCGTGCGCGATGTCTACGGCGTTCCGCACGTCTACGCGCAGAACGCCCACGACCTCTTCTTCCTGCAGGGCTACGTCACCGCGCAGGATCGGCTCTTCCAGCTGGACCTGTACCGGCGCACCGGGCAGGGCCGCCTGTCCGAGGTGCTCGGGGAGCCCGCGCTCGACACCGACAAGTTCACGCGGACCCTCGGCCTCGCGCGCGCCGCCGTTGCCGATCTCGCCGTCGCCGGCGGCACGACCCGCGACGCGCTCGACGCGTACGCGGAGGGCGTCAACAAGCTGCTCGACCAGCAGAAGGACGCCCTCCCGCTGGAATTCGTGATCCTCGGGTACCGCCCCGAGCCATGGAGCGCGCTCGATTCGCTCACCGTCATCAAGCTCGAGGCGTACGACCTTGCGGGCAATTTCCGCACGGAGCTGCTCCGCGCGGACATCGTGCAGCGTCTCGGTCCGGCGGCGCTCGCGACGCTGCTGCCCGACGCCGACCAGTCGCCGCCGGTCGGGCTGGTTGACGGCTCGTGGGCGGCGGTCGCGCCGCTGCTGTCGGGTGGTCGCGCAGCCGGTGCCGCCGCGGCGCTGCCGTCGGCCGGTCCGGCGGCCGGCGCGGTCGCGAGCGATCCGCTGCTCGGAGCCGGCGGACCCGAAGGCTCCAACTGCTGGGCCGTGGCCGGCGGCCGCTCTCGCACGGGTCTGCCCCTGCTCGCCGGCGACCCGCATCTGGGCGTCCGCAATCCCGCCATCTGGTACGAGGTCGGACTCGAGGGAGCCGGCTACAAGGTCGTCGGGTTCGCGATCCCAGGCATACCGGGCGTCCTGACCGGACACAACGCGCACCTCGCGTGGAGTTTCACCATCGCGTACACCGACGTGCAGGACATCTACGTCGAGCAGCAGGATCCGGCCGACTTCCGCCGGTACATGTACCGCGGCGCATCGGAGGCCGCGACCATCTTGCGCGAGATGATCCGGGTGAAGGGCCGCGCGGAGCCGCTCGCACTCGACGTCGCGATCACGCGACACGGCCCGATCGTCACCGGCGTGCTTCCGGGGCGCACGTCCCAGCTCGCGCTGCGCTGGAACGCGCTCGATGCCGGTCACACCGCGGACGGCCTGCTCGCCCTCAACAGGGCCGAGGACTTCCGGGCGTTCCGCGCGGCGACGGCGCAGTTCTCCGGCGCGACCCTGTCCGCGTGCTACGCCGACACCGCTGGCCACATCGCGTACCAGTTCGTCGGCTCGCTGCCGCGGCGGACGGCGGGCGATGGCAGGCTGCCCGTACCCGGCTGGACCGGCGATCACGAGTGGGACGGCCAGGTGTCGCCAGACCAGGTGCCGTGGGTCCTGGATCCGGCGGCCGGATACGTCGTGAACGCGAACGACCGCCCGACGCAGGACCCCGCTTCCGCGGCATTCGTCGGCGAGTGGGACCCCGGCTTCCGGGCGGCGCGCCTGGGCGCGCAGCTGCGTGATGTCAGGAACGCCGACGTCGAGGGCTTCCGCGCCATGGAGATCGACTTCTCCTCCGCGCCCGCGCTCCGGTTCCGCGATGTCATCGCGGGTGCCGCCGCTCGCAGCCCCCTCGCCGCCAGGACGCAGGCGCTGGTGCGCGACTGGGACGGCGTCCCGTCCGCGGATTCGGCTGCCGCCGCCGTGTACGAAGCGTGGCTCGTGCGGATGTGCGAACGCGTCTTCAAGGACAAGCTCGGCGACGCGCTCTTCGCCGACTACGAGAACTACGGGCGGCCCTCGTTCGCGCTGTATCAGCTCTCGCCCCGCGCCTCCGATCCGTTCTTCGAGGAGCTCGGCGACCCGATCGGGCGCGGGCGCGATGAGATGGCAGCGCGGGCGCTCGACGACGCGTCGCGCGACCTTCGCGACGCCCTGGGGCCCGACCCCGACCGTTGGAGGTGGGGCGATCTGCACCGCGTGCGCTTCGACCATCCGCTTTCAGCAGTTCCGCCGCTGGACCGGTTGTTCAGCATCGGTCCGCTCGCGCGCTCCGGCGACATGTACTCGGTCAACAACGGCGCCTACAAGTTCGGCAAGCCGTACCTGCTGTCGAGCCACTCCTCGTACCGGATGATCGTCGACCTCGCCGACACCGACCGCTCGTGGTCGGTGCTCCCGACGGGCGAATCAGGGCAGCCGTTCGCGCGGCACTGGGGCGACCAGACGACGCTCTGGGCGGAGGGCCGCCTGAAGGCGATGCGCTTCTCGCGCGAGAGGCTGGGCCAGATCGAGGGGACGCTACAGTTCCGGCCGCGCTGAGCGCCCCCGACCCGTCCCGGCTGCGCGACACTGGGGCGGTGACGCCCTCGGAACGCAGCCCCGACCTTGATACGTGGCGGCGCACGAGGTACGCCGAGGCGGTGCGGCGCAAGGCCGAGCGGGGACGCTTTGCGACGACGTACGGCGCCGAGCTCCCGCCGCTCTACACGCCCGACGCCGCGTACGACGACGCCCTCGGCCGGTTGGGTCTTCCCGGCGAGCCGCCATATACGCGTGGGATACAGCCGACGATGTACCGCGCGCGGCCGTGGACCATGCGGCAGTACGCGGGATTCGCGAGCGCGGAGGACTCCAACGAGAGGTACCGCTACCTGCTCGCGCAGGGACAGACCGGGCTGTCGGTCGCCTTCGATCTGCCGACGCAGATGGGCTACGACGCCGACGATGCTTTCGTGCGCGGCGAGGTGGGAAAAGTCGGCGTCTCCATCTCGAGCCTCGCCGATCTCGAGCGGCTCTTCGAGGGCATCCCGCTCGCCGAGGTGACGACGTCCATGACGATCAACGCGACGGCGGCGATCCTGCTCGCGATGTATGTCGCCCTGGCGAAACGGCAGGGCGTCCCGATGGACCGGCTCGGCGGCACGACACAGAACGACATCCTCAAGGAGTACATCGCGCGCGGCACGTACATCTTCCCGCCGCGGCCGTCCCTCCGATTGGTGACCGACCTCTTCGCCTACTGCGCCGAGCACCTCCCTCGCTGGAACACGATCTCCATCAGCGGGTACCACATCCGCGAGGCCGGAGCGGACGCGGTCCAGGAGCTCGCGTTCACCTTCGCCAACGCCATCGAGTACGTGAAGGCCGCCGTCGAGGCGGGCCTGCCGGTCGACCGCTTCGCGGGTCAGCTGTCGTTCTTCTTCGCCGCGAACGCCACGCTGATCGAGGAGGTCGCGAAGTTCCGCGCGGCGCGCCGCATCTGGCACGACCTGATGCGCGATCGCTTCGGCGCGGCCGCTCCGTCTTCCCTTGGGCTGCGCTTTCACACCCAGACGATGGGGTCCACGCTGACCGCGCAGCAGCCGCTCAACAACATCGTCCGCACGACGATCGAAGCGCTCGCGGCGGTCCTCGGCGGGACGCAGTCGCTGCACACGAACGCGTACGACGAAGCACTCGCGCTTCCGACGGAGGAGAGCGCCCGCATCGCGCTGCGGACGCAGCAGATCATCGCCGAGGAGTCGGGCGTGGCGGACACCGTCGATCCGCTCGGCGGCGCGTACGCGATCGAGCGGCTCACCGCCGACATCGAACGCGCCGTGCGCGCGCGCGTTGGGGCGATCGACGAGATGGGCGGCGCGCTCGCCGCGATCGAGCGCGGCCACCAGCAGGCGGAGATCGAGGAGTCGGCGTACAGCTACCAGCGCTCTGTCGAACAGCGCGAGCGTCTCGTCGTCGGCGTGAACGCATTCCGCACGGACGAACCCGAGGTCCGCGATGTCCTGCCCGTCGACGATGCCGCGGCGGCGCGCCAGCGCGACAGGCTGTCGGCGCTGCGCGCGGGGCGGGATCCAGGGCGCGTCGGCGCGCTCCGCGCCGACCTTCGCCGCGCAGCGGAGGGAAGCGCGAACCTGATCGTTCCGATCATCGCCGCGGTCGAAGGCGACGTTACGCTCGGGGAGATCTGCGCCGAGCTGCGCTCCGTTTTCGGGACGTACCAGCCGAGTGTTTGAAAGCGCGGCGATCCGAGCCGGCCTCCCGCTGCACCATGTCGGGATGGTGGTCACGTCGATCGCCGACGCGCTCCCCTTCTTCCGCGACACGCTCGGCCTCGAACCCGGGGAGATCCGCGATGTGCCCGAGCAATCGGTCCGCATCCTCTTCCTCCGGGCGGGCCCCACCCAGGTCGAGCTCGTCGAACCTGTCGGCGACTCGGGGGTGGCCCGATATCTCGCGGAGCGCGGAAAGGCGTCGCTGCACCACGTCTGCTTCGCCGTCGACGATCTAGCGGCCACCCTCCGTCGTCTCGAAAAAGCCGGCGTCGAGCTCATCGACCACCAGCCGCGGCCGGGCGCGGAGGGGGACGTCGCGTTCATCCACCCCACCGCCTCCGGAGGCGTGCTGGTCGAGCTGATCGACCCCGCGTCCCCGCGGCGGCGATGAGGGGCCAAGCCGCGCCCGCCCGCACGCTCGGCATACTGGGAGGGTGACGAAGCCGCGCGTCGCGCTGACCCTGTGCGGCCACGACACCCCGCGCTGCCGTCTCGCGCGTCAGCAGTACACCGGCGCGCTCGAGCGCGCGGGAGCGGCCGTGATCCCCTGCGATCCCGGCGACCCGCCGCCGGCCGACTTCGACGCGCTGTGCCTCTCGGGTGGCGGCGACATCGATCCTGCCCGTTACGCCGCCGAGGATCTGGGGTCACACGACATCGATCCCCGCCGCGACGAGACCGATTTCGCCCTCGCCGAACGCGCGCTGCGCGACGACATCCCCATCCTCGGGATCTGCCGGGGCTTCCAGGTCCTCAACGTCGCTCTGGGCGGGGGACTCATGCAGCACCTCGACGGCCACGATCAGCGGTTGCCGGGCGTCGTTGCCCACGTCGCGGCCGCCGAGCCGGGCTCGCTCCTGGCAGACGTGTGCGGTCCCGCTCCCCAGGCCGTCAACTCCTCGCATCACCAGGCCGTCACTCGCGCCACCCTCGCCCCGGCCCTGCGGCCGACGGTCTTCATCGGCGGCTCGGTCGAGGCGTTCGAGTCGGACGCGCACCGGTTCGTCGTCGCCGTGCAATGGCACCCCGAGCGCACCGCGGAGGTCGACGCGCGCGCGACGCGGATCTTCGGTGGCCTGGTCGCCGCCGCGACGGAGCGGCTGGCGGCGGCGGCGCAGAGGATCTGACGGTCGCCCAGTTCCGCCCGGCCGCGACCGTGGACGTGGAGCTGGAGGCCACGAGCAGGCGGATCACCTTCGGCGGGTCGGGTCCGGCGCAGGCTCCCGGTCCGGCCCCCGCCGTGACGCTCTCGCGCGGGGCGACCATCAGGATCGCGTCGCTCGCCGCCGACGGCCCTCTCGAGCGGCTCGCACGGCAGGCGGCGCTCGTCGCGGGGACGGAGCTCGCCGTGTCGCTTCGGGCGGACCGGCCGCTGCCGTTCGGCGATCACGCCGCCGCGCTCCGTGACGCGTCGGCGGAGGCGCTGCTGGTCCAGCCCGGGAATGGCCCGGCCGACCAACTCGTCGATCTCGTCGAGGCGTTCCGCGCCGGCTGCCCGGACCAACACCCCGCGCCGCGCGTGCTGCTCGCGGGCGGCGGCGCCGTCCGCGCTCGCGCCGCGCTGGGCGAGCACGCGGTCGAGACATTGCCCGACCTGCGGTCGCCCGAGGGCCAGGCCGCGCTCCGTGACCGGCTGCGCGAGATGCGCCGTGGCTCCTCCCGCCCGGGGATCGTCCTGCGCGACGAGGCGGTCGAACGGGCCGCGCTGACGCTCGCGCGCGAGCGTGGCACGGACGTGGTGGTCCTCGATTCGAGCGGGCGCTCGACGTCGATCGTCCATGCGACCCCGGGCGGAACTCTCACGGCCGTGCACGAGCTGGGGCTCGGCAGCGGCAGCGGCAGCGACCGGGTCGTCGCCAGGGCCGGCCTCGACCGCGTCCGACGGTGGATCCCCTGGCCGGTCGACGCGCCGTCGCTGCTCGAGCGCGTCTTCAACCGCACGAGGTGGCCGGACGCCGTCCCGGTCACCCCGCTGGCGCTCGCCCTCGAGGTCGCGCTCGCGCACGAGGCCGTGGCGCAATCGATCGCGCAGGCGGCCGAATGCGGGATCGCCGTCGAGCGATTCAGCCGCGCCCCGGCCGTGTTCCTCGTCGGACGGGTCGCGCTGCTTCCCCGGCCCGCGCAGTCCCTCCTCATCGCCGTCGATGCGCTCGAGCCCCGTGCGGTAACGACGGTGTTCCGGGAGCGTGCCGAGGCGCTGCTCGCGCAGGCGGCGCTCGACCTCGCCGGTCAGGGTGAGGCCGCGGAGCTGACGGAACAGCAGGAGGTGCTCGCGCTCGTCGTCCCTGTCACGTCGCGGCGCCGCGCGTCGGTCCGCTTCGTCGCAGCCTCGGAGCGATCCGACGAGCGCGTCTTGCCGGGAGCGTTCTACGTCGTTCCCCGCACCGGGCCGATCGATGTGAGCTCGTCGGCCGGCGGGATCCGGGGCCGAGGCATGGCGGGTGGGATGGGGGTGGTGATCGACGCGCGGGGCCGGCCCGTGCCGATGCCGCAGCGCGACGCCGAGCGCATTCCTCTCGTCGCGCGCTGGTACGGCGCGGTCGGCGCCCTCGCGCAGGCGTAGCGCCCGGATGCCCTGGGCGTTCGACACGTGGGTCGTCCGGCACGCGCTCCCGCTCGGCGTCGCACAGCGTCTCGCGGTCGGCGAGCCGGTGTCAGCGGGGGAGACGCTCGCCAGCGGAACGGCAGTCACCTCGACCCTGCGCGTCGACGGCGCGCGCCGGCTCGGCGTGTCCCCCGACGATCTAGCGCGCATCGCGCGCTACCCCATCGGCGCGGAGGTCCGGCGCGGGTCGGTGCTGGCGCGGGCCGGACGGCGATTCGCGCGCGCGGCGACGTCGCCGGTAGCCGGCCACCTCGTGCACATCTCGCGCGAAGGCGACTTCTACATCGCCCCGAGCGCGGAGGCGTGGAGCGTGCGCTCCACGATCGACGGCGTCGTCGAGAGGTCGGATGACGCCGCGGTCGGGGTGAGTGGACGGTGCTGGGCGCTTGCGGGGATCGCGGCGTATGGCCCGGACGCCGTCGGCGTCCTCGCGATGGGGGTCGACTCTCCGGTGGATGAGCTGCGGCCCGCGCGCATCGATGTCCGCTCGCGCGAGCACATCCTCGTCGGCGGAGCGCGAATGGCCGCGGAGGCGATCACGAGGGCGCACGCTTGCGGGGTCGCGGGGCTCGTTGCGGGCGCAGCGCCGGCGGGCGGGCTGCGCGTCGTATACGGAGACGACGTGCGGGCCGCGGGCGCGGCATCGCGCGACGACCGCCCCACCGTGCTGTGTCTCCTGGGGTTCGGGAGCGCGCCGATCCCCGCGGAGGTGTTCGTTCCGCTGGTCGCGCTCACCGGATCCCGCGCTGCGATACACACCGCCTCCGCTCGGCTCTTCGCGTTCGCCCCCGCGGACGCGGACTTCACATCTGGTGTCGGCGACCTCGCGCTGGCCGACGACTATTCCGGCGTCAGCCCGCTCGAGGGACCGGCGGAGCACGCCGGCGAGGTGCGCTTCCCGAGCGAGGTGGTCGCCGACGCGGTGCGGACGCCGCACCGCAGGATCCCCGTGGCGAACGTCCGGCCCTCCGACGCTCCCCGCTGAAAGAAGACCGAACGACTCGCCATTCTTCCGGCTCGTCGCGTCGGCTTCGCCTCCGCGCCTCGACCGGGATGACCCGACAATGGGCGCGTGCGCCCTGAGGATCGCCGCGCGGTGCTGCGCGCCGGCGGCGTCTACTTCATCGTCGCGGCCGATCGGAAGGCGACGAGCCTCGTCGACGCCGCGCTCGCGGCTGGCGTGCGGATCGTGCAGCTGCGCGCGAAGCGCACCCCGGACGGGGCGGCCCTGGCGCTCGCGCGCGACCTCGCCCGCCGGTGCGCCGCAACTGGCGCGCTGTTCCTCGTGAACGACCGGGCGGACATCGCGCTGCTCGCCGACGCGGACGGCGTGCACGTGGGCGACGAGGACATCACTGTCGCCGACGCTCGCGCGATCGTCGGCGCGGACCGCGTCGTCGGCGCGTCGGCGCACGACGCGCCGGGCGCCCGGCTCCTCGCAGCGGCCGGCGTCGATTACCTGGGCTCGGGATCCGTCTACGCGACGGCCTCCAAGACGGATGCCGCCGTGCGCGGGCTGGCCGTCATCCGCGAAGTCCGCGCCGTGATCGGCCCCGCACTTCCGCTGTTCGGAATCGGCGGGATCACCGCAGCCAACGCGCGCGCCGTCATCGACGCCGGCGCCGACGGCGTCGCCGTGATCGCCGCCATCGCCGGTGCCGCCGAGCCGGGGGAGGCGGCGGCCGACCTGGTCGCGCGCATCGCGGGATGAGCGCGGCGAGCGAGAACGACCTGGTCGAGCGCTGGCGGAACCGGATCCCCTCGGGACACGGTGTGGTGCTTGGGCCGGGAGACGACGCGGCGCTCGTCGAGATGCGGCCGGGGGAGCTGGCGGTCCTGACGACGGACATGCTCGTCGAGGGCGTCCACTTCCGGCGCGAGTGGGGCGCCGCCGACGACCTCGGCTGGAAGTCGGCGGCGGTCAACCTCTCGGACCTCGCGGCCATGGGCGCGCGTCCCGGGTATCTCCTCGCCGCTGTCGCGCTGCCCGCGGACTTCGAGCAGGCCTTCGCCGACGGGCTCCTCGATGGCCTGCTCGAGTGCGCGCGCGCGTTCGACGCACCGCTCGTCGGCGGCGATACCGTGCGCAGCGGCGGTCCGTACGTCGTCTCGGTCACCGCGGTCGGGTCGGTCGCGGCCCACGCGGCGCTCCGGCGCGACGCCGCGCGGCCCGGCGACGTCGTCGCTGTCACGGGCCACCTTGGCGGCGCCGCCGCCGCGCTGCGGATCTTCGACGGCGGCGGGATCCCGGATCCGCGGCTCGGCGCGCGGCTGCTCCGCCCGGTCCCGAGGCTGGCGGAGGCGCGCGCGCTGGCCGCCGCCGGGATCCGCTGCGCGATCGACTGCAGCGATGGGCTCGCGCGATCGGCGCTCTTCCTCGCGCAGGCGTCCGGCTGCGCGATCGAGATCGACGGGGATCGCATCCCGGTGCAGGACGGCGCATCTGTCGAGGACGCGCTCGACGGCGGCGAAGATTACGAGCTCGTCGTGACGGGGCCCGCGGCGGCGATCGAACGCGCGGGTCCGCTCCTTACCGCGCTCGGCCGCGTCGCCGCCGGCGCGGGCGCGGTACTGGTCGCGCCCGACGGTCGCCGCTCCGCGCTCCTCGGTGGGTACGATGCCTTCGAAACGACGACGCCGCCGAGGGCGTGAGCCCGCCGCGCCGCGGCGGACTCGCGCACCCAAGGCCTCGGGCGACGTGCGCGCCGCCCAATGGGCCCGCACCGAGGGGCGGCTGCGCCGGCAGCGCACCGTCGTCGGCATCCTCGGCGTGGCGCCGCTCCTCGGGTCGATCGGCTGTAGCAGCGGTCTCGTCGCGCTCTTCTGCACCATTCCGCGCGAGTGGTATCTCGCGATCTGGGCAGCGATCTTCGGGTCCTTCCTGGGACTCACCATCCGGCTGATCCTCGAGCGCCGGCGCTTCGAGCGTGCCGGTGCCTGAGGCGGCGCTCGAGCTGCGGAGCCGCTCGCCGCTCGACACCCAGCGCGTCGGCCGGCGGCTGGCAGCGCATCTGCGAGGCGGCGACGTCGTGGCGCTGTGGGGCGAGCTCGGTTCCGGCAAGACCGTGCTCGCGCGCGGGCTGGCGGCGGGCCTTGGCCTCGACCCAGCCGTGGTCTCGAGCCCGACCTTCGTGATCCTGCACGAGCACGCGGGCGGGCGCCTGCCGCTCTTCCACCTCGATCTCTACCGGCTGGACGGTGGCGGCCTGCGCACGATCGGCTGGGAGGAGTGCCTCGAGGCCGGAGGCGTGACGGCGATCGAGTGGCCGGAACGGGCCGCGGGCCTCTTGCCGGAGGACCGCGTGGACGTGCGCCTCGAACACGTGAGCGAGGAAGAGCGCCGCCTGGTGCTCGCCGGAAGCGGCCCGCGCGCGCGCGAGATCGTCGAGGGGATGCGGACCGATGCTCCTGGCGCTTGACACCTCGACGACCTCGGCATCGGTCGCGCTCTTCGACGGCCGGCGCGTGCTGGCCGAACAGTCCTGGCAGGCCGAGCGCCGCCAGACCGCCGACCTCTTCCCGGCGATCGAAGGCCTCCTCGCGCTGTCCCGCATCGACCTGCACGCCGTCGATCGGATCGCCGTCGCGACGGGTCCCGGCTCATTCACCGGCCTGCGCGCCGGCATCGCCGCCGCACAAGGGCTTGCGCGCGGGCGGGGTGCCGCGGTGGTGGGAATCCCCACGCTCGACGTCCTCGCCTACGCGCACGCGGCCTGCGGCAGGCCGGCGTGCGCCCTGCTTCCCGCGGGCCGGACGGAGTGGTACGCCGCGTTCTACGACTCGCGCGACGGCACGTGGGCCCGGCGGAACGACATCTCGCTCCGTACGCTGGAGATGCTGTGCGACGAGATCACGACGGACACGCTGTTCACCGGCGAGATCGACGCGGTCGCGGAAACGACGCTGCGCGATGTCCTCGGATCGAAGGCGAGGTTCGCCCCACCCGCATCGCGGCTGCGCCGAGCCGGCTTTCTCGCGGAGCTCGGTTGGCGAGAGTTGGAGGCGGGCGGCGCGACGGCTCCCTCCGACGTGGAGCCGCTGTACGTCCGGGCTCCCGCGATCCGGATCTCGTGACGCCGGTCGATCTCGGGACGCGCCCGGCGCGGCGCCAGCCGGAAAAAGCTCGCGCGCCGGTCGGCGGAACGCCAGCAGAGGGAAGAACGACCCGCCCATGGTGATCCTCGCTCCGATCGTCATAGCCGACATGACGCTCGACGACATTTCCGCGGTGCAGGAGGTCGAACGGAGTTCGTTCCCCGTGCCGTGGCCGGCGAACGCGTTCCGGCAGGAGCTGACGCAAAACAAGAACGCGCGCTACGTGGTCGCGCGCGCCGATGGGGTGGTCGTCGGATACGCCGGGCTCTGGCTGATGGTCGACGAGGCGCACATCACGACGTTCGCGGTGCTGCCCGACTTTCGCCGGCGGCGCATCGGCGAGCGGATGCTGCAGCGGCTGTTCGAGATCGCGGGTGAGCTCGGCGCCGCGTGGCTCACGCTCGAGGTGCGGGCGTCGAACCTCGGCGCACAGCGCCTCTACGAGAAGTACGGGTTCCGGCGCGCCGGGGTGCGGCGGCGCTACTACTCGGACAACAACGAGGACGCGCTGATCATGTGGACCGAGCGCATTCGCGACCGCGCGGTGCGCGAACGCCTCCGCGGCCTCCGCGACGAGCTCGAGAAGGGCGAATCCTGAGACCCTCTTGGCGCCCGCTCGGCTCGCGGCCCGCGCCGACGCCCGCCGCATGACCGCGATCCTGAGCATCGAGACGAGCTGCGATGAGACCGGCGTCGCGGTGATCGAGGACGGTAGGCGCATCCGCGCGAATCTCGTCGCCTCCCAGGCGGCCCACGCGGCGACGGGCGGGATCGTCCCGGAGGTCGCGGCGCGCGAGCATCTGCGGATCCTCGATCCCCTGGTCGAGCAGGTGCTGGGCGAAGCGGCGCTGACCCTCGCCGAGGTCGACGCGGTCGCTGCGACCGTCGGGCCCGGGCTCATGGGATGCCTGCTCGTCGGCGCGAATTACGGCCGGGGGCTGGCGCTGGCCGCGGGTCTTCCGTTCATCGGGGTCAACCACCTCGAGGGCCACGTGTACGCGAACTGGCTCTACGAGTCGGACGCCGTCCCACCCGAGCCCGAGATACCCGCGGTGGTGCTGGTCGTCAGCGGCGCGCACAGCGACCTGGTGCTGATGGAGGACCATCGCCGATTCCGGCTCCTCGGCCGCACGATCGACGACGCCGCGGGCGAGGCCTTCGACAAGGTGGCGCGTCTGCTCGGGCTCGGATTCCCCGGCGGCCCCGAGATCGAGCGTGTCGCCCGATCCGGCGACGCGAAGGCATATCCGCTGCCCCGCGCCGCCGTACCCGAGCGATACGACTTCTCCTTCTCGGGCCTCAAGACCGCGGTCCTCCGCCTCGTGCGTGCGCTCGAGCAGAAAGGGGACGTGCCGGTCGCTGACGTCGCCGCGTCGTTCCAACGGGCGATCAACGAGGCGCTCGCGGAGAAGACCGCGCGCGCGGCGGCCGAGCACGGGGTGCGATCGGTCATGCTCGGCGGCGGGGTCGCGGCGAACGGGCCGCTGCGGGACGAGATCGCGCGGCGCATCGCGCAGCCGCTCCGCGTGCCGCCCCCGCGACTCTGCACGGACAATGGCGCGATGATCGGAGCGGCCGCATTCAGGTCACTGGGCGACTCGCCAGGCACGCGGCAGGGCGCAGTCCGCTCGGATCTTCCGCTCGCATGACGACGCGCGAGCTCGTCGCGCTGCTCGACGAGGCGGCCGCGGTCGCCACGGCCGCGAATGGGGGGATCGACGTTGCCGCACTGTGCCTGCGCATCCTGACCGCCGCGTCGGACAGCCCAGAGGTCAGCGACGCGCTGCGCGACGTGCCCGCCGGTCGAGCGCTGCTGCGGTTCACCGACAGTGACGCCGCGATCGAGTTCGCGGCGGGCGAAGGCGCCGTCGCGGCCCATCCCGCGGACAAGCGCGGGAAGGGACCGAAGGTCGACGCCGGCAGCACGACGTGGCTCGGGCTGTTCGGCGGGACGCTGCGGCCGTGGCTCGCCTTCACGCGGGGCGCCGTGGTGTGCCGGGCCGGACTCACGGAGCTGCGCTGGATGCAGACCGTCGCGGAGCGCCTCCAGCGCGCCTATGCCGAGGCGCGCCGGGAGTGACAGAGTTGCGCCGATGAGCGACACGATGCGAGAGCCGAGACGGCCCAGGCTGAGCGAGCCGTCGGCTCCGGACGAGCGCGTCAAGATCCACCGCGCGGAGACGAAGACCAAGACGGCGCTCGAAGCGAAGCGCCAGGGGCCGACGCTCGAGGACGTGCGGCACGACGAACGCGTGAAGGTATGGATCCGCTCCGCCAACCAGCAGACCGGCGCCATCGGTTACACCGAGCACGGCGAACGGCACGCGAACACGTGCGCGGACGGCGCGCGCTTCCTGCTGCGCTCGCTCGGGCACGAGGCTCGAAGGTGCGAACTCGGAGCCGTCGCCGCCTACCTTCACGACGTCGGCAACGTGATCACTCGGGAGAAGCACGGACAGACCGGCGCGCTCCTCGCGAAGGACATCCTGCTCGACCTGCATTTCAACTACGAGGAGGTCGCGACGGTGATGGGCGCCATCGCGAACCACGAGGAATCCGAAGGCGGGCTTCCGGTGAGCGCGATCTCGGCCGCCGTCATCATCGCGGACAAGAGCGACGTGCACCGCAGCCGCGTGCGCAACCCGAAGAGCACGACATTCGACATCCACGACCGCGTGAACTACGCGGCCACGTCGTCCGAGATCAAGGTGAGCCGCAAGGAAAAGCTCATCACCCTCGAGCTCACCGTCGATACCGAGGTCGCGCCGCTCATGGAGTACTTCGAGATCTTCCTCTCGCGCATGATGCTTTCGCGCCGCGCGGCGGAGTTCCTCCGCTGCAGCTTCGCGCTCGTCATCAACAACACGCGCCTCCTGTGACGCGCGGCCGCCCGTGCGGGGCCACGCGCGCGGTGGCTGGCCGTTGCACGTCGCGTTCCTGACGGACGTCGCGCTGCCCTACGTCTCCGGAGTCACCGTGGCGGTGCGCGCCCAGGCCGACGCGCTGATCGCGGCGGGCACGACGGTCACGGTCGTGGGCCCGCGTGGCGACGTCGACCTGCCGCAGCCGGACGCGCAGGTGCCGGGCGCGCCGCGCGGGTATCGCGTCGCCCTGTTCAGCCCGCGTCTCCCAGCGAGCCTGCGTGCGCGCGGGGTCGGTCTCGTGCACGCGCACTCCGTCTTCGGGGCCTCGTGGGCGGCGCTGTCGGCGGCGCGCGCGCTGCGGGTGCCGCTCGTCGTCACCGTGCACACGCGGTTCGACGAGTACGCCCACTACACGAAGGCGGTCGCACCGCTCGCGCGCGCGCTCCTCACGCCGTACGTCGGTGCGGTCACGGCATCGGCCGACGTGGTGATCGCTCCGTCGAGAGCCTTCGCCGAGGAGCTCGCCGAGATGCATCTGCCCCGCTCGCTCCGGGTGGTGCCAGCGCCCGTGGCCGAGGCGCTCGCGGGCGGCGATGCGGCGCGGGGCCGCGCGGCGCTCGACGTTGGGCGGTCCGTCCCGCTGGTGCTGTCCGTGTCCCGCCTCGCGCGGGAAAAGCGCGTGCTCGACCTCGTCGAGATGCTCGCCGCGTCGCGTCATCGGGACGCGGTCCTCGCGTTCGCGGGCCAGGGTCCGCTCGATGTCAAGATCGCGGCGGTAGCGGAGCGAGCCGGCGTCTCCGCTCGCATCCGCATGGCCGGACAGCTCGAGCCCGCCGCGCTGGCGGATGCGCTCGCGGCGGCGGACATCGTCGCGAGCGCGTCCCGCAGCGAGACGCAGGGCCTAGCGCTGTGCGAGGCCGCGGCCGCCGGCCGCGCGATCGTCGCGCCGGACCGCGGCGGGTACGCCGAGGTCCTGCGCCACGGCGAGGGCGGAATGTTCCCCGGTGCCGCGCCCTCCGCGCGTGAGCTTGCGGAGTGCCTCGACGCGCTGCTCGACGACGCCGCACGGCGCGGCGCGATGGCCGCGCTCGCGCGCGAGCGGGCGCGCGCATGGACGCCGCACGC
Source organism: Candidatus Limnocylindria bacterium (assembly GCA_046262615.1). GTDB lineage: Bacteria > Chloroflexota > Limnocylindria > P2-11E > P2-11E > JALYKU01. The sequence continues at coordinate 2,825 of JBHEML010000034.1, read as the reverse complement.
GGTCGCCGAAGGCCTGTTCGCCGCGTACGCCGAAGCGGCGCTGATGCGAGAATGACCGCAGATCCGCCGGGAGGACTGCCCATGGCCGCTGCGCGCGTCCGCTCCCGCCGCATGGGCCGGGTCCGCTCGGCGATCGCCGCCGGAGGGGTCGTTTTCCGGGGCGGGCTGGATGCCCTCGAGGTCGCGCTCGCGGGGCGCCGGAGCGACGGGTCCTGGGTCTTTCCGAAGGGGACCCCGGACGGCGATGAGTCGATCGAGGAGACGGCCCTGCGCGAAGTGGAGGAGGAGACCGGGCTGAAGGTGCGGATCACGGCGCCGCTCGGGACGATGGAGTACTGGTTCGCCGCCGCTGGAGAGCGCGTGCACAAGTTCGTGCACTTCTACCTGATGGAGCCGGTCGGTGGCGACGTGTCGCTCCACGACCACGAGTACGACGAGGTCCGTTGGGTGCCGGTCGCCGAAGCTCGCCGCATGCTGTCGTTCGACACGTACCGCGAGGTGCTCGACCGCGCGCTCGCCGCGCGGGGCGAAGGCGCCCCCGCGTCGTGACGGCACAGACGCTCCAGCGCTCGCCGCTGCACGACGAGCACGTCGCGCTCGGCGCGAAGATGGTGCCCTTCGCCGGCTACGAGATGCCGATCCAGTACGCGGGCATCATCGCGGAGCACCGCGCCACGCGGGCGTCGGCCGGGCTCTTCGACCTCTCGCACATGGGCGAGTTCCACGTCCGCGGCCCGGACTCGGGATCCGCGCTCGACCGGCTCGTATCGAGCGACATCGCCGGCCTGCACCAGGGCCAGGCGCGCTACGGTCTCCTCTGCAACGAGGGCGGGACGATCGTGGACGACGTCATCGTGTACCGCCTCGGCGCGGACGAGTACCTCGTGGTGGTGAACGCGTCGAACATCCCCAAGGACCGCGCCCACGTCGAGACCCGCCTGGGCGAGGGCGCGCGGCTCGAGGACGCCTCGGCCGAGACGGCGCTGATCGCGGTCCAGGGCCCGCGGTCGCCCGTGGTGCTCTCCGCCGTGACGGATCTGCCGGTACGGGAGGACTCGATCGAGTCGCTGCCGTCATTCGGCGTGGCCGAGGCGCGCGTCGGCGGGGTGCGCGCCACTGTCGCACGCACGGGCTACACGGGCGAGGACGGCTTCGAGGTGTTCGTGCCCGCGGAGCGCGCGGCGCAGGTGTGGTCGCGCCTGCTCGCGGCCGGCGAGTCCACGGGCATCGTGCCGGTGGGTCTTGGCGCGCGGGATACGCTGCGACTCGAGGCGCGCTTCTCTCTGTACGGGAATGAGATCGACGCGACGACCAGCCCGATCGAAGCCGGGCTCGGGTGGACGTGCAAGCTCGACAAGGATTTCGTGGGCCGCGACGCGATCGTGGCGGCGAAGGCTGCGGGTCCGACGCGGAAGCTCGTGGGGCTGGTGCTGGACGGCGGCGTCGCGCGGCACGGCCACGAGGTGGTGGATGAGATCGGCGGCCCGATAGGCCGCGTCACGAGCGGTACCTACGGCCCAACGGTGCAGAGGAACATCGCTCTCGCGTACGTCCCGGTGGAGCGCTCGAAGATCGGCACCTCGCTCGCGGTCCGCATCCGCGAACGCGACGTGCCCGCCCGCGTCGTCAAAGTCCCGTTCTACAGCAGGATCACGAAGTGATCCTGTGTGTACGAACGTACAGCAGGATCACGAAGTGATCCTGTGTGTACGAACGTACAGCAGAGTCACGAAGTGACCGCGTGCGCCCGATGGAAGGAATGAAGATGGTCCCGGACGACCTGCGCTATTCGAAGGAGCACGAGTGGGTGCGCGAGGACGGCGACCTCGCCACCATCGGCATCACCGAGTTCGCCCAGGACCAGCTCGGCGACATCGTGTACGTCGAGCTTCCCGAGAAGGGGGCCAGCGTTCGTCAGTACTCGAGCCTCGGGGTCGTCGAATCGGTGAAGGCCGCCTCCGACATTTACGCGCCGGTCTCGGGAGAGGTCGTCGAGCGCAACCTCAAGGTGGTCGAGAGCCCCGAGCTCGTCAACAGTTCGCCGTACGGCGACGGATGGCTGCTGCGCGTCCGGCTCGCGGACAAGGCGGAGCTCCGGCAGCTGCTGTCCCCCGTCCACTACCGCGCGCACATCGGCGCGAGCACGGACGGAGCCGCGGACTAGTTGCGGAACCCGTACTCCCCGCACACCGCATCCGACCGCGCGGCGATGCTCGAAACGATCGGACTGGGGTCGGTCGACGAGCTCCTTTCCGCCGTGCCCGAGCACGCGCGCGGACCGCGGCTCGGCGTGCCAGCCGGCCTGTCGGAGATGGACCTGTTCGCCGAGCTGTCGCGCATCGCGTCGCTGGATCGGCCTGCGGGCAGCGTACACGCCGTACCAGGCGGAGGTGAGCCAGGGCACACTCCAGGCGATCTGGGAGTACCAGTCGCTCGTCGCCGAGCTGCTCGCCATGGACGTCGCCAACGCATCGCTGTACGACGGCTCGACGGCGGTCGCCGAAGCGGCGATGCTCGCGGTCCGCGCGACGGGCCGCCGACGGGTCGTCGTCTCGCACGACGTGCATCCGCACCACCGCGAGATCCTCCGCACCTACGCACAGGGCCCCGGCATGGAGATCGTGGAGGTGCCCGGTGCCACCGAACTCGTCGCCGCGGCCGACGGCGCGGCGTGCCTGGTGGTCGCGAACCCTTCGTTCTTCGGCACCCTCGTCGACCTGGGTGCGGTGGCGGACGCGGCGCATGCCGCCGGAGCGCTGGCGATCGCCGCGGTCGAGGGCTCGTATGCCTTGCCCGGGGCACAGAACCCACCGGCAGTCATGTCC
>JBHEML010000033.1:0-20220 GCA_046262615.1 Candidatus Limnocylindria bacterium | reverse complement strand
GTACCCATGAGCGAGAGCGGTCGCCGCGATCCAGGAGTCGTTCACAGGCACGCGACGCCCCGAGTCCCGCAGAGCGATGCGCAACTCGGCCCATGCTGTCGCGACGGCATCGTCGATCGGCAGCGGCTCGAGTTTTTCGGCGCCGTGTAATGTCGTCAGCCTGCGGGCCCTCGATGCAGCACCGCCGGCGACGAGCACGCCGACGCGCAGTTCGGCGATGGTGACGATCGACACGGCCAGCTCGCTGGGGGGCTCACCGCGGAGCGGCCGTCCACCCTCCCCTGCGATGAAGAGCGAGGTATCCGCGAGGCCCACCGTCCCGCGCATCATTCGCGAAGGTCAATGTCGTCGGTCGTGTCCGGCATGAGTTCGGCGAGATCGCGCGATAGGCCGGCGTCAGCTCTACGCACACTCTTGGTGAACGCTTCCCACGCCATGGTGCGCGGCCTGGCCAGAGGCACCAATTCGGCCACGGGACGCCCATGCACCGTCACCCGCAGACGTTCGCCGCGCTCGATCCGGCGGAGCACGGCGCTCACGTTGTTACGCAACTCGCGGACTGAAACGTCTGCCATGGGGAGTATCGTAGCATATGTTCTACGGCCCTGGTGAGCCGGAGATGACTTGTCCTTTTCGGGCGCGAGCGCCGCGACGTGTCTCGCGAACACCTCCACCCGGGCAGGCAGTGGACGCGCAGATCCCGCGAGCTCGTCACCGCGTACATCACCGCCGTCGGCGAGGCGCCTGGAGGCGCTCCCGCCCGACCGGCGCTGACATCCTTCCACGCGCCCTGGGAAACCTCGGCAAGGGCGCGTCGAGTGTTTCCCGTATGGTGCGACGCGCCCCAGGCCGTCCGCTTGAGAACCTGGTCGACCGTTATCTCGTAAGCTGCCGCGCGGCTGGCCTGTCGCCAGCCACCAGCGAGTGGTACGAGCGACTCCTGCACGCTTATCTGGGATGGGACGGTGCTCCGCGCGGGTCAGCCGAGTTCGACGCGCGCTCGGTCACCGCGTTCCTCGCCTGGCTTCGCGACCGCGTCGGACCGCGCGGCCGGCGCGTGAGCCCCGAGACGCTGCACGCGCACTACCGCGTCCTCCGCGCCTTCGCGAGTTGGCTTGCTCGCGAGGGGCACACGAAGCTGAACGTTCTGGCGGACCTCAAGGCACCACGGCGGCAGCGGAAGGTCGTCGCGCCCCTGTCCGATGACGAGGTCCGGCGTCTCCTTCGGGCCTGTCCGCGCGGCACATTCCACGGCGAACGCGATCGGCTGTCCCTTCTCCTGCTCCTCGACACCGGGCTCCGTCGCAACGAGCTGATCGGCGTCCGAGTCTCAGATCTCGACCTGCGCGCCGGCGTGCTGCTCGTCCGCGGCAAGGGCGGACGGGAGCGGCGCGTCAGCTTCGGCGGCGCCGTGGCTGGCGCGCTCGCCAGCTTCCTGGCGGAATGGCGACCCGCGGGCGCCCTGCTCACGTCGGAATCTTGCCGCCCGCTCCGACCCGCCGGGCTGCGCCGGATCCTCGCGCGCCGTGGCGCCGACGCCGGTATCGCGGGCTTGCATGCCCACCGCTTCCGCCACACGTTCGCGCTGCGCTACCTCGAGGCTGGCGGCGACGTGTTCACGCTACAGCGCCTGCTCGGCCACGCCACGCTCGACATGGTGCAGCGATACCTGCGCCTTGCCGACAGCTACGTCCTCGCCGCCCATCGGCGGCACTCGCCGGTGGATCGGCTGGACCGGCCAGTGCCTGTGACGCCGGACAACACACCTGATCGCACGCCCCGGACCCGGCGACCGCTGACCTATCCGAGGCGGGAACGCGAGCGCCAGGGGCGCCTGTCCCGTCCCGATCGAGCGATCGATCCCCTTGACCGACCCGGCCTCAGCCGTCGGCGATGATCAGCCCGAGGATTCTCTGAAGTTCGGCGAGACTCCGTGGCCCGACGAGCACCCCGAGCTGCCGCTCGATGCCGGCGATCACTGCGATGGCCTCTTCGACGCAGGCCATCCCGAGGTCGGTCAGCGCGATGAGCTTTGCTCGGCGATCGCTCGGGTCGGGCATCCGCTTGACATACCCGAGCCGCTCTAGGTCGTCGACCAGCTCCCCCAGCGCCTGCGCAGTCATGTTGGCCTTGCCCGCGAGGTCGGTCAGCCTCGAGCCCCGCGCCACGTCGATGTTCGCGAACACGGCGGAGTGCGCGGGCCGCTGCGGGTACCCCGCGGCGACGACGCCCTCGACGATCCGGTGGCCGAGCCGGGAGTACGCCCCCCCGAGCAAGGCCGTCGTGTTGACGACAGAGGGTCGGGCGTTGCCGCCCGCCAGTCCGGAGTTGCCTCCCGCGGGCGCCCGTTGACCGCGTTGACGGGCCGACGCCGCGCGACTACGATGCTCAGGCAACCTTACGTTCAGGATACCTGAGAAACGGGGCGGGAGGAACGAATGCACTCGCAGATCCGAAACTGGCGCGACCTGCCGGGCGGTCCCTGGCGGCTTCTCGCCACCACGGAGCAGACAGGCGGGATGTTCATCGTCGGCGAAGCGCGCATGGATCCCGGTGCGCCGGCCCCGGCCAAGCACGTCCACACCCACGAGGACGAGAACGTCTACATCGTGGAGGGCGTCCTCACCGTCGAGATCGGAGATGAGCGTCTCGAGGCCCGGGCGGGGGACTTCGTGACTTTACCCCGCGGAGTGCCGCACGTATTCGCGAACTTGTCCGACGAGCTCGTGCGCACGATCGGGGTGATCGCGCCGACGGGCATCGAGGGGATGTTCCGAGAGCAGGAGGCGTACTTCGCCACGCTGAGTGGCCCGCCGGACATGGGGCGCCTGGCCGAGATTGCCGGCCGATACGGCGTCCATTTCGCAGGCCCGCCACTGACGCGGTAGGCGAGACGCCGGGACATCCGTGACCTTGGCGACCGGGTCGGAGGCGCCATTTACCATGTGCCCTCCGACCCGGTAGCTCAGCGGATAGAGCAGCAGACTTCGAATCTGTGTTTGTCGGAGGTTCGAATCCTCTCCGGGTCGCTGGCCGAGGACCGACACGCATGCGGCGCACGAGCGCTCGTCGACCGTGTGTCGTCATGGCGGTACCGCGGCAGAAGGAGGACGCGCCAGCCGATGGAAGGCCGGATCATCAATCTGAAAATGTCGAACGGCGACACCGTGTTCGTCGAGGGCGCGATCGCGGATCTCATCCACATCCTCGAGGAGGGCCAGGAGCGGTTCATCCGCTGCGAACAGGAAGGCGAGGAGTACTACATCAATCGCGATCACGTCATGTGGGCGAAGCAGCGGCAGGAGTAGACAGCTTCGTGTGACCAAAGTCACGTCCGCACCGCCCGCTGCGGACCTACAATGAACGAGCCAAATCGATACGAACGGGGAACCCACTCACTGGGGCGAATCCTTCACCGGACGGGCGCCAAGAGCACGCCGCCCGAGCCCGACAGCTAACCTCGTCGGCTACGCGTGCGCACGCCAACAAAGGAGGTGCGCAAATGACCCTGCTTCCGAACCCCAGCATGTACGGCGACAACTGCCCCTGCTGCGGCGCGCCCGTATCGGCCCACTGGAAGACCCAGACCGGCCCGATCTACTGCTCGGTCTGCTCGCGCGGCGAGCACGACCACAACCGCCGGACCGACTAGTCCGCGCCGAAATCCGAAATAGGAAAGACGGGAGGCGAATGCCTCCCGTCTTTTCATTGGCGCCGAAGCAGCCTCGGCGTTGCGCACCCCGCCCATCCGTGGATGAGCGGCGCCGGATCTAGGCCGGAGTGATCTTCTCTGCCTGCTCCTTGTTCCGCCGGGGGTCCGTACCGACCTCGTAGTTGACGGTCTGGCCCTCCTGGAGGGACTCGAAGCTGCCACCTTGGACCTGCGAGCGGTGGAAGAAGATCTCGCTGCCGTTCTGCTGCGCGATGAAGCCGAAGCCGCGGTCGCCCACGAGCTTCTTGATGGTGCCTGTCGCCACGTTCGTCGTCCTCCGCGTGCCTTTGCACGCCCGTAGTTGTTACGCCGCGCACACTATGGCACAAAGGGGCAAGCGCCCTCCCCGCACGAGGCTCGGGCGGCCGGCCGTGCAGCTTTCACCATGCGGCACGCGAGCGAGCCCGGGCGCTCGAGGCCGACCGTGGCGGGCACGCCGTAGCATGGCTCCCCACACGCGCTTCGGAGGTCCCGCCATGAGCAGTCATCGTCTATTCGGCGTCGCCGCGCTGGTGACCGCGGTGGTCATCGCCGCCTGCGGGGGCCCCGCGGGCACGCCCGTTGGCGCCGGCAGCCAGGCGCCGAAGTCCGACGTCAAGATCGGCGTCGCCGTGTCGCTCACCGGCTCAGCCAATGTCTACGGCCCCGTGCAGAAGAACGGTGTGGAGCTCGCCGCGGAGCAGATCAACAAGGCCGGCGGGATCGACGGCGCCCAGCTGAAGCTCGTCGTCGAGGACGAGGCGTCGGCCCGCGACCAGGGCATCACGGTGTTCCGCAAGCTCATCAACGAGGACAAGGTCGCGGCGATCATCGGCCCCACGCTCTCGGGCGTCGCCGCGGGCGCGCATCCCGTCGCGCAGGCCGCCGGCATACCGGTCGTGGCCGTCTCCAACACGGGAGTCGGCATCGTCGGCAAGTGCGACTACGGACCCTGCGACTGGATCTTCCGCGCTTCTCTCGGAGAGGAGTCGGCGCTGCCCGCCGCGCTCAAGGCGGCGAAGGACAAGCTCAATCTGAAGAAGGTCGTGCTCATGGTCGAGAGCGACCAGAAGTTCGCCGCCGATGGCGCCGACATTTTCAAGAAGGCCGCCTCGGACAACGGCGTCACGATCAGCAAGACGATCCAGTTCACGTCCAAGGACGTTGACTTCGCGCCGTACGTCACGCAGGCGAAGGGGGAGAACCCCGATGCGATCCTCGACAGCTCGCTCGCCGGCACGGCCGTCAAGGTCGTGCAAGAGGTCGCGAAGCAGTTCCCGTCTGGGCTCAAGATCGTGGGCAGCAACGGCTTCAACTCCCCCGCGGTCATCACCGGAGCGGGCGCCGCGGCCTCGAGCATCATCGTCGGCACCGCGTGGAGCAAGGCGAATACGGACAAGACGAACCAGGACTTCATCGCGGCCTATAAGGCCAAGTACAACGCCGACCCTGACCAGTTCGCGGCGCAGGCCTACAGCGGGCTGCTGGTGCTCGCCGAGGCGATGAAGAAGTCCGGCAACCCGAACGACCACGCCGCGCTCAAGAAGGCGCTCGAGGGGATCAACGGGCTCGCGACGCCGCTCGGCAGCTTCTCGTTCACCCCGGAGCACGACGTGAAGCAGACCGTGTACGTCATGACGGTGCAGGGCGGCCAGTTCGTCCCGTTCCAGTGACACCGCGGGCCTGAGCCCGGATGCCCGAACAGCTCTATAACGCGATCTTCATCGGCAGCATCTACGCGCTCTTCGCGATCGGATTTGCGCTCGTGTTCAGCGTGCTCGACATCCTGAACCTCGCGCACCCGGCGGTCTTCATGCTCGGGGCCTTCGCCGCGCTCTTCTGCATGACGACGCTCGGCCTGCCGGCCCTGGCGGCGGTCGTCGTCGCTTTTCTGGCGACGGGCCTCTTCGGCATCGTCCTCGATCGGGTGGCGTTCGCGCCGCTGCGGCGCCGCGACGCCCCTCCGCTGTCGGCGATGATCTCGAGCATCGCCGTCGCCGCGATCGTCGTCCGGCTCGTCGAGCTTCGCTACGGCACCGACTTCCTGTCTTACCCGGCGGACAGCCTGCCGTCGCTCGTGGTCCAGGTCGGCGAGGCGCGTCTCGACGGCCTGCGCCTGGTGATCATCGCCGTCGCGTTCGCGTTCATGCTCGGGCTCACGTACCTCGTGCGCGGGACGCGCCTGGGCCGTGAGCTGCGCGCTCTGGCCGAGAATCCGCGCGCCGCGCGCCTTGTCGGCGTGGACGTGGAGCGCGCGATCGCGATCACCTTCTTCATCTCGAGCGGGCTCGGCGGCATCGCGGGGGTGCTCCTCGGCTTCGCGTACAACTCTATCTACCCGCAGATGGGGACGCTGTACGAGCTGAAGGCGTTCACCGTCATGGTCGTCGGGGGAATGGGGAGCCTGCCAGGCGCGGTCCTCGGCGCGTTCATCCTCGGACTCGGCGAGGTCGCGAGCATCGTGTTTCTTCCGCAGGAGCTCCGCGACGCCTTCGCGTTCGGGCTGCTCTTCCTCATCCTCGTGCTCCGCCCGCGCGGCCTGCTCGGACAGAAGGCCGTCGATCGCGTCTGATGTCGGCGCCGTGATCGACCAGCTCCTCGCCACCTACTCGACGCTCATCGCGACGGTCGGCATCAACGCGCTGCTCGCGCTCTCCGTGTGGGTCACGCTCTATGCGGGCCAGCTCACGCTCGGGAACGCCGCGTTCATGGGGATCGCCGCGTACGCCTCCGCCCTGCTGACGCTGAAGGCGGGCATGCCGTTCCCGGCGGTGTTGCTCGCGGGCGGCGTCGCATCCTCGCTCCTCGCGGTGCCGCTCGGTCTGACGGTGCTCCGCCTGCGCGGGGTGTACCTGGCGATCGCGACCATCGGCTTCGGCGAGGTCGTCCGCGTCGTGCTCCTCGCGACGCCGATCACCGGCAAGGCGCTCGGGCTCAACGGGATCCCGCCGAAGACGGAGCTCTGGCACATCGGCCTGATCCTTTTCGTCACCGCGTACATCCTCGGCCGCGTCCGCGGGTCGACCGCGGGGCGTGCGTGGGCGGCGATCCGTGAGGACGAGGTCGCCGCGGCGAGCCAGGGCATCGCGGTGAGCCGCTACAAGCTCGCGGCGTTCGTTGTCGGCGCGTTCGTCGCCGGCATCGCCGGCGGCCTCTCGGCGCACCTCAACTTCGCGATCGAGCCCGGGGACTTCGGCTTCGTGAAGGCCGTGCAGATCCTCGTGTTCGCAGTCGTCGGCGGCATCCCGAACGTCCTCGGCCCGATCGTCGGAGCGACGCTCCTCACCGCGCTGCCCGAGCTTCTCCGGCCGCTGCGCGACTACCGCGACGTCTTCCAGGGCGCGATCCTGCTGTTCGTCATCATCTTCCTTCCCCGCGGCCTGGTGACCCTCGCGACGCTCGGGCGCACGCGCCGCCTCGCGCGGATCGGTCAGCTCGATGCGGCGTGAGTCGTCTCCGCGAGGACGGGTGGATGCGTTGTCAGTGAGGCGTCCGCTGACGAGCGGAGACGAGCGCGTGCCGCCGTGCTCCGGTTGCGCTTGCTTTGGACATGAACCCCATGCTCCTTGAGGTCGCCGGGCTAACGAAGCACTTCGGCGGCGTGAAGGCGGTGGAGGCCGTCGACCTCGGCGTCGACCCCGGCGAGGCGCTCGGGATCATCGGCCCCAACGGCGCCGGGAAGACGACGCTCATCAACCTGATCTCCGGCCACTTCAAGCCCGATGCCGGCCGCGTCCGCTTCGACGGCGCCGACGTGACCGGCATGCCGCCCCACGCGCTGGCAGGGCGCGGGGTCGCCCGCACGTTCCAGGGGGTGCGTCTGTTCAAGGGGCTCACCGTGCTCGAGAACGTCCTCGTCGGCCGGCACGTCCGGATGCGCTCGGATGTCCTCGCGCGGCTCGTTCCCCGGCGCCGGGCCGCCTCGCGCGATGAGGCGCGGGCGGTGGGGCTGCTCGACCGCGTGGAACTCGGACGCCGCGCGCGGGACCTCGCGGGGGAGCTCTCGTACGGCGACCAGCGGCGGCTCGAGGTCGCTCGCGCGCTCGCCTCCGAGCCGAAGCTGCTGATCCTCGACGAACCCGCGGCCGGGACGAACCGGGCCGAGTCCGCGGCGCTGCGCGACCTCATGCGCGAGCTGCGGGAGCAGGGCCTCGCCGTCGTGCTCATCGAGCACGACGTGCGGCTCGTCATGGGCGCCTGCCAACGCGTCGCGGTGCTGAATTTCGGCCGCAAGATCGCCGAGGGGACGCCCGCGGAGGTGCAGGCCGATCCCGCCGTGCGCGAGGCGTACCTCGGCGCCGAGGAGGCGACGGCGTGACCACACCGGTCCGGGCCGCGCTATCCGGTCCCGCGTCCGGACCGGCCAGCGGCGCGCGGTCCGATGTCGCGCGCGAACCATTGCTCGACGTCGCCGATCTGCGCGTGCGCTACGGCGCGATCGAGGCGGTCCATGGGATCTCCTTCAGCGTGGGCGCGGGCGAGCTCGTCGCCCTCATCGGCGCGAACGGGGCGGGGAAGACGAGCACGCTCGCGGCGATCTCGGGGCTCGCGCCCGGGGCCTCCGGCCGCGTGCGGCTCGAAGGGCGCGACATTCTGGGTGCGCCCTCACATCGCATCGTGCGCGCTGGGGTCGTGCAGGTGCCCGAGGGCCGTGAGGTCCTCGCGCGGATGTCGGTCGAGGAGAACCTGCTGCTCGGCCGGCGTCAGCGCGATGGGGACGGCGCCGCGATCGCCGAGATGTACCACCGCTTCCCGATCCTCGGGGAGCGCCGCCGGCTCGCGGCGGGCAGCCTCTCCGGCGGGGAGCAGCAGATCCTCGCGATCGCCAGGGCGCTGCTCGCCCGCCCGCGCGTCCTGCTCCTCGACGAGCCTTCGCTCGGGCTCGCGCCGAAGATGGTGTCGACCGTCTTCGGCATCCTCGCCGACATGAAGGCCGCGGGCACGACGATGCTCCTGGTCGAGCAGAACGCGCTTCGCGCGCTGCGGCTCGCTGACCGCGCCTACGTCATGGACCTGGGCACCATCACGCTCGCCGGCACAGGAGCGGAGCTCCTCCACGACGATGCCGTCGTAAGGACGTACCTGGGAGCGTGACCGGAGGCGCCGACCCCACGCGCGCCCTATTTCTGGTGAATCCCGCCGCCGGTGGCGCGCCCTCGGCCGACGAGCTCGAGCCGATCTTCGCGCGGCTGCGCGCCGGGGGGTTCGCGCTGCGCTTCGTCGAGCTGACGAGCGACGGTCCGGGGGCCGAGGAGCTCGCGGCTGACGCGGTGCGGAACGGCGAGGGGGCAGTGATCGTCGCGGGAGGCGACGGCACCGTCGGAGGTGCCGCGCGCGCGGTCACCGGGACCGCCGCCACGCTCGGCGTCCTGCCCGCGGGCACCCACATGAACATCGCCCGCGCGATCGGATTGCCGTGCGATGACCTCCCGGCAGCGGCCGACCGCATCGCGCGGAAGCGCACCCGGACGGTCGACGTCGGCCGCGTGGCGGGCCGGTTCTTCTTCGAGGCCGCCGGGGTCGGCCTCGATGCGGACGCCTTCCACGCGGGACATGCGCTGGTGCGCCGCGACCGCGCGCTCGTGCTCGCGGCGCTCGGCGCGCTGGTCACGCGCCGCGGCGCCGTGCTCGAGATCGACGTCGATGGGGCGCGTCGCCGGCACCGCTGCCTCCAGGCCGTCGTCTCGAACGGCCCCTTCTATGGCTGGGGATTCGCTGTCGCGCCCGACGCGCGGATGGACGATGGCCAGCTCGACCTCACGCTCTTCGCCGACGACCGCCTCCGCGTGGCGCGCGAGTTCGTCGCGGCGATGCTCGGCCGCGACCGGCCGCCCAGGGGCCGCCGCTACCTCGGCGCGTCGATCACCATGCGCAGCCGCGAGCAGGTCCGCGTACACGCCGACGGCGTCCCGGTGGGCGAGCTGCCGCAGACCTTCGAGGTCCTGCCCGGCGCGCTGCGCGTCTTCGCCTGAACGCCTGGGCATTCGGTCGACGCGGCGACCACGCGCCAGAAGCCGACGCCTGATTCACCGGATGCCGGCGGCCCGGCTTGCGCTATCCCTGTAGATCGCCGATCAGCGCTTGGAATGCGGGTGTCGCCGGGTCGATGTGGTCGAGTCCTGCCACCGTCGAGAAGGCCTTGTCAGCGGAGACGAACCGAGCCTGTCTCCCGAGCGCGGTCGCCGCCAGCACGCAGTCGAAGGAGCCCAATTCCGGGTGGCGCTCGAAGAGCAGCAGGCCATCTTCCAGGTCGCGCATCCGGACCTCCAGCAATGGTGAGAGCAGCTGGGCGAACCGACGGCCGAGCTGCGCGGCGTCCCCGCGTTCCCACCGCCGCGCGCGCACGTGCACGAACTCTTGGACGACTTCGACCGTCGTCGTCGCTTCGAGCTCACGATCTCCGACGGCCTTCAACAAGCGCCTGCACGGGCTGGCCTGCGGATGTTCCGCACCGACGGCGTATACGAGCACCGAGGTGTCGAGGACGATCAGCGGACACGCTCGCGGATATCGTCCAGTTCCCGCCGCAACTCCTCCGGATCCGGTACCGGCATGCGCGGCGCGGCGAGGATGTCGCGAGCCGCGGAAGCGCGAGCATCGTCATCCGAACGACTCGCGGCAGCGTCGATCGCTTCGCGGATGACGGTCGCGACCGACACCTTCCGCCGCCGGGCGTCGCCCGCGATGCGTTGAAAACGGCGCTCATCGAGGAGCAGCTGAACACGGCGCGAATACATGCACATACAGTAGCATGCTCAATATCGCCTGCGTCGGACGAATCACGCGAAGGCGCCGCCTCGGCGATCCCGACCCGGCGGCGCCTATCGCGGAATGGCGACGAACACGGACCGAACGAGCGCGAGGGCGCGGAAGCGCTCGACCAGCGACGGATCCCCGATCGACACCTGGATCGCTCCGGCGGCTTCGCGGCCGCGGACCCGCGCGGCATCGGCCTCCTGCCGGTCGCCTAGAGCCTCCTCCACCAGGGCGCGCGAGGCGTGAACGCGCCAGAGGAGGCGCCGCTGGTCGAGCGCTTCGGCGTGGGCGACGGCCCGCACGAAGTGCCCGCGAGCCGCGTCGAGATCGCCCCGCAGGCGCAGGCTCTCTCCGCAGCTCCACTCCAGATCGGCGAGCCAGAGCCGCATCCCCCGGCCCTCGTACCGCGCGAGCGCGGCGGCGGCGTGTCCGACCGCGGCCTCGATGTCACGCGCCGCCAGATCGATCTCGACCTCCGCGAGGTCCGTCAGCGTCTCGTAGCTCGGCATCCGGAGGCCGTTCCGTTCGAGCCGCCGTGCTTCCTCCAGCAGCATCCGCGCCTCGTCGAGCCTCCCTGCGGTGGCGGCGCGCCGGGCGCGGAGCCCGGTGATGTGGCCGCCCCACGCCGGAAGGCGCGTGCTGAGCTCGGCGGCGCTGCGCAGGTCTTCGTCCGCCACCTCGTCAGCGCCCACAAGGTGGTGCGCCGACCAGATATCTGCGAGCGCGTTGAACCGCGGCATGAGGTTGTTCGCATCGTGTCCGAGGCGCACGGCCTCGCGCCCGCGCTCGATCGAACGGCCGATCTCGCCGTGCTCGAGCGCGAGCTCCTGTTCGAGCCAGCTCGTCGCCGAAAGGCCCCAGCCATTGTCGGATGCTTCGCTCGTCCGTCGCAGCTCGGCCACCGCCGCCCCGGCTTCCACGAGGTCCCCACGCCACAGGAGCCACAGCGCCCTGGTGGTGAGGTTGTCGGTGATCATCGCCTTGTTGTCCTGCGCGTCGAAGAGGGCGCGCGACTCGAGAAGCGCGCGCTCTCCCTCCTGCACGCGCACGTTCGGCCACAGAAGAGAGCGCGCGAGGTCGTTCAACGCGAAGGCAAGCAGCTCATGCAGCCCGAGCTCTCGCGCAAGCGCCACCGCTTCTTCGCCGGCGCTCCACGCATCGTCGAGCCGGCCGGACCAGAAGAACAGGTTGAGACGGTTCCACTGCAGCCGCGCGACCAGCGCGAGATCGGCGCTCGCGCGCGCGATCCCGAGCGCCTTCGCGAGCAGCTCCTCCCCGCGCCGCGTGTCGAGCAGGCTCGACGTCGGGATCACCAGGAGCGTCGCCTGGTGCGCGAGAGCGAGCGCGACGAGCGCGTCCTCCCCCCGTTCGCTCGCGAACCCCTCCATGTCGCGATAGTTCGATTGCGCCTCTGCGAAGGCCCCGCGCAGCTCCAGCGCGCGGCCGCGATTCTGGTACAGGCGCACGACGGTCGGCACGTCGATGTCCTGCCCATGCGCCATCTCGATCGCCTGCGTGTAATAGGACGCGGCGGTCGCGGTCGCGTAGATGCCGAGGGCGCGGTCGCCCGCCAGGCTTGTCCATTCGACGGCGCGAGCCGCTCGCGCTCGTAGCACGGCGGGGTCGGCGTGGATCTCGGCGGCGAGCGACCACGCCCGCAGCGCATGGTGGGCTACGAGCTCGCTGAATTCGGCGCTGCGGTCGCCGAGCGTGCCCTCGAGATGCCGCGCCAGGCGGTCGTGGAGATCGGCGCGCCCGCCCTTCGGGAGCTGGCTGTACGCGACGTCGCGGATCAGCAAGTGCTTGAAGCGCAGCGCCGGCGTCTCGGGGTCGCGTCGGTCCTCGAGCAGCAGGCCTCTGCGCACGAGCGCCTCGGGCGGAGCTGCGGACGGTGATTCGATCAGCACTCCGAGCTGGGCGACCGTGAACCGCTCACCGACCACGCTCGCTGCCTGCAACATCGCCTTCTCACCGGCCGGCAGACCATCGACGCGCGCGCCGAGCAGCGCAAGGATGGTCTCGGGCACGCGGACGTCGCCGATATCCCCGGCGGCGCGCCACCGCCCCTGCGCGAGGACGATGCGTCCGTCGTCAATGAGCATGCGCAGGAATTCCTCGCAGAACAGAGGATTGCCCTCAGATCGCTCGACGATCCGGTCGCGCAGGGCTTCGGGGAACTCCTCGATGTCGAGGAGGTTCGAGATCAGCAGCTGCGTCTCCTTGGCGTCGAACGGCTCGAGGCGTATGAACGTCGCATCCGGACGGCCCGCTCCCCACCGCGGATGTCTCTCGAATAGCTCCGGCCGAGCCATGCAGAGCAGCAGGAGCGGGCCCTGCGGGGGTTGGTCAAGCAACTGCTCGACGATGTCGACAACGACCTCGTCGGCCCATTGCACGTCGTCGATCACCGCGACGAGCGGGCCGGCGGCCGCCAACGCCTCGAGGTGGCGCCGCACGCCCCAAGACAGCTCTGCGCCGACGCGCTCGATCGGAGTTGACGGGAGCGCCGCGGCCGCCGTGTCGAGGCTGAGCAGGATCGCCAGCCGTCCTTCGACCGCGGGCGTGTCCCCGCCGAGCGTCTCGAGCGACGACAGGCGCGCGTGCAGCTTCGCCCGCGCTGCCGCCGCGTCGTCGGACTCGGTGATGCCCGCGTCGTGGCGCACGAGGTCCATCAGAGGCCAGTACGCGATCCCCGTTCCGTACGGCAGGCAGCGACCCCGCAGGACGCGCGTTCCATCATCCGTTCGCAGGCCCGCCAGCGCCTCGAAGACCAGGCGAGACTTGCCGATCCCCGAGACGCCGACGATCGTCACGAGCTGCGCGGTGCGTTCGTCGACCGCGCGGGCGTGGACCTCCGCGATGCGGCGCAGCTCGCGCTGCCGGCCAACGAGCGCGGCGCGCACGCCGATCAGGCCGCGTGCCTGCACCGGCACCGCGGTGCGGGCCGCGATGAGCCGGAACGCGGGAATGGGCTGCGCCTTTCCCTTCGCGACGATCGCCTCCTCCGGTCCGTAGTCGATCGCGCCGCGCGTCAGCCGCTCGGTCAGGCCTCCCACGACGATGTCCCCGGGTTCCGCGTGCTGCTGCAGCCGCGCCGCAACGTTGATCGCGTCGCCGGTTATCGGAAAGTGCTGCTGGGGCCCCTCGGCTACGACGGCTTCTCCGCTGTTGATCCCTATGCGCACCCGGAGGCCAACGTCGAGGTCGCGGTCGAGCCCCTTGACGAACTCTTGGATGGCCAGCCCTGCTCGCACCGCGCGCTCCGCATCGTCCTCGTGCAAGACGGGTGCGCCGAACACCATGACGATCGCGTCGCCGATGAACTTCTCGATCGCGCCCGCGTACGTGGCCGCGATCTCCTCGGTGCGCGTGAAGTACCGTCCCAGCGCCGCGCGGACGATCTCCGGGTCGAATGTCTCCCCGAGGCTGGTGGAGCCCACGATGTCGGCGAAGAGGACCGTGACGAGCTTCCGCTGCTCCGGCACGACGCCGAGTCTACGTTCGCGTTCAGTCGGGCTCGAGGACCTCCGTCGCGGCGGGATACGTGCCGAGCTCCTGCACCCACGCGCAGCACGCGCGCATCAGCGCGACGGCCTCGCGGGACGGCGACTCACGCGGGTCGCCCTCGAAGTCCAGGTAGAAAACGTAGTCCCACGGCGCGTCTCCGCTCGGGCGCGACTCGATCTTCGTCAGCTGCAGGCCGGCGGTCGCGAATGGCTGGAGCGAACGCAGCAGACCGCCCGGAATGTTCGCCGTGGCGTACACGAGGCTGGTCTTGCGCGTGCCGGCGCGCAGCCTCTGCGGCACGGCTTCGCTTACCCCATCCGCGCCATCGGGCGCCAGGGCGAAGAAGCGCGTGAAGTTGTCGGCCGCCGTCTCGATCGATTCTGCGAGCACGGCGAGCCCGTATCGAACCGCGGCACGCCGGCTTGCGACCGCTGCCAAGGTCGGGTCACCGGCGGCGGCGACCTCGGCCGCCGCGCCCGCCGTGTCGAAGGCGACCTCGGGTTCGATGCCGCGGGAGCGGAGGAACTGCTCGACCTGCGAGAGCGCCTGCGGATGCGAGCGCGCGACTCGCACATCCGCGATGTCGGCGCCGTCGAGCCCGAGGAGGCAGTGGCGCACGCGCACGATCGCCTCGGAAACCACGCGCAGAGAACGGTGGTGCCGGAGCAGGTCGTACACGTCGGCGACAGGGCCCGCGTGCGTGTTCTCGACGGGGACGACGGCCGCGTGGGCATTGCCGGACTCGAGCACGGCGAAGACGTCGGCGAACGTGCGGTGCGGCGCGAGCTCAGCCCGCGGAAAGAGCGCCGCCGCGGCGGCCTCCGAGTACGCGCCGGCGAGTCCCTGGTACGCGACGTTCACCGGCTGCCGTACACCGCGGTGCGCCACTCCGGGTGACGGGGGTCGTCACCGCGGGCGACGGCGAAGTACTCGGACGCGATGCGCGCGGTGAGCGGACCGACTGCGCCCTCCCCGACGGGCCGTCCGTCCACCCGCACGCATGGCGCCACCTGCGCGCCTGTGCCGCAGAAGAAGACCTCGTCCGCGACGAACAGCTCCGTCCTGTCGATCTGCCGCTCCACCGTGTCGAGTCCGAGATCCTCGCTCGCGATGGTCATGACGCTCGCGCGCGTCAACCCCTCGAGGATGTCGTCCGTGACTGGTGGCGTGACGAGTGCGCCGTCGCGGATCATGAACAGGTTCGACCCGCCTCCCTCGGAAACGTGTCCGTCGCGGGTGATGAAGATCGCCTCGTCGGCCTCAAGGTCGTGCGCCTCGTCGACGGCAAGGGCGGTGTTGACATACGAGCCGGAGATCTTGCCGCGCGCAGGGATCGCGTCGTCGCTCGTGCGCCGCCAGCTCGAGGTGCGCGCGGTGAGCCCGCCGACGGGTAGATAGGCGCCCATCGGGAACGCGTACATGCCGAAGCCGTCGCGCAATCCTCCAAGGGTCACCTTGACTACCCGCGCCGCCTTGAAGGCGAGCGGACGAATGTAGGTATCGGTGCGGAACTCGCAGCGCCGCAGGAGCTCAAGCGTGAGATCGGCCAACTCGTCCGCCGTACCCGGCAGGCCGATGCGCACGATGCGGCAAGACCGGTGCATCCGCTCGAAGTGCTCGCGCAGGCGGAACACATGGAGCTCTTCGTGCGCGGGGTTCCAGTACGCGCGAATGCCCTCGAAGACGCCGGTCCCGTACTGGAGCGCATGCGTCGCGATGCTCACCTTCGCCTCGCCGAGGTGCATGAACTCGCCGTCGAGGTACGCCCAGCCGGTCTCCGCGATCTCCTGCGCGACGGCCACCGGTGCTGCCTGCGGTTCGCTGATCGACCTCGCCATGACACTCCTCCTGCCGCGGGAACGAAAAAGCCTCCCGTTCCTGGGAGGCTTCGCGCTTCGCTTGTGCCGCGGGTCGCTCTCGCGCGCGCCTCCCTTAACCGCTCCCGTGGGGGAGCAGGTCGAAGATGAACGCGGAGGCGATGCGGCCCATCGAGTGCCGAAAGCTACGCGCTGGCGCGAGGCCGGTCAAGGCGACTAACAGCGCCGCGGCGACTCGCGGCGGCCGCACCGACCTGCGACGAGCTGCGGCGCCCGGCGCGACCTGCGGCGCCCGCGGCCACGAGCGGCGGTCTCGGCGACTCGCGGCGGCCCGGGCAATGCTTGCTCATCGCGGTCAGCGTCCGTTCTTGACCGCGTGGAGCCAGAAGGCCGGCTGACGTACCGAGACCGGCCCCTCGGCGCGCATCCGCTCGTGCAGCAGCGCCAGCCCAGCGCGATGCGCATCGACTGCGAACCCGGGCACCGCCCATGGGACCGCGCGCAGATACCAGGCGATCGCGCCGGCGTCGGCAAAGGTCGTCGTTTCGTCGGCCTCAGCGCCATCCACGACGCGCAGCCCGGCGCGCTCGACTTGCGCGGTAGCGAAGCGGACGTCGAAGCGCGGCCTGCTACGCGCCGGGCGGGCCAGCCCGAGCGCGTCGTGGAAGTCGGTGTAGTCGCCGCCTATCTGCTCGGTGATGAACGCGCCGCCCGCGGTGAGGATCCGTTCGACCTCGGAAGGGACGTAGGTACCGTGGCGGTTGGTGATGAGCACGAACGAGGCTGATGGGAACGGCAGACGCCCCCGCCCGTCGCCGGCGACCTGGTCGACGTTGTCCGGCGCGCCCTCGTCGCGCACGACCGTGACACCGAGGGGACGCAGCCGCGCGCCGGCGACGTCGACGTTCGGGGGCCAGGCCTCGGTGGCGACCGTGCGAGCCGGCCGCCACCCCATCGCGGCCAGCCGCTCTCCTCCGCCGGTCTCCATGTCGAGGAGGTCGGGCGAGCTTCGGGCGTGGCGTTCGGCGATCTCCTCGAAGCTCCACGGAAGCGCCGCGGTCACCATGCGGTCGCCGAGCCAGCCGAAGTCCCATCCGCTCACCGGGCGAGATGCGGCCTCGGCGAGGAGTTCATCGAGTGACGCGCCGGATGACGTCGACGCCCGCGCCTGGGCGGGCTCGCCTCGGGTCACGCCCGCGCCACGGCCTCCTCCCGATCCCACAGGCGACGCGCGATCTCGAGCGCGACGATGTCGAGCGCCAGCAGCGCGAGCGGCACCGCGATCACGAGCGTGTCGCGCATCTCGCTTCCCAGGATCCCGCCGATGACGCTGCCGAATGCGATCGCGAACCCGGCGATGACGAAGCCGCCGATCTGCTGCGCCGCGCGCTGCGTCGCCACGCGGGCTGATGCCACCATCACCACGCTCGTCAGCGTCAACACGACGAGGAATGCGAGGACCGCGAGCCCGAATATTAAGGTCAGCGGCAGCGCGGTCCCGACGAGCGCCGCCCCGTAGAGGAAGCGAGCCGTGGCGTCGTACACCCCGATCGCCACCCACGCGAGGACCGTCGCGGGGATAACTGCCGCGGCGAACTTACCAGCGACGATATCGACGTCGCGGATCGGAGCGGCAAGAAGAGGTATCAGCGTCTGCGCCTCCTTCTCGCCCGCGAAGGAGCCCGCGGCCGCGTTCACTGCGCTTGCGGCAGGGAGAAGCGCGGCCTGCACGGCGAAGATCAGGATCACGGTCGGGTTGGGCCGCCCTCCGCGGTTGACCAGGAGCAGAATGATCGGCAGGCCGCCGAAGAACAGGCTTCTCAGGAGCGAGCCCCGATCCGAGAACGTGTCGACGATCTCGCGCCAAGCGAGGGCCCATGCCTTCTTCATGCGCGGGACTCGGCGATGATCGCGAGGTACGCCTCCTCGAGCGAGCGCTCCTCGGGACGCAGGCTCACGACCTGCAGCCCCTCGTCGAGCAGCGCCCGGAGGGCGAGCGTGTTCGTCCGCGGAGCATCGTCCGTGGTCCATCGCAGCGTCTGGTGGCCGTCCTCGGCGCTGGTCGAATCGACCGCGATGCCCGCAGCCTCGAGTGCCCGCCGCGCCGCCGCTCCATCCCCCGACACGATCACGCTGAACGCTGGGCGCGCCGTCCGGCGCAGCTGCGCGGTGGGCCCCTCGCGCACGATGCGCCCGCGGTCGACGATGACGACCCGGTCGGCGATGCGCTGCGCCTCATCGAGGTCGTGGGTGCAGAGCAGGATCGCGCGGTGCTGCGCGCGCAGCGAGATGATCAGATCTCGCAGCGTCTGGGTCATCTGCGGGTCCAGCGCGGTCGCCGGCTCGTCGAGCAGCAGGACGGGCGGGTCGTGGAGGAGCGCGCGCGCGATCGCGGCCTTCTGCTTCATACCACGCGAATACGCGCCCAGCCTGCGGTCCAGGACGGGTGTGAGGCCGAGGAGCTCCGCGAGCTCGGCGATGCGCCCATCGGGCGACGCGACGTCGAAGAGCGAAGCGAAGAACCGCAGGTATCGACGCAGCGTCATGCGCTCGTAGAGGCCGGGCGAGTCCGGCACCAGCCCGCAGCGCGCACGCACCTGTCCCGGGTGCTCCCGGACCGATATTCCGGCGACGATCGCGTCGCCGCTGGTCGGCGCGAGGATCCCGCCGATTATCCGGCTCGCCGTCGTCTTGCCGGCGCCGTTCGGCCCGAGCAGGGCGACGATCTCACCCGCTTCGACGCGCAGCGAGGCGGCGGAGAGCGCGAGGTTCGAGCCGAAACGCCGCGACAGGTCGCGGATCTCGATCACCTCACCAGTATCGTGCGCGCGTGGACGTGTTCCTCTCTCTCCACGGACGGCTGGCGACCGCGGTGGTCCTTTACCTCGTGCTGCTGGGGATCTGGGGCCTCGCGCTCGGAGTGCGTGGGAGCGGTCCCACCCCCAGCTTCTACGGCGCGCTCGTGATCGCTGAGGCGATGGCCGTCCTCCAGGGCCTGCTCGGGCTGCCGCTCTTCTTCTCGCGCTCGCCCGCGAACTCCCTGCACCTGCTCTATGGCATCGCGCTCGCGGTCGCGCTGCCGATGGCGGCGACGCTCGTGCGCGGCCGCCCGCCGCGCGCCGCCGCGTTCGCCTTCGGCTTCATCGCGTTGTTCGCCGCGGGCCTGGCCCTCCGCGGGATCACCACCGCGGCGTGAACGACCCCTTCGTGGCGCCGGGCATCGACGAGGCACCCGACCTATCGTTCACCGCGCTCCAGGCGCTCCGGCCTGACTTTCTCTATTTCAACGTCGCCGGATCAGGGCCGACCTTCCCGGTGGCGCAGCGCGTGGCGGAACGGTTCCGCAGCTGGCTGAACGGTGTCGGCATGTTCTCGCACGCGGGGTACGGCGCGTACAACGCCGCGCTCGCGCTGACGCGAGCCGACCTCGCGCGGGCGCTGGGCGACGAGGGTGGCGCATCGCGCGTCGCGCTCATGCAGTCGGCGACGGACGGTCTGAACGCGCTCGTCGGCGGGGTCCGGCTTCCCCGTGGAGCGACGATCGTGACCACCGCGGAGGAGCACGCCTCGGCGCTGCTGCCGGTGTACCTGCGGGAGCGCTCGGGCGATCGCGTGGTCGTGCTGTCGCACCGCGACGACGCGAGCTTTGTGCGCTCCGTGCGCGACGCCCTGGCCTCCGCCCCCGGGGGCGCGGCGCTGGTCTTGTCGCTCGTGTCGTGCAAGAACGGCAAGGTGCTCCCCGTGGCCGCGGCGTGCGCGGTCGCGCGCGAGATGGGCGCCGCGAGCATCGTCGACGCGGCGCAGGCGCTCGGTCAGGTGCCGGTAGACGCGCCTGCGCTCGGTGCAGACGCGGTCGCGGTGCTCGGCCACAAGTGGGTGCACGGCCCGCTCGCCACGGGTGCCGTCTGGGTCCGCGACGCCGGAGGTTTCGACCCGGTGCGGCTCGGCTGGCGCTCGCGGGTCCATCACGACCTCGAGGGCAACTTCGAGCTCCAGCCGGACGCGACGCGCTTCGAGACCGGCACGGTCGACGCAGCGGCGTTCGTCGGGCTCCGTCAGTCGCTCGCCGTTCAGCGCGCCCTCGAGCCCGTCGTTCGGCACCGCATACCGGCGCTGCGGGCCCGGCTGCTCGAGCGGCTGTCGGGCCTGCCGTTCGACGTCCTCTCCGGACGCGCCGCCCCGACGGGGATCGTGGCGATCGCTCCCCGGGGCGGGGACGCGGCGGGTATCGTCAGCCGCATGTGGGCCGACGAGCGCATCGTCGTGAAGCACCTCTCCGAGCCCGATCTGCCGGACGCGATCCGGATCTCGTTCTGGGCGCTGCACCGCGACGCGGACATCGATCGCCTGGCGGTCGCGCTCGCGCGGCAGGCGGCGGTCCCCGCATGAGCCTCCTCGCGGGCCGCAGCGCGATCGTCACCGGTGGCGGCCACGGCCTCGGGCGAGCCG
>JBHEML010000032.1:756-20752 GCA_046262615.1 Candidatus Limnocylindria bacterium | reverse complement strand
ATCCCACACGCGAGACGTTCTTCACGCCGGAGTTCGCGGCGGCGTATCCCGAACGGGTGCGACGGCTCTTCACACTGTTCTGGGATCACAGGCCCGATCTCGAGTCATACCTTCGCCACGTCGTCGCCCGCCAGGAACATCAGACCGCGGATCGGCTTGCCGACATCACCATGCCAGTCCTCGTCGTAATCGGGGACCGCGATACGCAGCCGATGGGGACAGGTTCGCACACTGAGCAGTCGCGGTTCCTCCTGGACCATCTCCCGAATGCCGAGATGCGGGTGATCCCGGGCGCGGCGCACGGCTTCTTCTGGCAGATGCCCGAACGGACCGTAGAGGTGCTGCTCGACTGGACCCTGAAGCATTGAGCCGCCGTTACCGCGAGCGGTCCGGGTACCGCAGGGCACGACGGTCGGCGGAGGCGATCCAAGCGGCCCTCGATGCGTTCGGCGACGCCACGGCCGGCGCTCACGGCCCCTGCGGCGCGACAAGCACCGCATCCCGCCGGCCGTCGTCCAGGAGGCGCCACACGGACCGGATCGCGGCGAGACCGAGCGGCACCAGCAGCGTAGCCGCGAGGCACGCGGCGGGCAGGCCCAGGCTCGCCGCCACCGCACCCGCGAGGAGCGCGGCGAACGGACGGTTCCCGAGATGCGCCATCTGGTGCACTGACATGAGCCGTCCGCGGATCGCGTCCGGCACCTCGGTCTGCCGCTGCCTGCCGCCGCGCGGGCGTCGTCGCGATCGGCAGGCGCGTTCCCCGAGCTAGTGGATCTCGGGCCGCCATACGTCGAACCGATGCTCGACGACGCGGATTACCTCGCCGAGGATCACTCCGAAGAGGCCGAAGAGCACGATCCCGAGCATGACACGGGCGGTGTCGAGGAAGGTCCCGAAGAAACTGATGTAGTAACCGAGCCCGACGTTCGCCGAGAGGAGTTCGGCGCTGACCACCCCGACCAGCGCGCGGCCCGCGCCGATCCGGGTCCCGCTCAGGATGAACGGGATCGCACTCGGGAGCGCCACCGTCCGGAACGCAAGCCACCGCGAGCCCCCGAAGCTCCGGGTGATCTCGAGGTGCCGACGGGCGATCGCCTGCACGCCCGTGAAGGTCGTCACGACGACCGCGAAGAATGCCGAGAGGAACACGACGACGACCTTTGACTCGAGGCCGATCCCCGCGAGGAGCACGATGAGTGGGATGAGCGCGACGTTCGGCGTGGCGTTGAGCCCAGCGAGGAGTGCGTTCAGGAAGTAGTCGACGCGCCGGAACCAACCGATGGCGAGGCCCAGCGGGATCCCGATCGCGAGCGAGGCAGCGAAGCCGATCGCGAACTCGGTCGCGCTGACGCCGATGTGCGCCCAGATCGCGCCCGAGCCGAAGTCCGTGAGCGCCGCCTTCCATATGAACAAAGGCGTGCTGAAGAGTGACTTTCGGAACAGTCCGAAGTCAGCGGATGCCTCCCACAACGCGATGACCGCGAGGAAGCCGATGGCGCCGAACACCGCCCGCTCGTTGTTCGCGGTGAACCACGCGAGCCGCCGGGTCATTGGGCCGGCTCTCGCTCGTGCTGGCCGATGAGCCCCCAGATCTGCTCCTCGTACCGCGCGAACTCGGGCGTCCGCTTCACGGCGAGCACGCGCGGTCGCGGCAGGTCGATCGTCACGTCCGCGATGATCCGGCCGGGGCGCGCCGCCATGACGACCACGCGGTCGGAAAGGTAGACCGCCTCGTCGATCTGGTGCGTGACGAACAGCACGGTCTTCTTCGCCGCGTTCCAGATGCGCAGCAGCTCGGCTTGCATGACCTCGCGCGTCTGCGCGTCGAGGGCGGCGAACGGCTCGTCCATCAGCAGGATCGCCGACTCGACCGCCAGGGCGCGGGCCAGGTTCGCCCGCTGCTGCATGCCACCGGAGAGCTGGTATGGGTACTTGTCCGCGAACCCGGAGAGGCCGACGAGGTCGATGTACGGGCCTGCGCGCTTCCGCGCTTCCTTCGGTGAAACGCCGGCGCACACCAGGCCGTAGGCGGCGTTGTCGAGGATCGAGTACCACGGGAAGAGCGCGGCGTCCTGGAACACCATCGCGTCCTCCCGCGCTTTGCCGCCGCTGCGAAGCTTGATCTCGCCCGACGTCGCGCGCAGCAGCCCGTTCACGATCTTGAGGAACGTCGACTTTCCGCATCCGCTCGGCCCGAGGAGGCTGACGAACGAACCTTCGGCGACGTCGAGGTCGACGTTGTCGATCGCGAGAAGCGTTCGCGCCGTCTGTCGGTCGCGGTACTCCATCTGGACGCCGCGCGCGCTCAGGGCGAGCCCGCGTTCTTCCATCTCAGGCGGCCTCCTCGAGATCGAGGCTGGGACGCCAGCGCTGGAAATGCCGCTCGAGCGCGCCGACCGCCTCGTAGAGCAGGATGCCGGCGAAGGTG
This sequence comes from Candidatus Limnocylindria bacterium, assembly GCA_046262615.1. GTDB lineage: Bacteria > Chloroflexota > Limnocylindria > P2-11E > P2-11E > JALYKU01. The sequence continues at coordinate 18,324 of JBHEML010000032.1, read as the reverse complement.
AAGACGAGCACGCCGAACAGCATGCGGTCGCTCTGGAGCGACGCCGCCGCCTTGGCGATCATCACGCCGATCCCATCGGTCTGGGCGTAGAACTCGGCGATGATCACACCCGCGAGCACGCGCCCTACAGCGAGCCGCACGCCGCTCACGATGAACGGCACGGTCCCGGGCAGCACGATCGACCGGAAGATGAGCCGGTCTCTGGCGCGGAAGCTGCGCGCGACGTCGAGGAACTGGCGCTCGACGGTCCGTACGCCTTCGACCGTGGGCATGATGACCGAGAAGAACCCGCCGAGGAACACGATCAGGGTCTTCATCTCGAATCCGAGACCGACCCAGAGCACGACGAGCGGCACCAGCGCGGCCCGCGGCAGGGCGTTCGTGAAGTTCAACCACGGGTCAGCCGCGAGCGAGGCACGTCGGTACCACCCGATCGCGAGGCCGAGCGGCACCGCGCACGCGACCGCAAGGAGCGATCCGATACCGAGCTCGAGCGCGCTGATCCTCACGTCGTTCCAGAACCTGGGAACCTGGACCTCGGCCGCGCCCGCCGCGGCGACCGCCCGCGGCGAGCTGAAGAAGAACCGGTCGATGAAGCCGAGGTCCGAGCCGATCTGCCAGAAGGCGAAGAAGGCGACGACCCCCGAGACGCTCAGGACGAGGCGCTCGTTGCGCCGGTACCAGCGCCCAAGCGGGTTACGCCTGCGGCGTACACGGGGCCCGATCACACGGTAGGTGGCGGCCACGCTCACGGCACGCGCACCGCCTGCCGGCCGTATCCCGCGCGAACGGCGACTCGTCCGTCGTCGAGGATCGGCTCGCCGCGCAGGAAGGTGTAGCGAGGCGCGCCGCGCACTTCGCGGCCGGCGTACGGCGTCCATCCGCACTTGCTCAGGACGTCGGCATCGCTGATCGTGTGGCGCTTCGAGGGATCGACGAGAACCATGTCCGCATCCGCGCCCTCGCGGATCGCTCCTTTGCGCGGGTACAGGCCGAAAAGCTTCGCTGGCCGCGTGGCGGTCGCGTCCGCGACGCGCTCGTACGTGAGCTTTCCCGCGGCGACGTCGGTTAGCAGGAACGACAGGTAGAACTGCGTCGAAGGGGTACCGGTGTGCGCCTTCCAGCCGTCGGTCCAGCCGGGCTCCTTCTCCTCGCGCAGGTGCGGCGCGTGGTCCGTCGCCATGATGTCGACCGTGCCGTCGCGGAAGCCCTCGAACACCGCCTCAGCGTGGTGCGGCGCGACGTAGTACGAGAGCGCGTACGAGCCGAGGCGCTCGATGTTCGCCCAGTCGTTGTCAAGCCAGAAACACCAGGGATTCACCTCCGCCGACACGCTGCGGCCGGCGGCCTTCGCGGCGCGGAGCATTTCGACGACCCGCCTCGTCTGGGTATGCAGGAGGTGCAGGCGAACGTCGGTCGCTTCCTGGAGGCGGAGAAGAACGCCGACCGCGGTGTCCCAGATCACCCCGTCGTCGTGCGCGTAGGCCTTTGCGTACGCGCGGAAATCGCGTTCGCCGCGCCCCCAGTACTCCTGCTCGATCGCGTCCATCAAGGATTGGTCGTGGGGGTGGATCATGAGCGGCAGGCCGGTGGCCTTCACGGCCTTCATCCGCGTGTACAGCTCGCCGTGCTCGTGCAGCCCGATGCCGGGCATGTGGGGGTACGAGCGGCCCGTGTCGACGACCATGAAGATCTTGAAGGCAAGGATGCCGCGCTCCGCGAGGGCTGGGATCTCGCCCAGCTGAACTCCCGAAGCGTTGATGTTCCAGTCGATCATCGCCCGGGACCGGTAGATCTCGATCATCGCATCGAGGTTCCCAGCGGTCGTGGGCGTCGGGCTGACGTTCGGCATGGCGACGGAGACCGTCACGCCGCCCGCCGCGCACTGCGCGCCGATCGTCGCGAGATCCTCCTTGTGCGTGAAGCCCGGCTCACGGTGATGCGAGTGCATGTCGATGAGCCCGGGCAGGGCGACGAGGTCGCTCGCGTCGATCTCCCGACGACCGGCCGGCCCCGCGCCTGCCTCCGTAACGGCCGCGATCGTCTCGCCCTCGATTGCGATGTCCACGCGCCGCCGCCCGTCCTCGAGCACGGCGTCCGCGGCCCTGATCACGAGGTCAGCCGTCATGCTGCGACACCTCCGTCGAGATACTCGATCGTCGCGGCCCCGGATCGTTCCTCGCGGATCTCGATGTCGCCCTCGCGCAGGACGAGGCCGCGGAGCCAGTCCACCATCAGCGGGATGACCTGTGCCGCGTTCTGCTTGTACGCGGCGTAGTGCGTCGTGTTCCGCTGAAGCACGAGTTTCTTCGGCGGACCGGCGGCCTCGAAGAGCCGGACGGCGTGGTCGGTCGGCGTGACGGCGTCGTTCTCCACGCCGATGACCATGAGTCCGCGCACGCGTGGCGCGGCGTCGAGCGGCCGGTATTCGAGGATGCCCTGCGCTGCTGCCAGAGGGATGACTGAAGGGATGCGCGCATCGACGTCGGCCTTCACGGCCGCCGCCTTGCGTTCCGGAGTCGCGACCATGATCCCTTCGCGCGGATGCACGGCCGTACCTTCCCCGGTGGCAGCACGGATCCGGCGGTCGGCGTCGACGCTCTCCAGGAAAGCGATCCACTCGTGCTCCTGGCGCATGCGGTGCAGCCAGTCACGGCCGTCGGCCACGGGGACCTGGCTGATCGTTGCGCGGATGTGCGGCTCGGCCGCCGCCGCCAGCACGGCATTCCCGCCGCCGGTGCCACCGCTGCCGAATATCGCGCCGCGCGCGGGGTCGATGTCCGGACGGCCGCGGAGATAGGCGATGGCGTTCCGCCAATCCTCCAGCTGCCACGCGGGTGACAGCGTCCCGCTGTCGCCTTCGCTCGCGCCGAAGCCGCGGTAGTCGAAGATGAGGATGGCGAATCCCGCATCGGTGAACGCCTGGTGGTACGGCTGGTACAGCTTGGCGTCGGCCAGGCCGAGCCAACCGGGTCCCTGCGTTATGTATGGAAGGCGGCCCGGCTCGCCCGAAGGGAGATGGAGGTAGCCGCGCAGCCGCACGCCGTCGCTGAAGAACGTGACCTGTTCGGTCCTCATCCGAGGCCCTGTATACCCGAAGCCCAAGCGTCCTGTCGGTCTCAGCGCGGCATCTGCCGTCGACGCGGATGTCATACCTTGGGTCCGGCAGGACAGCGCGAGAGGAGCGCCCGAGTGGACGACAACGGTCCCGCGTTCCGCGGTCCGCCTGGACGGTCCGGACGCTGAGCAACGACTTCTATGGCGGCTGGCTCGCCAGGAGCGCCCGAGTGGAGGAGTCGCTGCGGCGCCCGCCGGTCGTCGCGCGCGGGCGCGAGATGCCCTGGATCGAGACGCCGCAGGACGCCCGCGTGCAGATGCTCATCGGCCAGGCGTCGGGCTTCCCCACCCAGGGCACGGCCCTGCTCCGCGCCGAGATCCCGCCTGGCTGGCGCACGGGAAAGCACATCCACGGCGAAGAGGCGATCCACGTCCTTTCGGGGAGCGGCTTCAGCGTGATCGACGGAGCCCGGTACGACTGGAAGGCGGGCACGACGCTGCACATCCCGTATGGATCCGCGCATCAGCACGTGAACACGGGCACTGAGCCAGCGCACCACCTCTCGGCCGTCACGCACGACCTCGACCTCGCGACGAACATCGGACGTCTCGAGCAGGTCGAGGAGAAGGCGGCCGATCGGGGGGAGCTCGCCAGACGGTACCCGGCCGAGTCGTCGCAGTTCGCGGCGGACGGGCGGCGCATCGCGCTCCATCTCGAGGACGCGATCGACGAGCGGCAGCGCCGCCTGGCGGGCCACGGCCACTCCCGGTCGGGCAAGGGTGCCCACCGCCACGCCGGGATATGGATCCTCATGGGAGGGAGCGAGAGCGAGTCCGATGAGACGAACGGCTTTCGCGCGAAGGCGGCCGCGATCACGAACATCTTCGAAGAGGCCCCGCGGACGCGTAGCCACCGGCATACGCATACCGAGGCCTTCCTCTTCGTTCTGGAGGGAAACGGGTACTCGGAGATCGACCACGAGCGATACGACTGGCAGGCCGGCGACGCCGTGCACGTACCGCCGCGCATGACGCTGCACGAGCACTTCAACGGATCGGACGCGCGCACCCGGACACTGCGGATCGAGTTCGGCATCCGCTTCTACTACGAGTCGCTCTGGCGCGGCTTCGAGAAGGTCCAGGACACCCTCGAGGGCTCGGCGCTCGATCCCTGACCGCGGCAGGCCCGCTCAGCGCGCCGCGAAGACCAGGCTCTTCACGACCACGGGGACCACGCCCTTATCGGGGATCAGGGTCCCCAGGTCGATGAAATCGAGATCCGAGAGCGCGATCTGGTCGACGCACAGGATCGGCGCGCCCACATGCAGTTCGTCCCGGAGCATCTGGCCGACGATCCCGGCGAGGTCCACGTCGAGCACGACGACCAGCGGACCGCCGTGGAGGAGCCCTCGCGTGCCTGACTCGATCCCTGCGCACAGCGCACGAACCGCGGCGTATGTCGGCCCGTGGCGCCAGCCGACCGCGAGGGCGAACGCTCCCTCCTCTCTGTCCAGGCGGGTGATGCCGGCGCGGATCTCGCGCGCGATCGCGCCGGCGTCCGCTGCGTCCGGACGCACGGCGACCGCCGCGAGGTCGCGAAGCGGCAAGAGCGTCGGATCCGAGAGGAACAGGGTGTCGCCGCTCACCTGGATCGTGTACTGCGCCGCGCCGATGCACGTCGCGCGGATCGATTCGATGGGCCTCAGAACCTCGAACGCCGACGATCGGCGGAGGAGGGCTTTGCCGAGCGCGCGGCCGAGGTCGCCGAACTCGGCCACCTCCGTCCCGTAGACGTACTCGCCCACTCCCCCCGAGAAGAGGAGCGTTGGGAAGGGCCCCGGCGTCGCGAGCGGGGGCGTCAGCCACAGGCCGGCAGGAACGGCGTCCCCAGAAGGCATGCGGAGCACGAGCTCGGCGATCTGATCGGCGAGCGCCTCGATCGCGCGGGCGTGGATGGGATCGCCGACCACCGCCGTGATGCCGGCGGCCTTCGCCAGACGCGCACCCGCGCTCGTGACCGTGGTCAGGCGCCCACCGGTGTCCCACGCCACGACGCGCGCACCGAGGTCGAGCGCAGCCGTCTCGGAGACGTGCCCGCCGCGGCAGACCGCCACCTTGGTGGTACCGCCCCCGACATCCACGTTCAGGACGAGCGGCGTCGCGGCGTCGCGCGAACGGGCGACCGCGCCGGACCCGTGCGCGGCGAGCACGCTCTCGAGGCGGTGGCCGGCGGTCGCGCACACGAACGTGCCCGCCTCGTGGCTGAAAAGGGCGACGATCGCGGCGGCGTTCTCCTTCCGGGCGGCCTCACCCGTGGCGATCACAGCGCCGGTATCGACGAGATCGCGCGTCCAGCCCGCGGCCTCGTACGAACGCTCGATGAACGCTCTGAGCACCTCGGTGTCGATGCGCCGTGCCGACGAATACGGGGTCAGCGCGACCTCCGACCGGTGCACGATCCGCCGCTCGACGACGGTGTACGCGCTCGAGAGACGGATGCCCTGCCGCTCCAGCCCGAGCTCCGAGAAGATGAGGTGAGAGGTCGTGGTGCCGATGTCGATTCCGACGGTGCGCAGCCGCAGGCGCTCGGTCGCGACCTGCCCCTCGTCGTGCGGTTCGTGGCGGCCGTGGCCGTGCCGGAGCGTGGACGCGGGGAACCTAGACGCGGACGGGGAACTCGTCCATCTTCACCTGCACGCCGTTCGCGCCGCAGCGCTCGAGGAACGTGCGGTGGATCCTCGGATCCTGGTCCTGGTACTCGATCTGGTTGCCGCCCTGCGTGGCGTCCTTGTCGACGCCCTGATTGTCCAGGTAGGCGGCGATCTTCCATTTGTTCCCGCCCCACCGGATCGCCAGGTACCGCGCCGGCTCACTGCCCGTGTTGAAGTGCTGGTGCCACCACAGTCCGGGCGGAACGAAAAGCGTCCCCGACTTCCACTGCACCTCGGTCATCTCCCCGGAGCCGTCGGGCCACATGAGGGAGTAGCCGCTTCCGGTCAGCATGACCACGTGATAGCCCGGACCATGACGGTGCCCCTTCTTGTAGGTGCCAACGGGGAATTCGGAGACGTGGGAGACCATCGTGTTATTCGCGAACTCGAACCTGATGTTCTTGCTTCCCGCGCCGCGCTCGTGCCAGTCGCGCAGCTTGAAGCGACGGATGTCTGCGACGAAGTTGGTCTCCCACACCCTGCCGGTGTAGAGCGTTCCCGCGCCGTCGAAGTACTCCTTCCGACCGTCGTAGCGGTCCGTGAACAGATAGTCGGCGCCGAAGATGAAGTCCTTGTTGTGCAAGAGATTCATCATGATCGGCATCGTCGTCACGGCCAGCAGACGCGCGGAAAGCGAGCCCGAGCCGTTGTGCAGCCGGTGCTGGGTGTTCAGCGGGACCGAGAAGAGGCTTCCCTCCTGCCACTCGAATGTGACCGCCGTTTCGCCCTCGTTCCAGACCTCGCAGGTCCCGCGGCCGCTCAGGACGAAGAAGTACTCCTCGAAGAGATGCTTCTCCGGCGCTGTCGACTTGCCCGGCGCGAGCTCGAGGAGATATCCGTTGTCCGTGTCCTCCGCGCCCACGAGGCGGATATACGCGCCCTTCGCGTCCAGGCGGGCCCACGTGCCCACATCCGCCGTGCGGAGGTCTGCGACGGCCATGCCCGTGTAGATGGGGATGCCCTCTGTCTCGATGAACTGCTCGTAGAAGCCTCGTCCCCACGTGTCCGGACGCTTCTGCTCCTGGCCGGTCGCGGCATCGATGGTCATGGTGAGACCTCCCCTGGCGCGCGCGATCGTACCGCGAAATGGCGTCATGATTGGCGGCGTGTACGAGGACATCTCGAGGGACGTACGCCTCGCCGCGTCAGCGCCGGCGGTCTGGGAAGCGTTGCTGGATTTCCAGCGCGTGGCCTCGTGGCTGCCGATCGTCCACCAGCTCCGCGAGGTAGAGCCGCTCCGGCGGTACGCGACCGTACTCGAGGACCGCGTCGGTCCCTTCTCTCTGCGGGCGGACCTCACCGTCGACCTCGACATCGATGCGGCGGCGCGCCGACTTCATGTCGCGGCCAGCGGCGAGGACCGCCAGGTCGCGTCGCGGATCAGCGCGACGCTCGACGTCACCGTCGCCGACGACGGCGACGGGGCGCTGCTTGGCGCGCGCGGCCGCTATGACATCACCGGCCGCATCGCCACGCTGGGCGCGTCGGCGATCCGCAAGAAGGGCGAGAAGGTGCTCGACGACTTCTTCGCCAACGCGACGCGGGATCTCGCGACCGCTTAGCTACCCCGTCACAGCGACATCGGGCTGACGAGCTGGAAATAGTTGTCATCGGGATCGGCGAACGTCGCGATCCAAGCCCCTGCGGGCGCACCTTCGATGCCGGCGGCAGGGTCGTACGGCTCCTTGATGACCCTGGCGCCCGCGGCCTTCAGTCGGTCGAAGTCGCCCCTAACGTCGGCGCTCTCGATGTTCCAGATCAGCCGGCCGGGCTGCGAGTTCTTGCCCTTCACCTGGTCGTGCGGCCCGACGGTGATACCGCCGTTCCCGATCGCCCACCAGGTGTACGGGCCCATCTCGCCGCCGGGCTTTCCCAGCACCCTTGTGTAGTAGTCGGCGAGGGGCTTTGGGTCCTCCGACCCGATCAGCACGCTGTTGAGATTCATGCGATCCCTCCCTTGGTTTGAACACAGAGGTTAGTTGCAGGACGCGACGGGCGTCGTCATACCGAAGGATCAGCCGTCCAGCTGCGGTCAGCCGCCACGCCTCGGCGTGCCGCGTACCGCACGGGAGCCATTCGTGAAGCTCGACGCTTGGGGATGCAGGCAGGCGACGGCGCAGCCGATCTGTCAGTGCCGCACTCTCCGCCCGCGGCCGTGCCTTCGCGAAGAGCGTGACGGCTGCACGGCACGTCAGACGATCGCCCGGCGGGTCCTGACAGCGGCAGAGCATACTGGAGCTTGATTGACTGCCCTGGTTGCGTCTCCCTCCGCGGATCGGCCCGCCTCCCCGCGCCGGATCGATTCGATCGTGCGGCGCGCGCGCACTCCTATCGCGGCGCTCGTGCTGTACGTCGCGGCCTTCTTTGCCTTCCACCAGACGTTCGGGCCGATCATGGCCGCGCTCGCGATCGCGCCGGTGTGCACGACGGCGTGGGTCTTCGGATGGCGAGCCGGTCTCGCCGCCGGTCTGCTGGCGGTCCCGCTCGATTTCACGCTCGCCGCGCTCGTCCACGATCCCGGCGGCTCCGTGACGCAGGCGGCACCGGGCTTCGCGGCCATCATCGGCACGGGGATGTTCGTCGGGTGGGCGTCCGCCCTGAACAGGCGGGCGAACGTCGCTAACGCGGAGTTGCTGGCCGTGGCGCGGTCGCAGGCCGATTTCATCTCGATCGTCAGCCACGAGTTCCGCACACCCCTGACTGGTATCCAGGGATTCAGCGAGATGATCCGCGACGATGACCTGACCATAGCCGAAGCGAAGGACCTTGCGGCCGACATCAACGACGACGCCCTGCGTCTGGGTCGGATGATCTCGGAGATGCTCGACCTCGACCGCATGCGCTTGGGGGCCATCGCGCTCCACCGCGAGCCGCTGGACCTGAACGCCCTCGTCCGCTACGTCGCGACCCGTCTGACTCTCGGCGCGCCCGACCACCGTCTGCGGCTCGAGCTCGACGCGTCCCTCCCACCGATGGTCGGGGACCGCGATCGCCTGACGCAGGTCCTCACGAACCTCGTGAGCAACGCCGTGAAGTACAGCCCTCGCGGTTCCGACGTCACCGTCAGCACGAGCACGCGCACGCGCAGCAGCGCGCTCCAGGTCTCCGTCACCGATCACGGGTTCGGGATCGCCGCATCCGACCTCGAGCGCGTGTTCGAGCCCTACGTTCGAGTCGGGTCATCCGCGACCCGCGACATCCAGGGGACCGGACTGGGGCTCCCGATCGCCCGCGAGATCGTCCGCCTGCACGGAGGCACGATGTGGGCCGAGAGCGTCGTGGGACAGGGCTCGCGGTTCCACTTCACGCTCGCCCTTGACGAGCCGCGCGCCGGTCCCGCGAGCGTCCCCCCCGGCCTGCTCCAGGGGCATACCGCCTCGCCCTAAGACACGCTCGCGGCCCCGTCGCTCGCGTACGCTCGCTACCGTGGATGTCGCCGAATTCGAGACGCGGCCGCGCGGCCAGTTCAGCTTCGCCTCGGCGAAGGACCATTTCGGCGGCTGGCCGGAATTCCCCGCCGCGCCGGACGCGATCGCGATGTGCTTCCCCGTCGAAGGTTGGCACGGAGCGGCCGCGGTCATCGTTCGCGAGCGACCGGGTGGCCGGGTCGCCGCCGAGGTGCACGCGGACGACCCCGCCCGCGCCTGGTCGCAAGCCGAGGCGGTCCTTTCCCTGGACGTCGATGCGAGCGGCTTCGGCGAGGTCGGCCGGCGAGATCCGGCGATCGGCCGCCTCCAGTCGTTGTACCCGGGCCTGCGTCCGGTGCTCTTCCATTCGCCGTACGAGGCCGCGTGCAGCTTCGTCATCGGTCAGCGCATCTCGATCGCGCAGACAAGGGCGATCCGAGCGCGGATGGCGGAGGAGTCCGGCGCGACCGTCCGCGTCGGTGGCACGACACTCAACGCCTTCCCCTCGCCGGCCGACCTGATCCGTCTGGACGGCATCCAGGGCGTGAGCGCGGAGAAGGTCGAGCGCCTGCACGGTGTCGCCCGCGCGGCGCTCGCGGGCGTTCTCGACCGCGCGCGGCTGCGCGCCATGCCGGTCGACGATGCGCTGCGCGAGCTTCAGGAGATCCGTGGCGTCGGCCCGTTCTCGGCGCAGGGCACCCTCATGCGCGGGGCGGGTCTGGTCGACGCGCTGACCGACGATCCGGTGACGCCGCAGGCGGTCCAGGCGCTGCTCGGCCTCCCGGAGCCGCCCAGCCCCGAGAAGGTCGCCCGGATGGCCGAGGCGTGGCGGCCGTTCCGCATGTGGACGCTCGTCCTGCTCCACGTATGGTTCAGGCGCGACGCCGGAGGGCCGCGCCGGCGCTCGACCGGTTCGCGGCCAGGTGGCGGCCCGCGCACGACCAGGGGCCGAAAGGAGCCGGCGGCTTGATCGCCGCGCTGACTCGCCTGACCGAGCGGCTGCTCGCGACCAGGTTCGGACGGCTCGTGGTCGCGTACGCGGAGAGCGGCGCGCCGAACTACGCGGCGGGAGTCGCGTTCAACGCCTTCTTCACGATGTTCCCGCTGATCCTCGGACTGCTCGCCATCCTCGGCATCATCGTCCGCAGCAACGAGATCGAGGCCGAGGTCCGCACAACCATCGTCTCGGTCTTCCCGATCGCCGACCACGAGTCGCTGGTGGCCGCGCTACAGGGCGTCAAGGAGAACGCCGGCTGGTTCGCGGCGGTCTCCATCGGCGGCCTGCTGTGGAGCGGTACGAGCCTGTTCTGCTCACTGGAATTCGCCCTCGACGAGATCTACGGATGCCGCGGACGCGACCCGATCCGGCAGCGATTGATGGGCCTGCAGATGCTCGGGATCTTCGTGGTCGCGATCGTCGTGGCCATCGTCGCCAATTCGGCCATCGCGTTCATCCCTGACATCCCGCACCTGGGAGTGCTCATGGGCGCGGCCGTGCTCATCGCGCTGATGCTCGCGATCTATCGGATCGTGCCGAACCGGAAGGTCAGCTTCTCCGAGGAGTGGCGCGGCGCCGTGCTCGCCGGCATCTCGATCGAGCTCGTGACGCTCCTGTTCCCGCTGTACTCACAGATCACACGGAGCTTCAGCAGTTATGGCCAGGGATTCGCGCTTATGTTCCTGCTCGCCACGTGGCTGTACCTGTTGAGCCAGCTGCTGCTGGTGGGCGCGGTGTTCAACCGGATGCTGACCGGCGGCGTCCCCGAGCTCGAGCACCTCGCCGCGATCGCCGGGGCCAAGGACTCGCTCCGGCGTCGGATGGAGGCGTAGCTCCGGCCGCTTCGCTCCAGCTCGTGGATAAGTCGTGCATCGGCCCACTGGCGGGAACGACCGCCGGAGCCTACTCTCCCACCGGGCGGGCGATCAGCCGAACGGGGAGCGGTAGACATGGCAGCGACGCCGATCGACTACGTGTGCGTCCGCGCGGAACATAACCGCATGCTGTTCCCGGCGCGGGCCGTCTACGCGGTACACGAGGGCCGCTGGGCATACTGCCCTTCCGGCGCGGTCGGAGCGCACGAGTGGATCTCCGCCGGTGGCGCGAACCTCTCATCTATCGGCCAGGTCGGCGTGCGCGTCCCCGCCGCGCGCCTCGAGCGGGATCCACACGAACGCCCGGGCGGCGAGGCGCGCGAGGCGGTGGTCGCCGCGGACGGTCGCCGCGCGGAGGTCGGGTAGGGCCTTCGAGAACCGGCGCAGCCGCGGACCCATGCCGAAAACGATCCGGACCCTTGCATCTCACCCAGCAGGCGCTCGCCTCTCCGCAGTACCTGGCCACCACCGAGCGCTCCGCACTCTCTCACTTGTGTCCCGCGATGCTGCATAGACTTCCGGCGCTTCGCGTCGAGTGGCATTGAGGGAGTGCGATGGGCGTCAACTGGCGCGCGGTCAATCGCGCGATCGAGGAGCTGAGCTGTCCTGATTGCGGGGCATCCTTCGGTGCCCGCGCGGTCGAAAAGCGTGCGCTCCATGAGGATCGCGTTGTCGTGACTCTCGCGTGCGAGAGGTGCCGGACGCTGTGCCTGGCGGTCCTCGAGCCAAGGCCGCCGGCAGCGCGTCCCCTGGACGCTGACGACGTGCTCGACGCGCACGACTTCCTCGACCGCACCCGGGAGCCGCTCGATAGGTTGATGCGGACCCGGCGGTCCACCGTGTCGGCGCGTTCGCGCCGGAGGCCGGCGCAGGCGTAACGGTCGCGTCGCTGCCATAGCCCCTGCGGTGCCGCCGGTCATCCCGACTGCGCTCGACCTCCGGAGGCGCTCGCCGCCGGCCAGACGCGGATCGCGCGCGGGAACCACTCGGCCGCGGAGTTGTACGACCCTCGGGTGGCGCACGGGGCCGAGCAGCCACACCTCAAGGAGGAGACAAATGGCACGCCGCATCGGCATCGCGCTGGTCGCCGCGCTCACGCTGCTCGCGCTCGCGCTTCCGGCCGCCGCCAAAGAGGGGGCGGTCACGACGTTCGACTCGCTTCCCGGCCAGTTCGTCGCCGGAACCAGTTACGACCTCGGCTACACGATCCGCATGGATGGTGTGGAGCCGCTCAAGGTCGATCGCACCGAGATCATCGCGCGCTCGCTCGCGGGCGCCACGTACACGTTCGCCGGAACACCGAGCGGAGGCCCGGGCCACTACGTCGCGACGGTGGTGTTCCCGCAGGCCGGGACCTACCAGTGGTCCGTAACGCAGGGCCCATTCTTCGCGCCCATGCAACTGCCGGCCATCTCGGTCCAGGCGGCCACTCCGGTCGCCGCGCCGACGCCGGCGACCCCGGCTCCCGCCGCCGACCCGCTCCGGACCGCGCTACCCCTGGCACTCGCCGCCGCCGCGGCCGTGCTCGCCTGGCGCCTGGCGACGCGACGCCACGCGCCTGGTGTTCCTCGCCCCGCCTGATGTAGCGAGCGCCACAGCATCCTCGCGGCCTCACGGCTCCGAAGCCGCGAGGCCGCGGGGATCATTCCCAGGCCGGAGTCCGCGTCCCCTGCGGATCCTTGCGGTACGGCGCCCACGCGAGCGCGACCAGTTGCACGTCGATGTCCGACTTCCTCGGGCGAATCCCGACGGACCCGATCTGGGTCACCTTCTGCTCGACTTCGGCATTCAGCGCATCGAGTTCCGCCCGGGCGGCCGTGAGGTCCTCTTTCGCGCGGGCAACGTCCTGGCGCTGGTCGAGCGCTCTGCCGACCCCCCGCGCCGCCGTCGTCGCGCGGCCGATGCTCGTGACGCGCGACCGTCCGCTGCCGAGCAGCGCCCCCAGCACAGTGGCACCGACAGAGATCGCTGTCTGCATCTGCGCGGACCGCTCCTGCCCCGCCTCGCGGTCAACGATCTGCGCGGCGTTCCGGATCCGCTCGTCGAGTCGCTGCGCACGCGGGGCGTATTTCGCGCGCAGGGCGTCCACCGCTCGGTCGCGCTGCTCGCGGCCAGCGTGCTCGAGGTCGAGTGTCGCGTTGCGGAACAGCCACGTGGCCAGGCTGGTCTTGTACTGCGTATAGCTGCGGGCCCTCGCCGCGGAGGCCGGCACGGGTGTGAATTCCGCGGGGACCTCGGGCTCCTTCTCCAGATCGGCGACCGCCAGCTCCGTTCGTATCCCCGAGTCCCACGCGACTCCGCCCGCGTCCCCCGTCAGCGGGGCGATGTAGGTCCGTGTCTCGGTCGCCTCCACGCCCGTCTTCGCGTCGGCGAAGCGTACCGATGCGCTCCCCAGGAGCATCGGCACATAGAGGAGGGTCGAGCCGCCCGAAGCACCGCGCAACGGGATGAACCACTGCGGGACCTCCGGCGGCAGCAGTGGCCTCCCGCCCTGCGCGTCAGCAGCGCCGGCCGGCGATCGCGGCGCTGGTGCCGCGGGCGCCGAAGACGTCGTGGGCGCCGTGGGAACGGCACTCGGCGTCGGGGCGGCGGTGAGGGGGGTGGAGGCATCGTTCGGAGCCTTGTGGCCCTGCATCAGCACCTTGATCTGGTCCCTGGTGAGTGGGCCACGCAGGTAGGACATCGCCCACCGCGACTCGAAGACCTCCATCGCCTCCGCGTGGACGTTGTTCATCAGGAAGACACGGCTGCCGAGGCCGGCGAGCGCTTCGCCCGTCTTCTGGCGGTCGAAGGTCGAATTGGCTGAGGCGGCCGCGCCCTCGAGTCCTTCCAGCACACGCACCTTGTCCCGTTCCGTCTGGAGTCGGCCGAGGAACCAGGTGCCCGTGTTGGCGAGCCCCTTGTAGTCGAGATCGACCGGGTTCTGTGTTGCCAGCACGATGCCGAGCCCGAAGGCGCGAGCCTGCTTCAACAGCGTGAGCAGCGGCCGTTTGGACGGCGGATCGGCGACGGGAGGGAAGTAGCCGAAGATCTCGTCCATGTAGAGGACGGCGCGCAGACTCGTTGTTCCCGACTGGGAATGCGTCCAGCTGAGTACCTGGTTCAAGAGCAGCGACACGAAGAACATCCGCTCCGCATCGCTCAAATGCGCGATCGAGAATATGGCCACGCGCGGCTTCCCATCCGGCATGCGGAGCACCGATCCAATGTCCAGAGGCTGACCCTCGAGCCAGGTGCTGAAGCCCGGTGCGGCCAGCAGGTTGTTCATCGCCATCGCGAGCGAGAATCGCTCCTTGCCCGGATAGAACGACTCGAGGTCGAGCACGCCGATCCGGGCCATGGGAGGAGCTTGGATCTGCTGGATGAGGCTCGGCAGGTCGAGGCTTGCGCCGGAAGTCCACGCGGCGGTGAACAGGCTCGAAAGCAGAATGTGCTCACGGCTGCGAACAGGGTCCGCGTCGATGCCGAGAAGACCAAGCAGGCTTGTCGCGGTGGTGCTCACGCGCTCCTGCATGAGCTCCGGGTCGTCACGGATGGCCTGCGCGGGGGCGGCGAACGAGGCGAGAATGGACACAGGGATGCCCGCCGTGGATCCTGGTGTGTAGATCGCGAAGTCCGCTGATTCACGCAGCTTGCGGATGCGCTCGCCATCCTCGCCCCAACTGGCCAGTCCCCTCCTCCACGTGTCCGCCTGTTCTGCGGCGTACTGGTCGATCGGCACATTCCTGCGTTTCGCGTCATCCTCATCGACCCACGGCCTGAAGTCGGAGGGCGCCAATTCCGGGAACGTGAGCATCAGGTTCGTGAGGTCGCCCTTCGGATCGATCGCGATCGCCGGTAGCCCGTCCATCACGGCCTCCTCGAGGAGGGCGATACATAAGCCGGTCTTCCCGCTGCCCGTCATACCCACGCAGACCGCGTGGGTCAGCAGGTCACGGGAGTCGTAGAGGAGAATGCCGGGCTTCGGTGCTTTCTCCTCGAGGTCGTAGGGGCGTCCCAGGTAGAACGATCCGAGCTTCTCGTAGTCGGCGATCGTCGGGGGCTGCCATGCGGCCGACGTCGACGCATCGGCCTTCGGTGGGCCGGCTGCGGTACCTGTCCTGCGACTCGCCATCAGTGGCACCTCCTCAGCGCGCGCGATGAAAGAGGGCAAACTTTACGCGTGGGCCTCACGGATTACCGGTTCCGCAGCGTCTGGCTGGTCGAGGCACCTCCGGCGAGCGCCTACGCGGCGCTGTACGAGCTGGTCGACTACCCGAAATGGTGGACTGAGATCAGGTCGGCACGGAAGATCGACGAGGACCACGTCGAGATCCGCACGCGATCGTTCCTTCCATACGAGCTGAACTTCCTGTTGACGCGGCAGGTCGCCGATCCGGCGGCCGGCGTGCTCGAGGCATCGATGACGGGACACCTCGAGGGCATGAGTCGCTGGACCATCACACCGCACGGGCGCGGTAGCCGCATCGTGTTCGAGGAAGCCGTGCGCACGAACCGCTCGGCGCTGAACAGACTCGCCCTCCTTGGCGCGCGACCGGCCTTCGCGGCGAACCACGCGCTGATGATGCGTCACGGCCGAGATGGCCTCCGGACGTTCCTCGCGGGGTATGCGCTCGCGGCCCGCGCGGCGCGTGCCGGGCAGCAGGCGGTTTCCGGGCGCCGGGCAACGTGAACGCGCGCGCCGCCATGACGTTCCGCTGCTGATCGCCACAGCAGCTCCATACGGCGCTCAATTCTTCGAGGTACAGACGCTCACGCACAGCGGCTGAAAGCGGAACGCTTCGGGGATGAAGCGTGGATAAAACCGCTGTACGAAAGTTGCTACACGTTCCACACTCGCCGCACGCGCATCGCGGAGCGCTGTGGATCCGAGCCGCGCGCGCAACGAGCGAGGTGAGTGGGATGGGCGGACTGCGACGCGGTGGCCGGGGCCAACGTGGCTAGTCCTTCGACTACCCCGACCGAGAGCGAGCCCGAAGAAGAGCTCGGGGCCACCGCGCCCGAGTGGGCCGCTGCCGGCCTCACGGAGGATGGCCGCCCGCGACCCTCCGCGGCCGCGGGATCTTCGACTGGTGAGCCGGGCGCCGCGCAGGACTTGACCGGCGCCGATAGAGCAAGTCCCACCGGTGACGTGCCAGGCGCTGCGGAGGTCGCGCTCCCTGCCGCCGATGTGCCGAACAGGGTCGCTGAAGGCCCGGTGTCGCTGCCCGCCGCCGATGCGCCTGATCGGGTGACACAGGCCGCGGAGGAGGAAGTCGCGGCGGCCGACCCTGCGGATGTGACGGTCGGAGCCGAGGAGTTGTTCGACCACCTGGTGCGGGAGCAGGAACGGATCTCCTACGCCGGGGCCTACCGCGCGCTGCTCGGTCCCACTGGCCGGCCGTGGCGCGGGCTCGTCGACGTGCCGCTGGTCCTGCGCGCGGCCCGCCAGGCCGGGGCGCGGACCGTCGGTGACCTCGAAATCTCGCTCGACGCGCTGATCGTGAACAAGAGGACGCGACGCCTTCCGAGCGGTCACTTCAAGGGACGCCCCTACGCCGAGGACTCGTGGGTCGCGCGCTTCGCGGCGTGGCCCCTGTGCGCGCACTCCCTCGACCAGGTCCGTCCCGTAACCTCGGCCGCCGGCGCTGCCGAGCCGCTCGCCACGCCGGCGTCCGATCCGGCCGCGCAGGGCGAGCGATCGGCGGCCGCACAGGACGGGTCGTCGGCGGCCGATCCGGCCGCGCAGGAGCCATCGGCGACCGAGCCGAGGGCGCAGTACGAGACCGCAGCGGCCGAAGCGGCCGCGGCAGAGGCGGCGCGGCCCCTGGCTTCTCCGTCGGGCCGGCCGGCCGCGGCGCCGCGGACGATGCCGCGGATGGTGCCCGCCGATGGGCCGCGCCGGTCGATCTGGCGCTTCGCCGCGCCGACGGGCGCGATCGTGATCCTCGCCGCGATCGTCACGGCATCGGTCCTCGTTTTCCGCGCCGGCTCCTCGCCCGACGCCGGAGCGCAGCCGCAGGCGCCTGGAACGGGCGCGACCGCGGTCGCGGGGAGCGAGGAGGTGCGCGACAGGTTCGACGCGCTTCCGATCGGCTCGGACCCCGGTTGGCGGACCTCAGCCGGCGCTCAGGAGCAGAGCGCCATCCGGGTCGCGGCCTGGCCGACGAGCATCGATAGGAGCATCCGCCTTCGCACCGGAGCGGATGGCAAGGCGGTGGTGGCCTGCCGGACCATCTCTCCGGTGCGCGCGGGGGTCCTAATGGCCGATGCGCGCCTGTACCTCGATGGTCTGGGGACGCGTGAGGCGGCGATCGCGTCGATCGAGTCGAAGGGAGAACGCGTGGCGACGCTGCGCGTCGGTCCGCAGGGCCTGCGCGGTCTTCGAGCCGTCGCGGTAGATCGCCAGCGCCTTGATGCCGAGCCGCCAGGCCTGCAGGTAGGCGTCGGCGATGTCGTCGACCGCCGCGGTCTGCGGGAGGTTCACGGTCTTCGAGATCGCACCCGAGATGAACGGCTGGACGGCGCCCATCATCTTGATG
>JBHEML010000032.1:0-746 GCA_046262615.1 Candidatus Limnocylindria bacterium | reverse complement strand
CCTGGTACGACGTCGCGTTCAACGTCGACGTGTCCGGTCGCGCGTACCGCCTGACCGTCGCGCGATCCGATGCGACCGCGCCGTTCCTGGATCAGTCAACGAGCTGGGCCTCGCCCGGGGCAACAGGCATCGACGCGATCTGCTTCTCCTCACCAGAGGGCAACAGTGGCGGTTCCCTCTACGTCAACGAGCTGCACCTGACGGCCCGTTGACGAAGCGAGCGTCTTGCACGAGCCAGGACCTCGTCGGCGGGCTCCATTCCTGCTCGGGTGGCGGCACGAATGGAGGGTCGATGCAGCAGTAAGTGGAGGACCGGCGGAACATCGTGGCGGTTCGCGCCGCAACGAAAGGAAAACGGTGGGATGGCACGGGTAACACTCTCGTGGGGGCAGCGCTACATCGAGCTCGGAGGTGACGGCGAGCGGCTCGCGGGCTGGCTCGACGGCTTCCTCGACGGCCTCATGGCGAGCAGCTCGAACGGCGATCGGCGCAATACGCCTCCGCTCGACGCGTCCAAACTCTTCAACCGCGTGGCGAGACTCATCAGCGAAGAGAACCAGAACGGCCGCAGTGTGACGGCGTACGGCGTGCTCGAGGACGTCAAGTCCGATGATTACGAGATCTCGCGCGTGTCCTCGATCGGCTAGCCGCGAGCGAACGCAAGGGCCGGCGGCGCCGGCAAGGCTGGGGCGGCAGGACCCCGCGAGCCTGATCGCGGGGTCCTGTTCGTCCAAGCGAATCTCGAC
>JBHEML010000031.1:0-22862 GCA_046262615.1 Candidatus Limnocylindria bacterium | reverse complement strand
ATTCCCACTCGGGCCATGGACCCAGCCAGCACGGCCATCCGCACTCTCACGACCCCGATACCGGCGCCCTCAGCCTGCGATCCTTGGTCGGACTCGGCGTGTCGGGCGGCCTCCTGCCCTGTCCAACGGCGCTCGTCGTTCTCCTCGCGGCCGTCTCGTTCCACAACGTCGCCCTCGGCATGACCCTGGTGCTCGCCTTCAGCGTGGGTCTGGCCGCGGTCCTCACGGGCATCGGGCTGCTCATGGTCGGCGGCGGCCGGCGCCTTTCGCGCTCGAGCCTCTCTCGAAGACTTTCCGGCTCCAGCGCCGTCCTCCTCCTCCCGGCGCTGAGCGCGGGGGCGATCGCGATCGCGGGCATCGTCATCGCGGTGGACGCCGTCCGCGGGTTCTGACGACCCGTGCACATCCGCGCGATCCGGACGACGGCTCAGCCGGGAGCCGCGGGTCCGTTCGCCAGCTCGGGTGGCCGTCCGGCCGCGCTCGCGTGCGCGGTCTCGCCTGAAGTAACGGTGGGTGGCGGCCAGCGTTCCATTGACCCGACGGTCGTCCCACTTCGGTCCCTCTGCGTGGCGGTCCCGACGCGCGGCCATTGGCGCGATAACTGACCGTCACGTTTCCCCCGCGTGGGGGAGGGATTCGCCCACCGCACCGGCTCCGCCCGGCCTACCATTCGAGAGACGCACGAATGTTTGGTATACGAGCGATCGAGGCGTTGGTGGATGGGAGCAGGATGTCGGTCTCACAGCACGGTCACGCGGTCTCCGTTCACCCGGCTCTGGCCTGGCTGCGGGAGTTCCGCCCGGCGTCGCTCCGTTCGGCCCTGAGCCGCGTCTCCGCACGCTCGGTCACCGCGATCGCGTCCGTCACCACCCGCAGCAACGCTCCCGAGCCCGGCAAGGGCTCGGTGAACGCCGTGTGGGGCGTGGCCACGTTCGCGATCATCGCGGTGCTGGTGCTCGCGCAGTTGCCCGCGGTGCGCCAGACGCTCCTCTCGGGGTCCGACGCAGCGTCGGCGCGGGTGGCCGGGATGACCGCCCGGCCGGCCGCCGCGGCCTCGTTTGGCGAGCAGGCCGACAACGCCGAGGCATCGAACGCAGGGGACGCGGGCGCTGCTCAGGCGAGCTCCAAGACACCGTCCACGGTCCAGGCTGCGGCTCCTTCCGCGACCGCAGCGCCGGTGGACGGCTCTCCGGAGCGCTTCCCGACGGTCACGACCGTAGCGGCCACGGCCATGGCGCCGCAGCCCACCGCGGCGCCCACCGTCGCCGCAGCGCCTCTTGCCCCGATCGCCGCCGTCGACGCGACTCTCGCGCCCACCGTCCTCACGCCCATCACCGAGGCCGTCGCCACGGCATCGACGGTGATCCTCGCTCCCCTGGCGACGGCGGCCACGACCACCGTCACTTCGGTGACCACCTCGCCGACCGCGCCGGCCACGGCGAGCGCGACACCCACCACCACTCCAACGGCCACCTCCTCCACCACGACCGCCAAGAAGAGCTCCGGGGGCGGAGCGCCGGCGACGACCACGAGCAGGTAGACCGGCTCCGCGCAGGCGAAAGCGTGACGAGCCGTCCGCGGGCATTTCGCGTCCTCCGCCCTATCCTCGACTTCAGTGGTGAACCGGCCGCGCGGCGGCGACGGGCGCGAATGGGGCAACGTCGACTGGTCGAACATCGATCTCTCCATGTTCGGCGCCCGCGGTCCCCGCGGTCCGCGGCGGCCGCCGTCCCGGTGGGCGATCCTCGTTGGCGCCCTCCTCGTCGCGTTCTTCGTGATCCCCCTCGTCTTCGGCCCCCTCGTTACCTTCCTCACCGATCTCCTCTGGTTCCGCAGCCTCGGCCTCGAGGACGTCTACCTCCGCCGCTTCACCGCGTCGTTCGCCGCGTTCGTCGTGTTCTTCCTTCTCTTCTTCCTCCTCGCGCTGCCGAACCTCTACGCGGCGCTGCGGCCCCAGGTGCCGCGCGTGGTCGTGGACAGCTCCCGGCCCCGGCCCGGACCTCTGCCGTCCACGCTCCGGCTGATGCCGCTGCTGCTGGTCCCCTCGTTCCTCTTCGGCCTCGTCGGTGGGGATCAATGGGACCCGCTCCTGCGCTGGCTGAACGCCGTGCCGTTCGGCGTGGCCGAGCCGCTCTACGGACGAGACGTAGGGTTCTACTTCTTCACCCTTCCGGTGCTCGAGTTCGTCCGGGGGTGGCTCTTCGCCGCCCTCCTCGTCATCGCCATCGGCGTCGTCGCCCTCTACGTCATCCGGGGGGTCATCGGCGTGGCCACCGGCTCGCTCGCGCGGGGGGACCTCCGCGTGGGCGCACGGACCGCGTTCGCGCTGGCACGGCCGGCCCGCGCGCACCTGGCGGTCCTCGGCGGCCTGCTTCTGCTCCTGGTCGCGGCGGGGTACTGGCTCGACCAGTCGGAGCTGCTGTTCCAGCAGGAGAGCGTGCTCACCGGCGCCGGGTACACCGCGATCCACGCCCGGCTCCCGGCGCTCGTCATCCTCATGATCATCAGCGCCGTGGCCGCGGCCGCGAGCTTCGCGGCCGCTTTCTCGCGTCGGGCGTGGTTCCTCGCGGGCGCGCTGATCGCGCTGGTGCTCGCATCGATCATCGTCGGCGGGATCTTTCCCGCCGTCCTCGAGGCGGTGATCGTGCGCCCCGACCAGCTGAATCGGGAGAGGCCGTACATCGACCTGAACATTGCCGCGACGCGCACTGCCTACGGTCTGGGTGCCGTGGAGGAATCGCTGTTCGACGTCGCCGAGAACCCTCAGCCGGCAGACGTGCAGCGCGCGTTCGCGACCCCCGACGCCGTACGCCTCTGGGACTACCGCGTGCTCCTGTCCTCGTACGAGCAGCTCCAGGGGATCCGGCAGTACTACGCGTTCCACGACGTCGACGTCGATCGTTATCAGATCGGCGGCGTCGAGACGCCGGTGATGCTGTCGGCCCGGGAGCTCGACCCCGCCCGGCTGCCGACGGTCGCACAGACGTGGGTCAACCGGCACCTCGTGTACACGCATGGGTTCGGGGCCGTCGTCACGCCGGTGGGCGCCGTCGGCAGCGAGGGGCGGCCGCGGTTCGCGCTGCGCGACATCCCGCCGCAGGGCGAGCCGAAGCTCGACCAGCCGCGCATCTACTACGGCGAGCTGACGAACGACTACGCCCTCGTTTCCACGAGCCAGGACGAGTTCGACTACGCGGCCGAGCGCGACGCAACGACCCGCTTCACGGGCGGAGGAGGCGTCGGCATCGGCGGGCTGTGGGACCGCATCCTGTTCGCGCTGCGCTCGCGTGACCTCAACCTCCTCGTCTCGTCGCAGATCCGCGGCGACAGCCGGATCCTCTTCAACCGCAACATCGCCGACCGCGCGAAGTTGATCGCGCCGTTCCTCACCTTCGATGCCGACCCGTACCTCGTGGTGGCGGACGGCGCGGCGTGGTGGATCAACGACGCGTACACGACGGGCGACCGGTACCCCTACAGCCAGAAGCTCGGTCCGCTCCGTCGCCAGGCTGGAACGGCGATCGGCGATCCAGACCTGAATTACGTCCGCAACAGCGTGAAGGTGGCGACGAACGCGTACGACGGGTCGGTGCACTTCTACGTCGTCGACGAGGCCGACCCCGTGATCCGCACGCTGCGCTCGATCTACCCGAAACTGTTCGAGCCCATCTCGAGCATGCCAGCGAGCCTGCGCGCGCACATTCGCTACCCGGAGGACATCTTCCGCATCCAGACCGACATCTTCAGCACGTACCACATGACCGACCCCGATGAGTTCTACAACCGCGCGGACGCGTGGCGCGTGGCGAACGAGGTGTTCCAGCAGGGTCAGGCGCCGCAGCCGCTCGAGCCCTACTACGTCGCGACGCAGCTGCCCGGCTCCTCACGACCCGAGTTCGTCCTCTTCTCTCCGCTTACGCCCGCCGGTGGGAACCGCGACAACATGGTCGCGTGGGTCGCGGGCCGGGCGGACCCTCCCGATTACGGGAAGCTGCGCGTGCTCCGCTTCCCCAAAGACCGGGCGATCTTCGGCCCGCTGCAGATAGAGGCGCGCATCGACCAGGACGCGACGATCCGCCAGCAGCTCTCGCTCCTGTCCGTCGGCGGCGGCGCCCAGGTGATCCGCGGCAACCTGCTGGTGATACCGGTCGGTAACTCATTCATCTACGTCGAGCCGCTGTTCGTCCAGGCGAGCCAGGCGCGGCTCCCCGAGCTGCAGCGCGTGCTCCTCGCGACGCAGGACCGCGTCGTGATGGCGGAGTCGTTCGACAAGGCGCTGACGCAGCTGTTCGCCGTCGCGGCGGCGCCAGGCCCGTCGCCATCCACGCAGCCCAGCCCGGTGCCCTCCGGTTCGGCGCGGCCGTCGCCGAGCGGATCGCCGGCCCCCGCGACCGTCGCCTCATTGGTGCGGTCGGCGTCCGATCATTACCAGCGAGCGCAGGACGCGCTGCGCGCCGGCGACTTCGCGACGTACGGGAGCGAGATCCGCTCGCTCGAGGACGACCTCGCGAGGCTGCGAGCGCTCACCGGCCAGTAAGCGTTGCGCGCCGACAGGAGCGCGCAGCTCCTCCTCTTCGCCGTCCTCGCGGGGGTCTTCTGGTCCATCGGCGCCATCGACCTCAACCGGCCCCAGCAGGACCGCGTCACCCTGCTGCTCATCGGCGGCGGCCTCGCGTGGGCGGTGCTTCGCGGCCTCCCGGTCGGACCGCTGGTCGGCGGCTACGCCGTGCTGATCGCGGCCGCGGAACGCCTTGGGCGCGAGCCTCTGGTCGGCGCCAGCGACGTGATCCCCGCGACCGCCGAGGCCATCGGCACGCTGCTGCGCGGCGAGAACCCGTACACGCACGTGATGCAGGTCACGATCCCGGTCGGGTCGCCGCTCGTGTATCCCCCAGGCGAGTTCCTCTTCTACACGCCCACGTTCCTCCTCGGAGGCGACATCAGCAGGGTGGAGACATGGACGGGGATCCTCACCGTCGCCGTCCTCGCGCTGGCCGGATTCCGCGTGGGGCACGGCGTGGCGGCGCTGCCGGCGATGCTGTACGCGACCTGGGGCATCGCCGCATTCCGGACCGTGGACGGCGGGAACGACGTGAGCGCCGCCTTCCTCGTCGTCGTCGCGCTTGTCGCGCTGGCGTTCGCCAGGTCTTCGGACCGCGCCACGCGTGCCGGCGCCTTCGCGTTGTCCGCCCTCGCCCTCGGCTGGGCCCTCGCTTTCAAGCAGTTCGCCGTTCTCGTGTTCCCGCTCGTGCTGCGCCATCTCGCCGTTTCCGGCGCGCCGTGGAAGCGGTACGGCGCGGCGGCGGCCGCCGTGGCGGCCGCCTTCATCGTCCCCTTCCTGCTATGGGCGCCCGGTCCGTTCCTCGCGCAGCAGGTCCAGGCGCTGACGTTCCACGACACGGTGTGGGGCGCCAACCTGCCCCATTTGCTGTCGCAGGCGATCGACGTCGCGCCGCTTCTTCCCGCGTTCTTCCTCCTCGAGATCGGGCTCACCGCCGCGGCTCTTACCATGGCGATCCTCGCGCCGGACCCCTCACTCGGCCGCGCGGCGATATACGCGGCTGGTGTCGTGTCGCTGCCGCTGTTGCTCGCCCGCTGGACCACGCAGTCGTACTACGTGTACGCGGCGACGATCGCCGCCGCGGGGATCGCGCTGCTGGAGGTCCGCGTCGGCGAGCGCCGTGCCGCGCACGGGGCGATCGATCGGGTCCGCGCGGGCGACACCGGGCAGCAGAACAACTAACCTCTTCCCCGAGTGAGTCACACGGTCGTGCTCGGAGGAGGCATCTGCGGCCTCGCTGCCGGCTTCCAGCTCGCCGAACACGGTGAGCAGGTCACCCTGCTCGAGGCGCAGGATTTCCTCGGCGGTCTCGCGACGACGTTGTACGGCAAGACCGGCGCGGGCTTCGACTTCGGGCCGCACGCCTATCACGCACGCAACCAGCGCGTCCTCGACATGTTCAAGGAGATCGCGTACGACGGCTTCCCCGCGCGGGCGAAGAACGTGCGCATCAAGTTCCGCGGGAAGTACTACAAGTACCCGCTCGAGGCGCTCGACATCGCGAAAAGCATGTCGCCCGTGCTCGCCGCGCGCGCGTTCTTCGACTATGTGCTCGAGAGCATCCGTCGCAAGATCGCCCCGCGGAAGCTCGTATCGGCGGAGGACTGGGTGACGCAGGCCATGGGCCGCACGCTGTACGGCCTGTTCTTCGGCCCCTACACCACGAAGGTCTGGGGCATGCCGCCGGCGCAGCTCGCGGCCTCGTTCGCGCAGCACCGCATCCCTCACATCTCGCTGATGAAGGTGATCGTGTCCTCGCTGCGCAAGGGCTACGCCAAGAGGACGGGCACGGAGCACCGCTACGCGCCCCTGGTCATCGAGCTCTACTACCCGCCGAAGGGCGCGGGCCTCATCTCGCAGCGCATGGCCGCGCGCATCTGCAACGCGGGGAAGAACAATCACGTCCTCACCCACTCCCTTGTCACCGGGCTGGACGTCGAGGGTGACCGCGTCGTCGGCGCGCGCTATCGGGAGGTCCCGCCCACGAACCTGGACGGGCAGCTGTGCATGCTGTCATCGGGGACCGAGCCTGGCGTCGCTCCATGGGGTTCCGCCCCGGGACCGGAGCACCGGGTCTCGTGCGACCGCGTGGTCAACACCGTCCCGCTGCCGGCGCTGGTCGAGCTGCTCGGCGACGCGGTGTCGCCGGACGCCAGGGCGGCTGCGCGCTACCTGCGCTTCCGAGCGCTCACGATCGTCGGGCTGCGCTGCAAGCGGCCGCAGGCTCTCCCGGCGCAGTCGATCTACTTCACGAACAAGACCTTCAACCGCCTCTCCGAAACGCGCAACTATGGCGGCTCTGAGATCTGCGGGTCCGATGAGACGGTGCTCCTCTGCGACATCACCTGCGACGTCGGCGACGCGATCTGGAACGCCTCCCCCGAGGACCTGGGCCGTCGCTGCGCCCGGGAGCTCGCCGAAGAGGGTTTCATCCGCGAGGACGAGCTCGAGGAATCGGTCGTGCTGCGCTCGACGTTCGGCTACCCCGTGTACATGGTCGGCTACGAGGCGGCGATCGATACGCTCATGAAGGAGCTGATGCGATTCGAGAACCTCGTGACCGGGGGGCGCCAGGGACTCTACAAGTACGTCGATATGGATATCGCGTCGGAGATGGGCCTTTCGATGGCCGACCACTTCATATCCGGCCGCACCAAGCGCGAGGCCATCGGCCAGGTCCCCTACGAGGATCGCACGTTCGCGTGAGTGGTCCCCGGGCCGCAGGCCGGACCGCGGACGAGGACATCGAGGTCGGCGTGATCGGCGCGGGGTACTGGGGACCGAACCTCGTCCGCAATTTCAGCGAGGCGCCCGGCGCCAACGTCCGTGCGGTCGCGGACCTGTCCCCGGAACGGCTCAGCGCGATCCGCAAGCGCTTCCCGGCGGTGCGCGTCACGACCGATCATCGCGACCTGCTCGACGATACCCAGATCGATGCGATCTGCATCGTGACTCCCATTGCGACCCACCGCTCGCTCGCGGCGGAGGCGTTCGCCGCCGGAAAGCACGTGTTCGTGGAGAAGCCCCTCGCGGGTACCGTTGCCGATGCCGAGGCGATCGTTCGAGCCGGCGCTGAGGCGGGCCGCACGCTGATGGTCGGGCACACCTTCGTCTACAACCCCGCCGTCACCACCGTCCGCGGCCTCATCGAACGCAGGGAGCTCGGTGACATCCAGTACATCGACAGCCAGCGCGTGAACCTGGGTCTGCACCAGTTCGACTTCAACGTGATGTGGGATCTCGGCCCGCACGACGTCTCGATCACCCTGTATTGGCTCGACGAGGAGCCCGAGTGGGTGCAGTGCATCGGCGCGTGCTACATCCAGCAGGGGATCGAGGACGTCGTATTCCTCACCATGGGATTCGGCTCAGGCGCGGTCGCGCACGCGCATCTCTCGTGGCTCGCTCCGAGCAAGCTGCGCACGATGACGGTCATCGGCTCGCGCAAGATGGCGGTGTACGACGACGGCCATCCGGCGGAGAAGGTCAAGCTCTACGACCACGGCGTCGTCGCTCTGTCCGCCGAGGAGCTGCGTCGCTCGTACCGCGCCGGGGACATCCACAGTCCGCGTATCCCCGTTACCGAGGCGCTCCAGCTCGAGGTGCGGCATTTCATCGAAAAGATCCGGTCGGGCGAGCCGCCGCGGAGCGACGGCGAGGCGGGGCTGCGCGTGGTGCGCGTGCTCGAGGCGGGGATGCGGTCGCTCCGCAGCGGCGGCGCTCGGGTCGCGTACCGTCCGGAGGCGGTTCCGGCGTGACCTCGCTCGGGGTGAAGATCCATCCCACGGCCGTCGTCGCCCCGAACGTCGACCTCGGTCCCGGCTCCGTCGTGGGCGAGTACGTCGTTCTGGGTCGCCCGGCGCGCGGGTCACGCGAGGGGGAGGCGCCTCTGGTGATCGGACCCGGCGCGGAGATCAGGCCATTCACGACGATCTACGCCGGTAGCACCATCGGCGCACGCCTGCAGACCGGCCAGGGAGCGTCGATCCGAGAGGACAACGTCATCGGCGACGACGTGTCGGTGGGCACGCACGCGAGCCTCGAATTCGGGAACCGGATCGGCTCGCGCGTGCGCATCCACACGGGGTGCTTCCTCGAGCTCGTCACCGTCGAGGACGACGTATTTATCGGTCCCAACGTCGTCTTCACGGACGACCCGCACCCACAGTGCCCCGCCTACCTCGACTGCGTGAAGGGCGGGACGGTGCGGCGGCGAGCACGCATCGGCGCGAACAGCACGATCCTCCCTGGCGTAGAGGTCGGCGAGGACTGCCTGGTCGGCGCGGGCAGCGTCGTGCGGACGACAGTCGAGGCGCGCAGCGTCGTCGCGGGGAATCCCGCGATACTGCTGAAGGGCGATATCCGGGATCTGGCGTGCTTCGCGGGGATCTTCCCGCACGCGTACTCGTGGCTCGGTGCGCCTTCGTCGCCGGCGCCGGCCCCGCCCGGACGCCCGCCGAGCGCCGTGACCGGCGACGTGAAGGAGTAGAGATGGTGATCGCGACGAACGTCGACATACCGCTTGTCGACCTGCGCGCCCAGTACGCGACGATCCGGGACGAAGTGCGGGCGGCGATCGATGAGGTCCTCGAGGGAATGCAGCTCACCATCGGTCCCAACGTCCGCGCCTTCGACGAGGAGTTCGCCGCGTACTGCGCGACGAAGCACGCCATCGGGGTCGGGTCGGGGACCGACGCGCTTCAGCTGGCGATCCGAGCGTGCGGCGTCTCCGGCGGCGACGAGGTGATCACCGTCTCGCATTCGTTCTTCGCCACCGTCGAGGCGATCCTCTACGCGAACGCGCGGCCGATCCTCGTCGACGTAGACGAACGCACGATGCTCATGGATCCGGCCGCGGTGGCGGACGCGATCACGCCGCGCACCAAGGCCATCGTCCCGGTCCACCTGTACGGACGGACCGTGGATCTCGCTCCCCTGCGCCGCATCGCGCAGGACCGCGGTATCGCGATCATCGAGGATGCCGCGCAGGCGCATGGAGCGCTGCTCGACGACGGACGCAAGGCGGGTTCCGGTGGGCGCGCGGGGTGTTTCTCGTTCTATTGCAGCAAGAACCTGGGTGCGTACGGCGAGGCCGGCAGCATCACGACGGACGACGACACGCTCGCCGAAGAGCTTCGCGCGCTGCGCGAGCACGGACAGTCGACGCGGTACTACCACCCGGTCGTCGGATACAACGCGCGTCTCGACGAGATCCAGGCGGCGATCCTCCGAGTCAAGCTCCCACGGCTCGAAGGTTGGAACGATCGGCGGCGCCAGATCGCCCGCGCGTACAGCGAACAGCTCGCGGACTCCGGCGTGACGACACCGGAGCTGCCCGAGGAGCCCCGGCGCCACGTCTTCTACGTGTACCCGATCCGCCTCCCGGCGAAAGAGCGGGACGCCCTGCGCGCGCATCTCGCTGATATCGGCATCGGCACGCAGATCCACTACCCGGTGCCCATCCACCTCCAGCAGTCCGCGGAGTTCCTCGGTTACCGCAAGGGCGACCTGCCCGTGACCGAGCGCATCGCGAGCGAAGTGCTCTCGATCCCGATGTACGCGGAGCTGAGCGACGACAGCGTGTCGCGGGTCGCGGACGCCATCCGCCAGTTCATGAAGCGTTGAGAGACGACGCCGGCCGCGTGGTGAAGGCGGTCCACGGCGTGCGGACCGTCGTCGCCGATCCCGCGGACGAGACGACGGAGGCGGCGCGGCTGCGCGAGAACGAGACCGGCGAGGCGCTCGTCGAGCGTTACGCGGCTGCCGCGTACACCGACAGCCCCGCCGGCGCGAGGGCGCGCCGGGTCGCGCTGCGCGCGCTGTGCCGGTCGTTCGGCGATGGCGTGCGCGTGGGGGTCGGGGTCCTCGTGCTGCATCCGCAGACGTTCGAGATCGGCGACGCGGTGTTCATCGGCAACCAGAGCTTCCTCCAGGGCCGGCACGACGGGCGCTGCGTCATCGGGGCCCACACGTGGATCGGTCCGCAGTCGTACTTCGATTGCCGCGACATGCACCTCGGCGCGTACGTGGGCTGGGGGCCCGGGGCAAAGGTCCTCGGGAGCGAGCACACGGGCGACCCCGTGGATGTGCCGATCATCCAGACGGACCTGGTCATCAAGCCGGTGCGGGTCGGTGACGGCGCTGATATCGGCGTGAACGCGGTCTTGCTGCCCGGCGTGACCGTGGGCGAGGGCGCCATCGTCGGAGCCGGTGCGGTCGTGACGCGGGACGTAGCGCCGTTCACGATCGTGGCTGGGGTGCCGGCCCGCGTCATCCGCTCGCGCAAGGAGACGTTCGTCTGACCGCGCTCGACGGCGCCCGCGTCGTGGTCACCGGCGGGGCCGGCAACGTCGGCTCCCACATCGTCGACGCGGCCATCGCCGCGGGTGCGCGGGAGGTGGTGGCGATCGACGCGCTCGTCCGCGGGGTCCCGGAGAACCTCTCGGGCGCCATCGCAACGGGAAAGGCGCACCTCGTCGAGATGGACATTCGCGACCGTGCCGCTGTAGCGGCGGCCATCGACGGCGCAGACGTCGTCCTCCATCAGGCGGCGCTGCGCTGGACCCGCTGCCAGGAGGCGCCGCGCGATTGCCAGGAGGTCATGGTCGAGGGCACCTACAACGTCCTCGAGGCCGCGGCCGCAGCCAAGGTCTCGCGGCTCGTGCTCGCGTCCAGCGCGGTCGTCTACGGCGAGCCACGACATCTGCCTCTGGACGAGGACCACGTGCTCGCGGGCACGCAGGTGTACGCCGCTGCGAAGGTCGCCAACGAGCAGATGGCCCGCGCCTTCGCGCACCTGCACGCCGTGCCGACGGTGACGCTCCGCTACTTCAACATCTACGGGCCCCGCATGGACATCCGTTCGCGCTTCGTCGAGGTGATGGTCCGGTGGCTCGACCTCATCGACAGCGGAAAGCCGCTCACGCTGTTCGGTGACGGTTCGGCGTCGGCCGACTTCGTCTACGTGTCCGATGTCGCGCGCGCGAACCTGCTCGCGTGCGAGGTCGCGGTCGCCGACGTGGTCGTTAACGTGTGCAGCGGCAGCGAGACCCGCATGCGCGACCTCGCCGAATTGTTGTTGCGGATCACCGGCAGCCGCGCCGGGATGGAATTCAGGGAGCAGCCGGCGGGCGCCCTCCCTGCGCGCCGCTTCGGCGATCCACGCCGGGCGCAGCACGTCCTCGGTTTCCGCGCCCAGACCGAGCTCGAGGACGGCGTTCGCCGGCTCATCGAATGGCGCCGCGCGGCGCTGGCCGCGTGACGCTGGCCGCGTGACACTTCGTTCCGGAGCAGCGACGATGGAGCGGATCCCACCTTCGACATTCCAACTGCGCGAGCCGCGACACGTGTACGGCGGCGGAAAGAGGTAGACGTGGCCACCGAGACCAGGAAGAAGCTCAGCGTTCCGATCACCAAGCCCTCCCTCGGGGAAGAGGAGGCGCGGGCGCCCTTCGAGTCGATCAAGAGCGGCTGGGTGACGCAGGGCCCGAAGGTCGCCGAGTTCGAGAAGGCCGTCGCCGCCTACTGCGGCGCCAAGAACGGCGTGGCGACCACGTCATGCACGACCGGGCTGCACCTGGCGCTCGCGTCGATCGGCGTGGGTCCCGGCGACGAGGTCATCGTCCCCTCGTTCACGTTCATCGCGTCGGCGAACGCCATCCTCTACACCGGCGCGAAGGTGATCTTCGCGGAGATCGACCCGCGCACGTACAACATCGACCCGGGCGACATCGAGCACCGCATCACCAAGCGGACGAAGGCGATCATGCCCGTCGACCAGATCGGATTGTCGTGCGATATCGACGCCGTGAATGAGATCGGCAGACGTCGCGGGATCGACGTCGTCGAGGATGCCGCTCCCGCCATCGGCGCGACCTACAAGGGACGAAAGGTCGGCTCGAACGCCCACCAGACGGTCTTCAGCTTCCATCCGCGCAAGGTGATCACCACCGGTGAGGGCGGGATGATCACGACCGACGACGAGGAGCTCGCCGATCGCGCCCGCAGGCTCCGCGCTCATGGCATGAGCGTGTCCGACCTGGACCGGCACAAGGCCGACCGCGTGATCATCGAGGAATACAACGAGCTCGGCTTCAACTACCGCATGACCGACATCCAGGCATCGATCGGTCTCGTGCAGCTCCGGCGGCTTGATCAGTTGCTGGACGCGCGCGTGCGGCGGGCGCACCGCTACGACCGCGAGCTCGCCGAGATCCGGGGGATCGACGTCCCGTTCGTGCCGCCGTACGCGGAGCACACGTACCAGTCCTACTGCGTTCGCTTGAACAGCGAGTGCCGGCTCGACCGCGAAGTGCTGATGACGAACCTTCTCCAGCGCGGTATCGCGACGCGGCGCGGGGTCATGGCGTCGCACCTCGAGAAGACGTACGTCGATCGCAACGGGCCACAGAGCCTGCCCGTCACCGAAGAGGCGACGCGCGTCACGATGCTCATCCCGCTGTACGCGTCGATGACCGACGACGAGCAGAGCCACGTGATCGACTCCCTCCGCGAGGAGCTGGGTCAGGCGTAGCCGGCGGTGGCCGCACCTGACAGCGACCTGCTGGTCGTGAGCGCCGAGCCGTTCAACGCCGAGACCCGGCTCGAGCGGCAGGTGGGCTTGGTTACGCCGGTCCCCCGGCACTACGTCCGCGACCACTTCGCGCTTCCCGCACCGCCCGACCGCCTCGAGGTCGACGGGCTCGTGGATCGGCCTTCGACGCTCACTTGGGCGCAGCTGCGCGCGCTGCCCGAACGCTCGCTGTTCGTGACGCTCGAGTGCGCCGGCAACGGGCGCTCGTACCTCGAACCTCCCGTCCCCGGCGAGCAGTGGGGCATCGGGGCGGTTGGGACCGCGGAGTGGACGGGTGTCCCGCTCGCCGCCGTGATGGAGCGGGCCGGTGTATCGCCGGAGGCCACGGAGGTGCGATTCACGGGCGCCGACCGCGGGACCGTCGCCGGCCGCGAGATCGCCTTCGAGCGATCGCTCCCGGCGGGTGAGGCGCTGCACGGCGACGCGCTGCTCGCGTACGCGATGAACGGCGAGGAGCTGACTGCGCACCACGGGGCGCCGCTGCGGCTCGTGGTCCCCGGCTGGTACGGCGTCGCGTCGGTGAAGTGGCTCGCGCGGATCACCGCGATCGCGACGCCGTTCGGCGGCTACTTCCAAGCCGAGCGGTACGTCGTCGACGGATCGCCGCTGCGCCGCGTGGAGCCGCGCGCGGTCATCACGTCGCCTTCGGACGGCGCGCGGATGGCGCCTGGCGCGGTCATGGTCCGCGGCTATGCCTGGACTGGCCGCTCGGCGCTCGAGGCGGTGGAGGTAAGCGCCGACGCCGGCGCGAGCTGGTCTGGGGCGACGCTTGGCAGCGGCATCTCGCCGTACGCCTGGCGCTCGTGGGAATTCGCGTGGCGTCCGGCTGCGCCAGGCGACCACGCGCTGCTGGCGCGCGCCCGGGACGCCGATGGCGCGCAGCCCCAGGCCGCGCGGTGGAACGCCCTCGGATACGCGAACAACGCCTCGCGCCCGGTGCGGGTCAGCATCGCCTGACCGCGCATCAGTGGACGGATCGGCGGGATCGTGTACACGGACGACGCGCGACACATGCGCTGGCTCGTCGCGGCGGCGGCTCGCATCACGCCCCAGAGAACGCTTTCTGACGAATGCGCGCAGGTCTGGCGATGCTTCGCGACGCGTGCCCCGCCCGTACTGTACGGACGTGCGGGTGGTCTTCGACGCGCGTCACCTTCAGACGCAGAGCCGGTCACGCGGGATCGGCCGTTACTCGCGCAACCTGCTCGCCGCATTCGCCCGGCAGGGCCCGACCGACATCGACTGGACCCTGCTCCGGCTCGCGAACTTCCCGTCCCCGGGCCCCGTCCACGCGCCCCCGCACCGCGACCGTCGCACCTTTCGGCTCCGTCGCCCGGAGCTGTCAATGCTCGCGCTCGATCCCTTCCTGCTCTCGGCGGAGCTGCTCGGTACCGGCGCCCAGGTCTTCCACTCGGTGCAGCTCGGCCTGCCTCTGGCGCGCTGGAAGACGCGCGCGGTGCTCACGATCCACGACCTCGCTCCGATGCACTGGCCCGAGCACTACCTGCGGCTGCCGCACGCGCGGGTCGGGCACGTGTGGCAGTACGCGCTCGCGCGCTTCGCCGACGCGATCATCGCCGTCTCGGCGCACACCAAAGCCGATGTGATCGCACGGCTCGGGATCCCGGAGGAGCGCGTACACGTCATCGCCGAGGCCGTGGACGCGGACTTCCGCCCGCCCGGCCGCGAGGCGGGACGTCGCGTCGCTCGCGAGCGGTTCGGCGTGGAGGGCCGCTACGTCGTGTACGTGGGGCAGTTCGACCCGCGCAAGAACATGGACGAGCTCCTGCGGGCGTTCGGCGCGGCCGCCGCCACCGAGCCCGACCTGCGCCTCGTGATCGTGGGCCGGCTCGGTAAGCTCGCGTCGTTCCTGCGCCAGGCGCTGGAGCGCACGCGGGCTCCGCGCGAACGCATCGTCGTGACGGACGAGGTGGACGAGGCGACGCTGGCCGCGCTCTACGCGGGTGCGGAGTGCCTCCTGCACGCCGCGCTGCTGGAAGGCTTCGGGCTCACCCCGCTCGAGTCCCTCGCCGCCGGAACGCCCGTCGTGGGCTACCGGGCGGGCGCGGTCGCCGAGGTCGTCGGGGACGCGGGGCTGCTCGTGGAGCCGGCCACGCCCGGAGCGCTCGCCGAGGCTCTGGTCGCGTTCCTCGCCGACCCCGCGCTTGCCGATCGCCTTCGCGCACGCGCTGCCTCTCGGGCGGCGCTCTTCTCGTGGGATCGTGCGGCCGCGCGCACGCTGGACGTGTATCGCGCGGTCGGGTGAACCTGGCGGTCGCGTGAGCGAAGGCGCGGTCACATCCGTGGTCGTGCGCCGAAGCGAGGCGTCTCGCTGCGCCGTGGATCGAGAACCCGTCATGTCACGCGCCGCTGACATCTCTACGCGGCCCAGCCGCGCGCTGCGGACGGCATTCGGCTTCGCGGCGGCCGCCTGCCTCGCCCTGACCGCCTGCACCGCCGCGCCGCCCATCGCCGCGCCGTCGGCAACGCCGTTCACCGCGCCGCCCACGGTCACGCCCTCGCCGTCGCCCACGCTGCCACCGGCGGCGACCGCGTTCCTCGGACTCCTCGCGGACCGCGACGCCGCTCAGCGCTCGGGGGACGCCTCGCGTATGAACGCGCTGATCGCGCCGGACGCGCCGCAGGATCTCCGCGACCGCGAGCTCGCGGTCGCCGACGTGATCTCGAAGCAGCACATGGCCGCGCCCGAGCGCCGCTTCCAGGCCCTCGCCGCGGCCGGCCAGCTGGCGGAGCTCGACGTCACGGAGCTCGACGACCAGGGCCGCATCCGCCCGATCCGCTATTTCGCCGCCACGGTCGAAGGGCGGCTTCTGCTGACCGAGCCCGCCGCCGCCTCGCTCGGCCAGGTCACCGTCGCGCCGAGCGAGCACTTCGATGTCCGCGCGTACCCGCTCGACGAACGGCAGGCGGCGGCCGCGTCCGGGCTCCTCGAGGACGCGCTCACCAGCCTGGTCGCACGACTTGGGGAGCCGTACCGGCCGGCGGCGCGCATCGTCGTCCACTGCGATCCCGTGGCCGGTCGCGGGGTGGCGCCGCTCGCCTCGGCGTACGTCACCTCGCCTGAGATCCACTTCCTCACCTCGTCGTCGATGATCGTCTCGACCGGCGCCGGCTCGGACTGGTCGCGCATCGTGGTGACGCACGAGTTGTCCCACGTCCTGCTTTTCATGCGCGGCGACGGGCCCTTCGTGCTCGTCGAGGGCATACCGCTGTGGCTCACGGACGACCGCCGCCAGGCGCAGCTGGACCGCATCGTCGCGGCGGGTGGCGTCTGGGACCTCGACCACCTCGTCCGCGGGCCGGCGGACGCGAACGAATTCTTCGCGGCGTACGCGCAGGCGTCGTCGTTCGTCCGGTTCGTCGCCGCGACGTATGGGCCGCGCGCTCCGATCGCCGTGTGGGAGCTCGGCACGAGCGCGCCGTTCACCGAGACGTTCGCGCGCGGCGCGGGCGTGCCCCTCGCCGACGCGTACGCGGCCTGGCGCGCGTCCCTCGCGCGCTAACATTGAGTCGCCTTTGGCACGCCGCATCCCGCTCCCCCGACTGACCCGGCGGCAGCGCAGCGCTCGCTGGCAACGGGAACGCCGTCAGCAGACGATCATCGTGGTCGCCTTCTCGGCGATCCTGTTCTTTTCCGTGAGCCTCGTGGCCTGGGCGGCCGCCACCAACTACTACAAGGACAACCTGACGCCGGCGGCCCGCGTTGACGGCCGCGTCGTCCCGATGCGCGACTACAAGCGTGAGCTGAAGTACCAGCTCACGAAGTTCTACGTCGACTTCGGGGTCCCGGTGGGGTCCGAGAACGATCCTCAGATCACGCAGCAGAAGGCGCAGTACGACGGTGTCGCGCTCGAGGCCGTCGTCTCCCACGTCCTCCTCGACCGCGCAGCGAGGGCCGAGGGTGTACGTACCAGCGCGGGGGCCATCGACGACCGATACACTCGCGATCTCACGCAGTTCCGCACGCGGCACGTGCTCGTGATCCCGGCCAAGGACGCGACCGACGCGGACGCGGCTGACAAGGCTGCGCTGGCCAAGGCCCAGGACCTCGCCAAGCAGTTGCAGGCGGCGCCGATGGATCAGGATCTCTGGAACAAGCTCGCCAAGGAGAGCTCCGACGATCCTGGCTCGAAGGACCGGGGTGGCGAGCTCGGCTTCGCCGGCCACGGGCAATTCGTCAAGGAATTCGAGGACGGCGTGAACGCGCTCGCCATAGGTCAGGTCTCCGACCCGGTGAAGTCCCAGTTCGGTTACCACGTGATCCAGCTCGAGGAGAAGCGCGCGCCAGAGAACAGCGATCTGTTCGCGAGGCTGCGCACGGCCGGCTTCGGCGTCGCCGACGTGAAGGCCCACGTCCGGGACGAGCTTCTCCAGGACGAGTTCACGAAGCGGGCGCAGGATGCCGCGATCGCCTCTCCGACCGTGCAGGTCCATGTGGCAGAGATCGTCGTCAATACTCCGCCGCCGTCGCCGCAGGACTTCACAACGTTCAGCAACGCGCTGAAGAAGCTGTCCACGGTGAACGCGGAGCTGGAGAAGGGCACCGATTTCGCCGAGGTCGCCAAGCAGTACTCCGACGATGCGACGACCAAGGAGACCGGCGGCGACCTCGGCTGGCTGGCCCACGGGATGCTCACGGACCTCGCGGCCGAGAAGGAGCTCTTCACACTCGAGGCTGGCCAGCGCGGGCCGCAGCACTCCAGCCGTACGCAGACCACCATCTACAAGGTGCTCGAGAAGGACCCCGCGCGCGCGATCGACGACGCCCAGAAGCAAAAGATCAAGGACAACGCGTACGCGTACTGGCTCGAGAAGCAGAAGCTCGACCACGGCGTCCAGAAGCTGGTCCCCGGTCTCGAGTTCGGTTGAGACCGGGCCGCCGGCCGGTGCCGGCGACGCCGTCGAACGTCTGGCCGCGGTGGCCGCGCGGCTGCGCGCGCCCGACGGCTGCCCGTGGGACCGCGGGCAGTCGCATTCGTCGCTTCGTCCGAGCCTGATCGAGGAAGCCTTCGAGGTCGCCGAG
The DNA here is from genome assembly GCA_046262615.1 of Candidatus Limnocylindria bacterium. GTDB lineage: Bacteria > Chloroflexota > Limnocylindria > P2-11E > P2-11E > JALYKU01. Next base: position 4,664 of record JBHEML010000031.1, on the reverse strand, counting down.
GCGATCGACAGCGGCGACATGGCGGAGCTGCTGGCCGAGCTGGGCGATCTGCTCTTCCAGGTCGTGATCCACGCGCAGCTCGCGAGCGAATCCGGCGCGTTCGACCTCGCCGCCGTCGCGACGATCGCCGCCGACAAGCTCATCCGTCGTCACCCCCACGTCTTCGCTGGCACGGTGATCCCGGGCGGCGACCTGCTCGCGCAGTGGGAGCGCATCAAGCGCGACGAGCGCCGCGACGATGGCTCTGGCCGGTCCGTCCTCGACGGCGTCCCGCGCTCGCTGCCGGCGCTGTTCGCCGCGGAGCGTCTCCTCGAGCGCGCCGCCCGCGTCCACGTCAACCCGCCACGGATCGACCTGGCCCTGGATGTGGACGAGGAGACACTCCTCGGCGACCTGCTCTTCGACGTTGTCGCGGACGCCCGCGAGAAGGGGTTCGACGCGGAACGCGCGCTCCGTGGCGCGAACGCGCGGTTCTCCGAGCGCGTCCGCCTTCTCGAACAGGTCGCGCGGGAGGCGGGACGCGCCGTCGAGTCATATGGTGAAGACGAGCTCGCCGCGCTCTGGTCCGGCACGGCGTGACGTATCAGCGCCCTGACGGCCGTGCCGCGCGCGCCCTGCGGCCCGTGACCATCGACGTTGGGGTCTCGAAGTTCGCCGAGGGATCGGCGCGCGTGGCGTTCGGCGACACGGTCGTCCTGTGCCTCGCGACCGTGGAGGACAAGCTCCCGCGGTTCCTCGAGGGCAAGGACCGCGGCTGGGTCACCGCGGAATACGCGATGCTGCCGCGCAGCACGCCCGAGCGCAGCCAGCGCGAGAGCATCGCCGGGCGTCCGGGCGGCCGCACCTTCGAGATCCAGCGGCTTGTCGGCCGCGCGCTGCGGGCGGCGGTCGACCTGCGCGCCCTCGGCCCGCGGAGCGTGACGGTCGATTGCGAGGTCATCCAGGCCGACGGCGGCACGCGCACCGCGGCGATCACCGGCGGCTACGTCGCGCTCGCGCACGCGCTGCGTGCGATGAAGCGGTCGCCGCTCCAGAAGAACGTCGCGGCCGTCTCGGCCGGATTCGTCGGCGGGGAGCTGCTGCTCGATCTCGCCTACGCGGAGGATTCGATCGCCGACGCGGACGTGAACGTCGTCGCGACCTCCGACGGCGAGCTCATCGAGGTGCAGGGAACCGCCGAGGGCCGGCCCTTCTCCCGCGCCGACTTCGACACCGTGCTCGAGCTCGCGATGGAAGGCATACAGCAGCTGGTCGCCGCGCAGCGGGCCGCGCTCGCGTGAGCACGCCCGAGCGCGACCCCGGCAGGCGCTGCGACCGCTGACGATCCAGCTCCTCATCGCGTCGACCAATGCGGGGAAGGTGGCCGAGTACCGGCGGATGCTCGGAGGTCTCGACCTTGAGCTCTGCTCGCTCGACCAGTTGTCCTCCCGGCCGCCCGAGCCGCCGGAGGACGCCCCGACGTTCGCCGAGAACGCGCGTGACAAGGCGCTCTCGTACGCGCGGGAGACCCGCATGGCGACGGTGGCCGACGACGCCGGACTCGAGGTCGAGGCGCTTGGAGGAGCCCCGGGCGTGCACAGCAGGAGGTTCATCGGCGAGGAGGCCACAGCTGAGCAGCGCAACGCGCATCTCCTGGCGCTCCTCGACGGCCGCGAGGACCGCGCCGCGCGCTTCGTCTGCGTGACGGCACTGGCGTACCCCGACGGGAGGATCCAGACGTTCGACGGCGAGGTGCGGGGAGAGATCGCCATGGCGCCCCGCGGCTCCGGTGGTTTCGGGTACGACCCGCTGTTCGTCGTCGCGGGCGACGGCCGGACGATGGGCGAGCTCAGTGGGGATGAGAAGGATGCGATCTCGCATCGCGGCCTCGCGGTCGCGCAGTTGCGCGCGTACCTCGCTTCCGAGCCGCGGTAGTGGGCGCCGGCTCCGCTCGGGCGCTCCGCGAGTGCTGGTGGCCTTGTCTTGCCGCGGCCGCACCCTTCGCCGCCTCACCTGCGAGCCCCCTCCCTCGACCCGCCGGACGCGACGCGCGGTAGGGGGCTCACCGCGCTAATCCTCCGGGCCGACCCTTCGCTGTTTGACTGCGAGCCCCTCCCCCCGATCGCCCGACGCGACGCGCGGGGTACGTCGGGCCTCTCGGTCGTCACCAGTCCGGCACCGATGTGGACGCGTTACCGAGTGGCCACGTCAGGGCGATGAACCGGATCCGAGCTGCTCGCTCAGTCCGACGATGATGCCTTCGGGTCCGCGGATGTAGGCAAGCCGATACGTGTCCTCGTACTGCACGACCTCGCCTATCAGCTCGCCGCCGTGGGCGAGCAGGCGCGCGAGGACAGCGTCGATGTCTTCGACCGCGAACATGATCCGACGGATGCCAAGCGCGTTCACTGGCGCGTCCACGGGCCCGAACCTGATCGCGTTGGGCGTGTGGAACTTGTCGAGCTCGATGCGACCGTGGCCGTCGGGGGTGCGCATCAACGCGAGCGTGGCGCGTACGTCCTTGAGCCCGATCAGGCTGCCGACCGAAGGTCCCCCGACCTGCGTCTCGCCTTCGAGCTCGAGGCCTAGTTCGATGAAGAAGGACTTGGCCGCCTCGAGGTCGTCGACAACGATGAGAACGTTGTCCATCCGCTGGATCGTCATATCCCGAGCATATTGGTCGACTGTTCGTTGTTCCAAAGGGTGACGCGATCTCGCATCGCGGCCCTCGCGGTCGCACAGTTGCGCGCGTATCTCGCTTCGGAGCCGTGCCAAGGTCGGCTGAACAGCGTCGCGTCCGGCGCGTTGCCTCGGTCGGGCTGCTCGCCGGTTCGGCGGACACGCGGGCGCTCCGCGAGTGCAGGTGTGACATGTCTTGCTGCGGCCGCACCCTTCGTCCGCCTCACCTGCGAGCACCCTCCCTCGACCCGCCGAACGCCACGCGCCGTGAGGCCGTCGTGGCGCGCGGTTTCAAGGAGGTCCCGGCGAAGGAGAAGGGCGAAGTCCTCGCCGCGTTCGCGGCGCACAAAGGTGAGGTCACCGAGGGCTACGCGGCCCCCCGGCGCGCTGACGTCATCGCGCGGCCTCGAGCGCCCGAAGATCTGGACGTGAGCGCTGTCTTCGGGCTGGGCCTGATCCTCGAGGGACTGGCGAGTCTGCGACACTTCCGGACGTGACGATGGAGGCGAGCGGCGTCGCCGGCGGGATCGAGGTGAGGCCGCTGGACGACCAGACGCTGCCCGCCTTCCTGTCCCTCTTCGACGGCGACGCGTTCTCGGACAACCCGCACTGGGCGGGCTGCTACTGCATGTTCTACGAGACGCCCGGTGACGACTGGGACGCGGGCGCGACCGGAGCTGCGGAGCACCGCGCGGCGAGGATCGACCTCGTTCGGAAGGGACGCGCGCGGGGCTTCGTGGCTTACGCCGACGGAAAGGCTGTCGGCTGGCTCAATGCGGGGCCGCGGGACCGGTACGCCAATCTCCGCGGCTTCGCGGAGGTCGACGACGGCACCGGCAAGGTCGGCCTGCTCATGTGTTTCGTCGTCGCGCCGTCGCATCGCGGGCGCGGTGTCGCGACCGCGCTGCTCGATGCCGCGTGCGAGGCATTCCGCGCGGAGGGTCTGCAGTACGCGGAGGGATACCCGCCCATCGTCCCGCCGCAGAAGCAGCCATTCGAGATGCCGTGGCCGGCGCATAACTACCATGGGCCGCTCGCGATGTACGAGAAGGCCGGCTTCGAGCGCGTGCGCGACGCGGGCCGCTACGCGGTGATGCGGAAGAGGCTGTGATGATCCGAACGCCGCGATACACGCCCCACGAGGCTGTGATCCCACCGAGGCAAGCGATGCGTCGCGCGCACCGCAGGCGGAACCGACAGCACCGGAGGAAGCCGTGAACGCACACGTCGCGTCGCTCCAGCTGCACGAAGCGAAGTGCGCGCCACTGCGCGCGGTCGGCGAGGTCGAGGGCACCGTTGGGGGCGGGCTGGTCGGAGACTCCCACGAGACGCGCCCCAGGCGCGGGGTGCTGGTCGTCGATCGCACGACGCTCGAGGCGTACGGCTTGGCAGCCGGGGACCTCCGGGAGCAGATCACGATCGAGGGTTTCGGCGACGTGACCGCGCTCCCCGAGGGGGCGCGGCTACGCATCGGCGGCATCACGCTGCGGGTCAACGGCCCCTGCGAGCCGTGCACGCACATCGGCGAGATGCTCGCCGTCGAGGACCGCGAGGCGTTCCGGCAGTCGCTCGTCGGCCGCCGCGGCGCGCTGTGCACGGTCGCCGCCGCCGACGGCCCCGCTCGCATCGGCGACCGCGTCGAGGTGGAGCAGCCCGTCTCGGCGTAGCCCGCGGGATCAGTACACGCTGGGGGCCGATCCGCCAGGGCGACCGTCGCGATGTCCCCCAGATGCGGATGCGGTGGTCGGACGCCCGGATGCCGCTCCGCGACCTCCTAGCCGGACCCAGTCGGTCACGCGGACACGTTCCTCGAGCAGCGCGCGTTCGGCGGGATTGGACGTCAACCCCAGGGCGCGGGCGTTGCCGTCGCCCGCGTCCACCTGGTCGACGGCGGCAGGCGCCTGCGTGCGCGACCGGCGGTAATCTCGGGCTTCCAGTGTCACCCTTCCACGCCCCCGTGCAGCAGTGGTTCTCCGCGTCATTCGCGGCTCCGACGCGCGCCCAGG
>JBHEML010000030.1:0-23309 GCA_046262615.1 Candidatus Limnocylindria bacterium | reverse complement strand
GGCTGCGGACGCTCACTCCCCTCGGCATGGCTGACGGTATCGACCTGCGGCGCATGCCGGGCGAGATGCAGCGGCTCGTGCGGGAATTCGCCGCACGCGAGGCGGCGCTCGCTCCTGTCGATCGGGCCCGCGTGGCCGGACGCATCGCGTCTTCAGTACGACCGTTTGTCGGGGACGGGATCGTCGAACCGGACGACGCCGCCTACCTGCGCGCGGTCGCCCGCGCGCTGCGGGCAAGCGCCTCACGCTGAGCGCAAGGCGCTTCCCGTACGCCACATTGCGGGGCCCGCATCGCCCGGCGTCCGACGCCATCGCAGTGCTGCGAGGCCAAGGCGTAGGGCGTTCGAACGCGACCGCTGTGCCGGCTAAGCGGCCGTGCCGGCCGACGCCGTGGCGCAGTTGCCGCAGCAGTACATTTGGCCCCCGCGCTGGACCATCGTGCTCGGTTCGATGATCGGCTCGTGACAGTTCCCGCACTCGCCGGTGCTCGTGAGCTGGTCGGCGTGACCGGAATCCAGCCTCTCGCAGTTCTTGCAGCAGTAGCGCTTCTTGTTCGCCTCGACCTGCGTCGACGTGTCCGTGATCGCCGTGCCGCAGTGCGTGCATGCCGCATCCGCCATGGCGCACCTCCTCTCGCGATCGGCCGCAGAACTGGTGCCGCATGGTAACCTCTGTGACATAACCCCCCCGGGTGGGGGAGGGGTGAAACCCAGATGGAGGCATCGACATGGCCACGGAGCGCACCTACGTCGTCCCCGCGATCCACTGCGACGGCTGCGCCGGGAACATCGGCGAGGCACTCGAGCCCGTCGAGGGCGTTCAGGCGACCACCGTCGATGCCGCCACGAAGACCGTTCGCGTCCGCGGCTCGGCGGAGGACCGCGTGATCCGCAAGGTGCTCGCGGCCGCCGGGTATCCGCCCGCCTGATCTCGTGAGCCAGGCGACCGCGCCCGCACCGGACGTTCGCGCGACCGGATCCGCAGCTGAGACGGCCGTCGTGACCGGCGGCCGGCGAGAGCTGACGATCACCGGCATGACCTGCGCCTCCTGTGTATGGAGCGTCGAATCAGCCCTGCGCGGGATCCCCGGGGTCGAGGCGGCGGACGTGAACCTGGCGAGCGAGCGCGCCTCGGTGCGGTTGGACCCGGCGCGGGTGGCGATGCCCTCGCTTGTGCGCGCGGTGGAGCGTGCTGGGTACGGCGCTCTCGCGGTTCCCGAGGACGAGCTGGAGCGGGCGGAGGCCGACGCCCGCGAAGCAGCGCACCGCTCGGCCTACGTCGCCGCGCTGCGCACGCGGCTCATCGCGGCGGCCGCCCTCGCCGCGGCGGTGATGGTCCTGTCGATGGGCGACCTCGTCGTGCCTGCGCTCCGCGACGCCGGCTGGCGGCCGTTCGCCCAGTTCGCGCTGGCGACGCCTGTCCAACTGTGGGCCGCCGCGCCGTTCTACCGCGCAGCCTGGTCAGCGGCGCGCCACCGCACCACGAACATGAACACGCTGATCGTCGTAGGCACCACCGCCGCGTACGGCGCCTCCGTGGTCGCGACATTCGCGCCCGGCCTGTACCTCTCGGCCGGTGTCGAGCCGCACCTCTACTACGAGACCGCCGCGGCGATCGTCGCGCTCGTCCTCGCGGGCCGCTATCTCGAGGTGCGCGCGAGAGCTCGCACGGGCGACGCGATCCGCGCGCTGCTCGCGCTCGGGGCGAAGAGCGCGCGCGTGCGGCGGCCCGGCGGGGCGGAGGAGGACGTCCCCATCGGCTCCCTCGCGGTCGGCGACGTCGTGGTCGTTCGCCCCGGCGAGGTAGTCGCGGCGGACGGACTCGTCGTCGCGGGTTCGTCGGCCGTGGACGAATCACTCGTGAGCGGGGAATCGGTCCCGGTCGAGAAGAGCGCGGGAGACGAGGTCATCGGCGGCACGCTCAACCGGACAGGCGGTCTGCGCCTGCGCGTGACTCGTATCGGCCGTGAGAGCGTGCTCGGGCAGATCACGCGGCTGGTCGAGGAGGCGCAGGCTTCCAAGGCTCCGATCCAGCGGCTCGTCGACAGGGTCGCCTCGATCTTCGTGCCGGTGGTGTTCGCGATCGCCGCCGCGGCCTTCGTGGCATGGCTCGCGCTCGGTCCGGCGCCCGCCTTCGCCCACGCGCTCACCGCGTTCATCGCGGTCCTCATCATCGCGTGCCCCTGCGCGCTCGGCCTCGCCACGCCGACCGCGATCCAGGTGGGCACGGGTCGTGGAGCGGCCCGAGGGATCCTGATCCGGAGCGCCGCGGCTCTCGAGACCGCTCGCACGATCGACGTGGTCGCGTTCGACAAGACCGGCACCCTGACGGTGGGTCGTCCGCGCCTCGTTCACGTCCTGTCGTGCGCGAACTTCGGCGAGGATGAACTCCTGCGCCTGGTAGCCAGCGCGGAGCGCGGCTCCGAGCACCCGCTGGCCGAGGCCGCCGTCGAGGCGGCGACCGGGCGCGGCCTGGCGCTGGCGGATCCGGCCGACGTCGACTACGTGGCCGGCGGCGGCGTCCACGCCCACGTCGGCCCGCGCGACTTGTGGATCGGCAACCGCGCGTTCGTCTCCGCGCATGGGTTCGACGCGCCGGAGGCCACGACCGCGCACCTCGAGGACGAGGGACAGACGCCGGTCCTCGTCGCGATCGACGGCGAACCCGGCGGAATCCTGGGATTCGCCGATGTCGCCAAGGCCGCCTCCGGCGTTGCCGTCGCCGAGCTGCGTGGAATGGGCATGCGGACCGTGCTTCTTTCCGGCGACGCCAGGCGGACGGCGGAGGCGATCGCGCGCCGGCTCGGTATCGACGACGTGCGGGCGGAGCTACGCCCCGATGACAAGGTGGCCGCGATCGCGGCCATGCAGCGAGAGGGCCATCGCGTCGCAATGGTCGGCGATGGCGTCAACGACGCGCCGGCCCTGGCCGCCGCCGACCTCGGCATCGCGATTGGAGGGGGGACCGACGTGGCCATCGCCGCCGCGGGCATCGTCCTCGTGGGCGGAGACCCGCGCGGGGTGGTGCGCGCGCTGCGGCTCTCACGCCGCACCGTCGGCACGATCCGGCAGAACCTCTTCTGGGCGTTCGCATACAACGTCGCGCTCATCCCCCTGGCTGCCGGGGCGCTGTACCCGTTCACCGGCCTGCTGCTCTCCCCCGTCCTGGCAGCGGTCGCGATGGCGCTGTCATCGGTGACGGTCGTGTCGAACTCGCTGCGGCTGCGCACCGCGCGCATCGGGTGACCAGGCCGGCGCCGCACGGCTGCGCTCTGCGACGCCGGCGGGAGTTACCTCGGCGGCATCGACAGGTCGACGGTGAGCTCTCCCCGCTCCCGTTCGGGCTGGCCAGCGCGGAGGTGCGCCAGCTCCACGGCCGTGCGGGCGAGGTCTCGGGAGCGATGTCAGGGGCCGACCGGCTGCTGGTGGCCACTACCAGCTGACGCCTACCTGGCCACACCGCTGGCGCCGGGGTTTGACACCCCCCATCCGGCACGATGGAATGGTCACGCAGATGGCCGCGATAGACACCCCGTTCCCGCTCGCACGCCCGCGCTATTCGGGGATCCTCGAATGGGTCGCGACGGTCGACCACAAGAGGATCGGGATCATGTACCTGTACACGACCTTTTTCTTCTTCCTGGCCGGCGGCCTCCTCGCGCTACTGGTGCGGACGCAGCTCGCGACCCCCGACGGAAAGCTGCTCAGCGCCGCCCAGTACAACCAGGTCTTCACGATGCACGGGACGACGATGATCTTCCTGTTCGTAGTGCCCGTGTGGACGGGGTTCGCGAACTACATCGTTCCGCTTCAGATCGGCGCCCGCGACATGGCGTTCCCGAAGCTCAACGCGCTTTCGTACTGGCTGCTCCTGGGCGGAGGAGTGGTGCTCTTCTCGAGTTTCCTCGTCGGTCCCGCGGCCGCCGGTTGGACGTCGTACGTCCCCCTGTCGACGGCGCAGTACTCGCCCGGCCACGGTCAGGACCTTTGGATCCTCGGCCTCACGATGCTGGGCTTCTCCTCGATCTTCGGCTCGCTGAACATGATCGTCACGATCTTCTCGCTGCGCGCACCGGGCATGACCTTCGGCCGCATCACGCTCTTCGCGTGGAGCGTGCTCGTCACGTCGTTCCTGCTGGTGCTCGCCATGCCATTCCTCACGGTGGCGTCGACGCTGCTGCTCTTCGACAGGCTCGCGGGGCTGAACTTCTTCGTCACCTCTGAGGGCAGCGACCCGCTGCTGTGGCAATTCCTCTTCTGGTTCTTCGGCCACCCGGAGGTCTACATCATGATCCTGCCGGGGTTCGGGGTGATCAGCGAGGTGCTCCCCGTCTTCTCGCGCAAGCCCATCTTCGGCTACAAGATGATCGCGTACTCGTCCGTCGCGATCGGCTTCCTGTCGTTCTCAGTCTTCGTCCACCACATGTTCGTCGCTGGTGTTGACCAGGCGCTCCAGGTCTTCTTCATGGCGTCGACGATGCTCATCGCGGTCCCCACGGGGGTGAAGATCTTCAGCTGGCTCGGCACGCTGTGGGGCGGCGCGCTGCGCTTCAAGACGGCGATGCTCTTCGCCCTCGGATTTATCGCGACGTTCACCATCGGCGGCATCTCCGGCGTGTTCCTCGGCTCCGTCCCGGTCGACATCCAGCTGTCAGACACGTACTACGTGGTCGCGCACATCCATTACGTGCTCTTCGGCGGCGCCGTCTTCTGCGTGTTCTCCGCCATGTACTACTGGATGCCCAAGATGACAGGTCGGTTCCTCTCGGAGACGCTCGGGTACCTCAACTTCCTGCTCGTCTTCGTCGGATTCAACCTCACGTTCTTCCCACAGCACCAGCTCGGCATCGATGGCATGCCTCGGCGTATCGCCCACTACGCACAATCGCCAGAGTGGGGCACGCTGAACTTCGTCTCGACGATGGGCTCGTACATCCTCGCTCTCGGCGTCCTCGTCTTCGTCATCAACTTCTTCCGCAGCATCGCGTTCCGCAAGGGCGAGCCGGCGGGGAACGACCCGTGGGAGGCCGACACGCTCGAGTGGGCGACCACCTCGCCGCCGCCGCCGTACAACTTCGCGCGCATCCCCGTAGTGCACAGCGCCCGTCCTCTGAAGGAAGACGTCGCGCACTGACGCGCGACGTCCGGACGTAGTGCACTACTCAACCCGCTACCGCGCGCTCGTCACGGGGACGCTCGCCGCCGCGTTCCTCGTCGTCGTGTGGGGAGGCGTCGTGCGCGTGAGCGGATCGGGGCTCGGCTGCCCCGACTGGCCGCTGTGTCACGGCGCGTTCCTGCCCTCGCTCGACACGGCGACGCGCATCGAGTGGACGCACCGATTCCTCGCGCTCGCGGCGGCCGTGATGCTCGGGACGCTCGCGGTCGTGACATATCGCGCGCACCGCCGGGAGCGGGCGGTCGCGCGGCTCGTCGCGTTCGCGATCCCGCTGTTCGCCCTGCAGGCGGTGCTCGGCGCGATCACCGTCGTCCTCGAGCTGCCCGACACGTGGGTCACGCTCCACCTCGCCAATGCTGAGCTCCTGCTCGCCGACCTCGTGGCCCTGGTCATCGTCGTGTGGTGGCCGCGCAGCGTTCCGGGACTGGCGCCGCCGAGCACATTCAGCTGGCTCGCGCTCGCCGCCGCGGGCGGCACGTTCGCGCTCCTGCTATCCGGCGCTTACGTCCGCGGCGACGGGGCGACGACCGCGTGCACGACGTGGCCGCTGTGCGATGGCGGCCTGCCGGCTCCCGCAGGCCTGGCGTTCGTCCACATGGCGCACCGCTACGTGGCGGCGGTCGTCGGGATCGTGGTCCTCTTCGCCGCGGCGGAGGGATGGCAGCGGCGGCGCGAGGTCGCGGGCGCGGGGCCACTATCCATCGCGGTCGTCGCGCTGTTCGCCGCGCAGGTGGCGATCGGTGCCGCGAACCCGCTCACCGGTTTCTCCCCACTTCCGCTCGGGGCGCACCCAGCCGTGGCGTCGGCGCTCTGGTGCGCCGTCATCGCGCTCGCGATCGTGGCGTGGCGGCCTTCGCTGCTCGGCGCGTCGACGACCGTGCGCGCGGCTGTCGCGCTAACGAAGCCGGCGATCATGTCGCTCCTGCTGGTGACCGCGCTCGGCGGGATGTTCCTCGCCGCGCACGGCGTGCCGCCCTTCCACCTCGTCGCCGCGACGCTCGTCGGCGGCGCCTGCGCGAGCGGGGGAGCGTCGTCCCTGAACCACTTCTTCGACCGCGACATCGACGAGCGCATGCGCCGCACGCGACGCCGGCCCCTGCCCGCGAACCGCATCTCGGCGCGCGCCGCGGTCGTCCTCGGCATCGTCCTCAACGCCGTCGGCTTCGCGGTCCTCGCGCTGGGCGCGAACCTGCTCGCCGCAGCGCTCGCCATCGCGGGGACCCTCTTCTACATTTTCGTGTACACGCTCTGGCTCAAGCGCGCGACGGTCCAGAACATCGTGATCGGCGGCGCCGCCGGCGCGATCCCCCCACTGGTCGGCTGGGCCGCCGTCGCCGGTTCGCTCGACCTGCCGGCGTGGTACCTCTTCGCGATCGTCTTCTTCTGGACGCCCGCGCATTTCTGGGCGCTCGCGCTACTGATCCGCGACGACTACGGCCGCGCGGGCGTGCCGATGCTGCCGGTCGTCCGTGGCGAACGCGACACGGCGTGGGGGATCCTGCTGTACGCCGCCAGCCTGATCCCGCTCACCGTGCTGCTGTTCCTCACGGGTGCTGTGGGCCTGCTTTACCTGCTGGCCGCGTTCGCGCTCGGGATCGTCTTCGTGGCCTACGCGGTCCGGCTCGTGCGCAGCGCAGAGGAGCGTCGCCGTGGGATCGCCCGCTCGCTGTACCTGTACTCGCTGCTGTATCTCACGTTGCTGTTCGTCGCGATCATGGTCGACACGACGCTCCGCATCTAGCGGACGTGGACCCGACTCCCGCGATCCCGGCTGTGTGGGCCGTCCTCTTCGCCCTCCTATACGGTCGCGGCGTCGCCGTCATGAGCAGAGCGTGGCCGGCGTGGCGCTCCGTTTGCTTCGCGCTCGGGCTGGTCGCGATCCTCGCGGCGCTCGCGTCGCCGATCGACCGGCTCGTGACCGAGCTGTTCAGCGTGCACATGGTCCAGCACATGCTCCTGACCGTCGTCGCCGCGCCGCTCCTCCTGCTCGGCGCGCCCGTCCGCCCGCTCGCCCAGAGCCTGCCCATGAGCGTCCGGCGCCACCTGCTCCGACCGATCGCCTCGAGCCGCGCGCTGCGCTGGCTCCTCCATCTCGCGCGTCGCCCACTGGTGGCCGGCGGGCTGTACGTCGTCGGGCTGTACTTCTGGCACATCCCGACGCTCTACGACGCGGCCGTCGAAAACTACGCGCTGCACGTCGTGGAGCACCTCTATTTCCTCGCATCGGCGCTGCTGTTCTGGAGCTGCGTCATCGACCCCGAGCCATTCAGATCGCCCCTGCCGTATGCCGCGCGGATCGTGTACCTGCTACTCGCCGGCGCGGCGCAGAACACGATCCTCGGTGGGCTGCTCGCGTTCTCGAGCCGCCTGCTCTACGCGCACTACGAGGGCCGTCCGGAAGCCTTCGGGCTCGCGGCCGTGACCGACCAGCGGCTGGGCGGCGCCATCATGTGGGTGCCGGGCGACGTCATCTTCCTGGTCGCCGCGTCGTTCGCGTTCTTCCTCTGGCTCCGCTCCGAGGAGGAGGCACAGCGCATGCGCGAGGCGCGCTGAGACGCGGCCCGCCGGACCGGTCCCGGGTTGACCGCGAGGTTTCGGACAGACGTCCTCGGCGCTCCGCACCGCTTGGGCCGCACGGCACACGGGGGCCTGGCCAGAAAGTTCCAGTCGATGGACTCAGAACGCGCGGCGTTCCCGCCAGACGAGCGTGCCGGCGACGATCGATCGGGTCACTTCGCCCCAGAGCGTCTACTACGCGCGTGTAGTAAAAGGTGCTAGGCTCGTCTACATGAGAAATTTCACCAGCGTCATCGTCCTGTTGACCGTCCTATTGGCCGCCTGCGGCGGCGCATCTCCTGGCGCCTCCGGCGGCAGCGCGGGGAGCGGCGGGACCGCCGTGACGGTCGAGCTCTCGGACTTCAAGGTGAAGCCGAGCGTCGCGACGGCGAAGGCGGGCAAGGTCGACTTCCAGATCCGTAACACCGCCGCGATGCTCCACGAGCTGAAGGTCATCAAGACGGACGTCGATGAGGACAAGCTGCCGATCGACAGCGCCAAGGCGATGGCGAAGGAGGACGGGAAGATCGGCGCGATGGAGAACATTCCGGCCGGGGCGCTGCGGACCCTCAGCGTCGATCTGCCTGCGGGGAAGTACGTGCTCATCTGCAACGTCGCGGGCCACTACCAGCTCGGCATGCACGTCGCGTTCAAGGTCGAATAGAAATCACGGCGGGCGGCGTCGCGGTCCGCTAGCCTGACCGCAGTGCCGGTGACCGCAGCGCTCCGCGAGGAGTTGGTGGCCCTCTCGCGCGAGATCCACTCCGACCCCGAGCTCGCGCACCACGAGCATCGCGCGGTCGGCCGCATCGCTGCCCTCCTCGAGCGCCACGGCCACCAGGTGGAGCGCAGCGTCGGCGGACTGGCCACGGCCTTCCGTGCGCGCGTCGGGCCCCCGGGCGCGTCGGTCGCGCTGCTGGCCGAGTACGACGCGCTGCCCGACGTCGGCCACGGCTGCGGCCACAACCTCATCGCTATGAGCAATGTCGGCGCGTTCCTGATCGCCGCCGAGGCCGCGGACCGGCTTCAGGTCGGCGTCGAGATCATCGGTACGCCCGCCGAGGAGGACGGCGGCGGCAAGCTCGACCTGCTCGACGCCGGGATCTTCGCGCCCGCCATCGCCGTCCTGTCATCCCATCCGGGAGGGAACGCCTGGGAGGCCGGATCGACGACGCTGGGCATCGTGTCCAAGCGCATCGGCTTCCACGGCCTCGCGAGCCACGCCGCCGAGTCGCCGGAGAAGGGCAGGAATGCCCTCAACGCCGTCATCCGCCTCTTCCTAGGCGTCGATGGTTGGCGCCAGCACCTTCCGAGCGACGCGCGCGTCCATGGCATCATCACGGTCGGCGGCGCCGCGCACAACATCGTGCCGTCCTACGCCGAAGCGGTGTTCGGCATGCGCTCGAGGGATCCAGGCACCCTGGATGAGATGGTGCGGACGTTCACCGACATCGCCGAGGGCGCCGCGCTCCAGACCGGGACGACGGTCGAGATCACGGACCAGATGCGCCTGTACCAGCCGACGAACGCCGACCCCGTCCTGACCGCCGTTCTCGCCGAAGAGCTCGAGGAGCGTGGCATCGCGGCCGGCAGGCACGAGCTGGTGCACGCCTCGACCGATCTCGGCAACGTGTCCCAGGCCGTCCCGACGAGCGCGATCGGATTCCCGATCGCCTCCGAGCCTATCCCGGGACATTCGCATCTGATGCGCGATGCGAGCGCGAGCGACGTCGGCCACGAGAACGGGCTCGTCTGCGCCGAGGTGCTCGCAGCCGTGGCGGTCCACGTGGCCACGGACGCGGCCCTTCGCGCCTCGCTCGGAAGGCGCTCGTGACCGCGCAGTTGACGATCAAGCCGCCGCCGACGAGGTCGCTACGAGCGTGATAGGACGGACGCGCTCCTGAGCCCGCGGCGCGCCCGCTCGGGGAAGCGGTCGTGACCGTGGCGCCGGCCGCGCCCACTCCGCTGAGCGCCGACATCGTCCTCGCGACGCACGGCCTCGTCAAAAAGTTCGGGCAACTCACGGCGGTCGACCGGCTCGACATCGAGGTGCGGCGCGGCGAGGTCGTCGGGCTCCTCGGGCCGAACGGTGCGGGCAAGAGCACGACCATCGGCATGATCCTCGGACTCGTCGTGCCGACGAGCGGGCGCGCCGAGGTCATGGGACGCGATGTTTGGCACTCGCGGCAGAACGCGCTCGCCGCCGCCGGCGCGATCGTCGAAACTCCCGCGTTCTACCCATACCTCTCGGGACGCGACAACCTGCGCGCGCTGGCGCTCATCCGCGGCGGTGACGCCCACACGCGCGTGGATCCGCTCCTCGCGCGACTGGGTCTCGCCGACCGCGCGGGATCCAAGTACCGGACGTACTCGCTCGGGATGAAGCAGCGCCTCGGCATCGCGTCGACGCTGCTGAGCGACCCCGCGCTGGTGATCCTCGACGAACCGGCCAACGGGCTCGATCCCGCCGGCCAGCGCGAGATCCGGGAGCTCATCCGCGAGCTCGCGACCGAGGGGCACGGCGTGCTTCTCGCGAGCCACGTTCTGCACGAGGTCGAGCTCATCTGCGACCGCGTGCTCGTGGTCAACAAGGGCCGCCTCATCGCGAGCGGCACGATCGCCGAGGTGACGCACGGAGCGAGCTACTTCGACGTCGAGGTGGCCGAACCCGCGCGCGCCGCCGCGGCGCTGCGCGCGGTGCCTGGAGTTGGCGAGGTCCGCGAGGCCGATGGCCGCCTGCACGTGGTGTTCGACGCCGCACGCGGCGCCGACCTCAGCCGCGCGCTCGCGGGGGCCGGGTTGTTCCCCAGCGCGCTGGTGCCGCGCAAGAGCTCGCTCGAGGACGTGTTCCTCGAGCTCACGGACGACGGAGGCGGCGATGCGGCTCCTTCGTAGCGAGCTCTTCCGCCTGCGCCGGCGCTGGATGCCGTGGGTGCTGCTCTTGATGGTGATCGCGGCGTCCCTGGCCATCTACCTGCTCGTGTATTTCAGCGTCCAGGCCCAGCTGACGACGCTCCGAAGCGGCACCTCGCCGAGTCCACCGGGCGGCACGGCACAGTTCGACCAGGCGCTCGCGAGCCTCCGTCCGGGCCAGGTCGCGAACTTCGGGCTCGGCGTCGTCGATGGCCTGGGCAGCGTGCTGTTGATCGTGCTCACTGCGAGCGTCTTCGGCAACGAGTTCAACTGGGGCACGCTTCGCGCGGTTCTCGCGCTCGGCACCGGTCGCGTGCGATTCCTCGCCGCCAAGTACGTGACGATGATCCTCTACGCGATCCTGTTCACGATGCTCGGCGTCCTGGCCGCGGTCGCGGGCAGCGAGATCGTGTCGTCGATCGGTTCCCTCGACCGCACGTTGCCTGATGACTACGCCTCGCAGCTCGCGCTCGCATCAGGGCGGACGATCTTCACCTTTCTGCCGTACATCGCGCTCGCGGCGTTCATCGCCGTCTGGTCGAAGTCGGCGGGAGCCGGGATCGCGATCGGGCTGGTGGTGTACTTCGCCGAGGGGATCGTCACGACGCTCCTCGTGCAGTTCAACCGCGACTTCACCGCGTTCGCCGACTACGGGCTGTCCCGCAACGTGGGCGCCATCAACCGGCTCTCATCCGCGGCGGCGGGAGCGCCGGCTCCCCCGGGCGGACAGGCCGCGGTACTGCCCGAGGCGGGCCACGCGGCGCTCGTGCTGGTCGGATGGACGGTCTTGCTCCTCGCCGTCGCGCTCTGGCGCTTCCGCACCCGCGACGTGACGTCGGGTTGAGCGCCGCGATGCCGGCGACCGTGCGCCGTGTCCACCCGGCGTGGATCGTGGCCGGCGTCGCCTTCCTCGCGCTCGTGGGTGCGGCGGGTTTCCGCTCGGCGCCGAGCGTCATGATCGTGCCGATCCAGGAAGAGTTCGGGTGGTCGCGGACGGTCCTGTCGACCGCCGTCGCGGTCAACCTCGTCCTCTTCGGACTGACCGCACCGTTCGCCGCCGCTCTCATGGAGCGGTTCGGCGTTCGCCGCGTCACTTCGTCGGCGCTCGTCCTCGTCGCGGCCGGAGCGGCGCTCAGCATCTTCGTCGCCGCGCCGTGGCAGATCGTGCTGACCTGGGGCGTGCTGGTCGGCCTCGGCACCGGTTCGATGGCGCTCGTGTTCGCCGCCGTCATCACGCAGACCTGGTTCGTGCGGCGGCGCGGCCTCGTCTCCGGCATCCTCACCGCGGGCAGCGCCGCCGGCCAGCTGATCTTCCTCCCGTCGATGGCGGCGCTCGCTGAGCGCTCGGGGTGGCGAGCCGCGTCGCTGCTCGTCGCGGGTGGAGCGCTGCTCTCGATGGTCATGGTGCTGCGCTGGCTGCGGAACTCGCCCGCCGACCTCGGCGTGCGGCCGTACGGGTACGTCGCGCCGCTCGGCGACGTCCAGCCTGCGCCGGTCTCGGATGCGCCGCGGCGGGGAAGCAATTCCGCGAGGCGGGCGATCGACGCTCTCGTTTCCGCGAGTCGCTCGCGCACCTTCTGGGCGCTCGCAGTCGGGTTCGCGATCTGCGGGGCGACGACCAACGGGCTGATCGGTACGCACTTCATCCCGTCGGCACACGACCACGGCATGCCCGAGACGACGGCCGCGGGCCTCCTCGCGCTCGTCGGCGTCTTCGACGTCGTCGGCACCATCGCCTCCGGCTGGCTCACCGACCGCGTCGACCCGCGGCTGCTCCTCGGCGGCTACTACGGTTTCCGGGGCCTCTCGTTGCTTCTGCTGCCAGCGCTGCTGTCCGCGACTGTCCAGCCGAGCTTCGTCGCGTTCGTCGTCCTCTACGGCCTCGACTGGGTCGCGACGGTCCCGCCAACGATCGCGCTCAGCCGGCAGGCGTTCGGCGCGAGCGGCGCGGTGGTGTTCGGCTGGATCTACGCCTCGCACCAGATCGGTGCCGCGGCCGCGGCCTTCGGCGCGGGCTACATCCGCGATACAACGGGCACGTACACCGCCGCGTGGATCGCGGCCGCCGCGCTCTGCAGCGTGGCCGCCGTGGTGAGCGTTGGGATGCGCCGCGGCGCGCGGCCGCACCAGGACACGCCGGTCGGACTCGTCAGGGAGACGGCCACGCCCTGAGGCCCCCGCCGGAGGACGTGCGATCGGGCTCGTCAGGGGGACGCCGCGCTCCGAGGCCGGCCGCGAGCGCCTCGCTGCTGGTCAGCCGCAGGAGCATGGCGAGGATGCGACCGTCGTGGTCTTTCCGACGCCGTTGGGGCCGAGGAAGCCGAAGATCTCGCCGGGCTCGACGCGCAGGTCGATGCGACGAGCTGCTTCGAGCTTTCCGTAGCGCTCGACGAGCTTCTGGACGAGGACTACCGGCTCAGCCAACCGACGTGCCCGCGTACATCCCACGCGCCACGGGACGACCGTTGGCCGCGATGGAGGTCGGAGTCCGCCGATGACCCGGGACACGAACCGGAATCACCTCGCCGGTCGCACGCTCAACGCGGAGTAGATGCGGTCCAGGAAGCGACTCGGCACGGAGTGCAGCAGACGCGTGCCGATAAGGCCGCTCCTCGCGGCGAGCGATCGCCACGTCTCGAACGAGAGCGGGTGCGGCACCCACGGATTGCCGCGGTCCGCGTCGTATTCGATGAGGATGAAGCGTCCCTGCGGGCGAAGCATCGCGAGCACGTGGCCGAGGACCTCCTCCTTGTTCCGGACGAAGTGCAGCGAGTTCGCCATCACCACGCCGTCGAGACTGGGAAGATCGAGCGGCTTGGTGAAGTCGGCCGCGAGGTATTTCACGCCCGCGGCCGGAAAACGCGATCGCATCGACCGTTCCTGCTGGCGAAGCGCGGCTCCATCGCGGTCGACCGAGTGGATCTCGCCGGCAGGTCCGACCAGGTCTGCAAGGGCGAGCGTGAAGGCGCCCGTCCCCGATCCGAGATCAGCCCACACCCCTGGCGCGACGCCATCGCGCAGCAACGCGACGTGGTCGTCGTGGTTCACGGAGTGGCTAGGCTTCGACGATCCCGGCGGACGCGAACTCCCTGGACCGGAGGCTGGTCCATCCGACGCGACCCGGCGGGGTTCTCGGCGGGCGGGGCCTCGACCTATCGACTACTTCAGCGTGAGCAGGAACTGCACGATCGAAGCGATGTTGTCAGGCGGCAGACCGAGCTTCGGCATGATCGTGCCCGGTTTGACGCCGGGCGGGTCGGAGATCCACTTCGTCAGGTTTGCCTGGTCGACGGGTCGCAGCACCCCCGCGATGTTGTCCTTGCTCGCGATGTGCGTGAGCTCGGGACCCACCTTGCCCTGCGCCGTCGTCCCGGCGATCGTGTGGCATCCGGAGCACGCGAGCGACAGGAACAGTTCGCGTCCGGCCTTCGTCGCTGGGTCGTTGCTTCTGTTCGCGTCCGCGACGGCGCCCTTCGCCCATGCGGCATAGTCGTTCTTCTCGTGCGCGACGATCGTGATGAGCATGTCGGCGTGGCCGTCGCCGCAGAACTCGGTGCACTGGCCCTTGTACGAGCCGGGCTTGTCGGCTTGGATCCACAGTTCGGTCGAGTGGCCCGGGACCGCGTCCTTTTTGCCCCCGAGGCCCGGAACGAAGAACGAATGGATCACGTCCTTGGCCGACAGCTCCAGGCGCACCTTCGTTCCGACGGGGATATGCAACTCCTGTCCCGCCACCAGCGTCGAGCCGTCGGAGAGCTGGAACATCTGCTCGTCGGGGTACGTGTAGGACCACGACCACTGGCGCCCTTCGACCTTCACGACCATGCCGATGTCGGTCCGCGTGTCGTTGATGAAGCTGAGCCGCTGGAACGAGAGCACCGACAAGCTGAGCACCATGATCGTCGGGATGACCGTCCAGGTCAGCTCGAGCAGGTTGTGACCGTGGAGCTGCGCCGCCTGGTGGCCTGGGCGATCCCTGAAGCGGATCCCCGAGTACACGAGGCCTCCCAGCACGATCACGAGGACGATGACGGCGAGCGCGAACATGATCCAGTACAGGCCCGAGATCTCGCGGGCCTGGGGCCCCTGCGGATCGTTCGGCCACGGGCCGTCGGCGAGCGCGGCGCCGGCGGTCACGGCCATCGACGTCAGCGCGAGCAACGCGGCCACGGCAAGGCGGCGGGACCAACGGCTCATCGGCCGACAGCCTATGACGAGATTTCGACGCGTGCCAATCGCCGCCGTATGCTCTGCGCCCGATGGCGCACCATGGTGAAGCGGCCGAGAATGGCGAGAACATCCATCTGCCCCCGCCGAGCCTCGCGCCGGCGACGATCGGGCTCGGCATCACGCTCCTGTGCTTCGGCATCCTCTACGGGGTCGCGTTCTTGGTCATCGGCGGCATCTTCTTCGTCATCGGACTCGGTGGCTGGCTCATGGCGGACGCACGGCAGATGGCCAGCGCCGACGAGGGCGGCCACGGCGGGCATGCGGAGGGCCACTAACCGGTGACCGCGGACGAGAGGACGGTCGTGCGCGGCCGCCGCCAGGACCCCGGCGCGAGGCTGATCGAGACCGCCGCCGGCGTGGAGGCGCAGCCGAGTCGCTTCACGAGCGGCATGTGGGCGGTGATCTTCTTCATCTCGTCGGAGGCGATGTTCTTCGGCGCCCTGTTCACGACGTACTTCTACCTCCGCGGACGGCTGCCGGACTGGGAGCCGATCTTCCGCGGCGCGGGCGTCGGCGAGAAGCCCACGTGGCAGGTGGACCCGGTCCTCGGCCTTCTGGGCCTGCCGGCGGTCAACACCATCGTCCTGCTCATCTCGAGCGTGACCATGCAGTTCGCGGTCAACGCGATCAAGAAGGGCGACCGCACGGCGCTCCGGAACTGGCTCATCCCGACGATCGTCCTCGGCGCGCTGTTCCTGATCGGACAGGGTTACGAGTACACCAAGCTCGGCTTCCTGCCGAAGGACGGCGTCTTCGCCGGGGTGTTCTTCACTCTGACGGGTTTCCACGGCGCCCACGTCACGGGGGGAGTGCTGTTCAACGCGATCTGCCTGTTCCGCACCCTGCGGGGGCAGTTCACCGCCCGCCACCACCTGGCGGTCGAGGCTGCGAGCCTGTACTGGCACTTCGTCGACGTCGTCTGGATCGGGCTCTTCTTCACGATCTACGTCGTGGGGTGACGTCCGCGCACTGAACGCGGTCCGCCGCCGCGATCCAAACGCCGTCCGGCCCGCCGGACAAGCATGTCGTTCTCGATGATCCCGGCGGCGATATCCCACGTCAGCGAGCGCACGGGCGTCACCCGTCTGAAGACGGTCCCGCGCCCGATGCGCATCGACTGGCCGGCGATACGTCCTCGCGCTGAGCGAGCGCCGAACGTATCACGCAACGCATCGCTCGCGGGCATCGGGCGCATATCGTTCGCAGGTGCCGCTCCGGGTCGTCGCGGGCTACGCGCTGATGTGTCTTCTCTGGGGATCGACGTGGGCGGCCATCAAGGTCGGGATCGCTGCCGTGCCTCCGTGGACCTTCGCCCTCGACCGCGCGGTCGCCGTCGCGGCGCTACTGACCGTCGTCTCGCTCCTGCTGCGCCAGCGCTTTCCCCGAGGGCGACGGGTGCTCGGGGCTGCGGCGCTGGCCGGGGTCTTCAACGTCGGCTCGGCCTGGGCGATCATCTTCTGGTCGGAGCAGTACGTTCCGAGCGGCGTCGTGGCGGTCTTCGGCGCCTCCACCCCGGTCTGGACTGCGATCCTCGCCCATTTCCTGGTCCGCGGAGACCGTTTCACGCCGCTGAAGGTCGTCGCGCTCGTCGCCGGGCTGGCGGGAACGGTGGCGCTTATCGGCGCCGCCGGCGCCGGGACGGGCTCCGAGGCGCTCCTGGCGACGCTGCTGCTGGCGCTCATGGCGGCCAGCTGGGGGATCTCGGCGATCCTCGCTGCGCGGGTGCTGAAGGACGAGTCGCCGCTGCCCATCATCGCCGTGGAGACGGCCGCGGGCGGGCTGTTCTTGATCCCGTTCGCCGCGAGCGAGGTCGGCCGTCCCGTCAATTGGGGCGGCGACAGCCTCATCGCCTTCGGCTACCTGGTTGTCCTCGGATCGGCCGTCGGGCTCGTCCTCAACCTGTGGCTGTACCGCGTGCTCCGTCCGACCACCGTGTCGCTCGCCCAGGTCGTGATCCCGGCGGTCGCGCTCGTGATCGGGACAGTCGCGCTGGCCGAGCCGATCACCAGCCGGATGCTGTTCGGCGCCGGCCTCATCGTCCTCGCTGTGGCGGCGAACGCGCGCGCCGGCAGCGCCGAGCCGGACGAGCGCCAGCACGCCCCTGTGGCGTCGCCGACCGCCGCCGAATAGTTCCCGACCTTATGCCGACTCGAGGACCGGCGGTCGGCTCGCCGCCGGAGAGTTCCGGATCGACCGGCCTTCGGCTCTCGGGGATCCGACTCAGGACCCGAGACGTGGCGACCAGGGCGGAGAGGATCCACGGGAGTGAAGCGACGAGCTCCGCGACTGCCTTGTCCTCCAGATCGCTCCCGGCCAGCGCCAGCCGGCCCGTCCGCCGCGGAAACTCCTTGACCAGGGGCTACGACGACAGCGTAGTATCGGAAGCGTCAGTACTACGGCCAGGTAGTAGCAGGGTGGTGCAATGGCCGGCGAAGCGGACTGGGATCTCAACCTCTTCCACAGCGACCCCGCGCTTCTCGAAGTGGCGCCCGATGCCGACTACGAGCGGGCGGCTGAGACCTTCGCGGTCCTCGCCGATCCGCAGCGGCTCCGGCTCCTTCACGCGCTGTGCGTCGGCGAGAACACCGCGCAGCGCGCCGCGATATGGGCGGGCCTGCCCCAGGCGTACGCCGAGCGCGAGCTGGCGTCGATGGCGCTCGGCGGTTTCGTGCGCCGCCGCGACGGTCCGCGCGGACCGACCTACGCGCCGCGGGACGGTCACCTCATCGTGGCCCTCCACGTGACGCTCGCCCACGGGCGCGAGGACCCGGCCGAGCAGCATCCGCTGCTGCTGCCGCGGCGCCGGCGCGCGACCAGCCGGGCTGGATAGACTTTCCGAGTGACCGACGTGGACGTCCGGCGCCTCAAGAAGTTCAAGAGCGGAGCGGAGGAACGGTTCCTCGGCCCGCTCGAGGCCGAGATCATGGACCGGCTGTGGCGCCGGCGCTCCGCGACCGTTCGCGACGTCGTCGACGACCTCGGCCGTTCGCGCGCGCTCGCGTACACGACGGTGATGACGATCATGACGCGGCTCCACGCCAAGGGCCTCCTCGCGCGCGAGCTCGAAGGGAAGACCTACGTCTATCGCCCCGCGTTCAGCCGGGAGGAGCATCGCGCGCGCCTGTCGCGCGACCTCGTCCGCGGACTCGTCGACGAGTTCGGCGATCTGGCGCTCGCGCAGTTCGCGGCCGAGCTGGACACCGTCGACTCGGGGCACCGGGCCGCGCTGCGGCACATCGCGGGCAGGGACCAGGGTGGGACGCGCTGACCGCGCCTTCGCGCTGCTCTTCGCGCTCGCCGTCGGGTCGGGAGCGATCCTCATCGCCCTCTTCGCGACGCTCATCCC
This sequence comes from Candidatus Limnocylindria bacterium, assembly GCA_046262615.1. GTDB lineage: Bacteria > Chloroflexota > Limnocylindria > P2-11E > P2-11E > JALYKU01. The sequence continues at coordinate 5,089 of JBHEML010000030.1, read as the reverse complement.
TCACGCCTCGATCCTGCTGACGCGCGGCGCCGACGACGCGCAGGACGTCGTCGCGCTGCTCCTGCTCCTGCTCGCGCTGCTGGGGATCGGACTCGGCCTCGGCGCGCTCTTCCGCCAGCTGAGCGCGACCGCGGCGTTCATCCGCGCGCTCCTCGCTCGCAAAGTGGCGGTGCCCCGCGACGTGCAGGACATCGCGCGGGGCCTCGGCCTCTCCGGCCTCGTCGACATCGTCCAGGACGCGCGCCCGTTCTCGTTCTGCTACTGGTTCCTGCGTCCGCGCATCTGCCTGTCCACCGGTCTGCTCGCGCGTCTCGACGGCGATGAGAAGCGCGCCGTCCTGCTGCACGAGCGTTATCACCTGCGGCACCGCGACCCGCTGCGCCTGGTGATCGCGCGCTACTTCGCCGCGGGGCTCTACGTCGTACCGGTGGTCGATGAGCTCGTCTCCTACTACACCCTCCAGAAGGAGATCGCGGCCGACGAGGAAGCCGTGCGCGAGACCGGCGAGGTGCGGCCGCTGGCCGCCGCGCTGTACAAGCTCCTGCCTGACGCTGACGGCGTCGATCTCGGACTGCTCGTGCCGGTCGGCTCGCTGAGCGTCACCGAAGCGCGCATCGAGCAGCTGGTGAACGGCGTTCCCGTGCCGCTGGTGCTGTCGCCGTTGTCGATCGCCGTGTCCGGCGGCGCGCTCGTCGCCGCGAGCATCCTCGCGTTCATCGGCCTGCCCATGACCGCGGTGTTCCTTCCGCCGGTCCTCGCGGTGCCCGGCCTTCTCGTCGCGCCGGCCTCGTTCCTCGCGGCAGCGGCGGTGAGCGGCGGAGCGCACCAACTGCGCGTGCTCGTGCAACCGGCGCCCATCCTGCCCGCGCCCATCTCGTACTGACGCTCACCCGCGCGTCCGTCCGCGAGCGGGTCCGCGGGACGCTGCTGGAGCGCGTCGGCGACACGCCACTCATCCCGCTAGCGAGGATCGGTCATGGGCTGCGCGGCGAGTTGTGGGCGAAGCTCGAGTCATTCAATCCCGGAGGGAGCGTGAAGGACCGCGCCGCGCTGTGGATGGTCCTCGCGGCCGAGGACGGCGGCCTGCTCGAGGCAACGGGCAGCGAGCGGAGCCTTGGGAGCGGTGCGAGTCACCGGCGCGTGATCCTCGACGCCACCAGCGGCAATACCGGTGTCGCGCTCGCGCTGGTCGGCGCGGTGCGCGGCCACTCCGTCGAGCTGTGCATGCCGGACCTCGTGTCGCTCGAGCGCAAGGCCATGGCGCGCGCGTTCGGCGCGCACGTGCGGCTGACCGACCCACTCGAAGGCTCCGACGGCGCGATCGTCGAGGCCCGGCGCCTCGCCGCCGAGGAGCCCGAGCGCTACGCGTACGTCGACCAGTACGCGAATCCGGCGAACGTGCTCGCGCACCGCGAGACGACCGGTCCCGAGATCTGGGAACAGACCGATGGCGCCGTCACGCACGTCGTCGCCGGCGTCGGCACCTCCGGCACCGTCGTCGGGATCTCGCAGGCGCTGCGAGCGCGCGGCGTCCGCATCGTCGCCGCGCAGCCCGACGACGCGCTCCACGGCATCGACGGATGGAAGCACATGGCGAGCGCGCTCCGCCCCGCGATCTGGGACGAGACGGTCGCGGACCGCCACGTCGCCGTCGCGACCGACGCGGCGCTCGCGATGACCAGGCGCCTCGCGCGCGAAGAAGGGATCTTCAGCGGGCCGTCCGGAGGCGCGGCTGTCGTCGCGGCGGTCGATGTCGCGCGCGGGTCCCATGGGCGTATCGTCGTCATCGTCGCCGACGGCGGCGACCGATACCTTTCGACACCGCTCTGGGAGTGAACATGGCCATCACCGTGCGTCTTCCGGGCTCGCTGCGCGAGGTCACCGGGGGGCAGTCCAAGCTCAGCGCGAGCGGAGCCACCCTCGCCGAGGTCGTCGGGGACATCGAGCGCCGCCACCCGGGGTTCCGCGACCGGGTGCTCGACGAGAGCGGCGCGATCAGGACCTACGTGAATGTCTACATCGGCGAGGAAGACGCGCGCACCAGCGGCGGCTCGGAAGCGCGGGTGCCCGAAGGCGCGGAGGTGATGGTCATCCCGGCCATGGCCGGCGGAGGGCGCCACACCGCGCATTCATCGGGCGGTTCTTGACCGCGAACGGAGCTGCGCCGCACGGCTCCAGGAAGGCGCCGTCTGATGAGACGTTCCACCTTCCGCCGATGCTTCGCGACGACATCGTCGCGCATGCGCAAGAGCAGGCGCCGCACGAGTGCTGCGGCCTGCTCGCGGGCCACGGAGATGTCGCCGAGCGCCTCATTCGCTGCCGCAACGCGCACGAGACCCCGGTGACCCGCTACCGCATCGACCCGCGCGAGCAGCTCGACGCTTTCCGCGAGATGGCGCGCCGGGAGGAGGATCTCGTCGGCATTTACCACAGCCATCCGGCGAGCCAGCCGTACCCCTCGCCGACCGATCGCGCGGAGGCGCACTACCCGGAGGCGCGCTACGTCCTCGTCTCGCTCCGCGGCACCGAGCCAGAGCTGCACGCGTACCGGATCACCGACGGCTTCGTCCGTGAGGTCGCGCTGGGCGAATAGCAGGACTCGCCGATCGCGCTGGCCGAACGCCCCTTATCGCGGAGACCTCTTGTTCACGGGCCTCCCCGACCGAATGATGTCCCCGCGGCACGCACCGCTCAGCGGAGCGGCGCGACGCTGGCCACAAGCAGCGTGGACGCGATCGACGCGGCCTCGTCCAGCGAGGCGCGTTCGTCGAACTGCCCGGTGAAACGGAAGATGAACGCGACCGCCTGCGCGCCGAGCGTCGTGGTGAATTGCCGCAACAGCACGGTGTTCCCCCCGTATTCGCCGCTCGCCACGTCGTCCACCAGTACGAGCGCGTTCGCGCGGACTACCCGACGCGAGGAAGCGCGCACGGCCATGCCGCGCCGCTCGACCTCCTCCACGCGGTCCGCGTAGCCGTCGGCCGTGATTAGTGCGTTCCCGCTGGCCCTCTGCACGACCAGGCTCGCGTTCTCCGTCTCGAACCGCGCGATCTCGCCGGGGATGCCGCGCGTAGCCGTCTGCCACGGCTCGGGAAGGATCAGCGAAAACCGATCGAACTGACGGAACGTTCCGGACGCCGGCGGCGTTTCGATCGCCGGCGCGAGCTGCGGCGCGTACGTGAGCGCGGTGAAGCGGACGCGCGAGACCTGGTCGGCGAGGCCGATCGCGCCACCGGCGACGATCAGCAGCCACGCCACGACCGCGACGCCGACCGGCAGGATCGCATGGAGGTTCAGGCCGAGGCTGAAGAGCGCGCGCCCGAGAAGCAGCGCCCCCGCCAGCGCGACGAGGGGAACGGCCGCCGGCACGAGCGCCAGGAGCAAGGCGGGCAGCGGCGCGATGAGCAAGGGCGCCAGCGCGAAGCTCATTGCCGTGAAGCCCTGATCGAGCGTGAGGTCGCGGCTGCGGAGGACGCGCAGGACGTAGGGCAGCAGGCTGGCGACGATCGCCGCCACGACCGCGATGCGCACGCCCAGCAGGAAGGCGTCGATGAGCAGGCGCGAGATGAATCCCGTGGGATCGATCCCCCGCGACACCAGCACGGCAAGATCGATCGAGAGCGAGAGGGCGGCGCCGGCGAAGATCGCGACGAGCACACCGGCGAGGCCGAAGTGCTCGGTGGCGATCGAGTGGGCGAAGTCCGCGGGATGCAGGAGGGCGCGCCGGACCTCGGACCAGAACCACGCGAGCTCGCCCTGCACGCCGTTCATTACACCGCGAAGGCCTCCGATGTTCGGAGGCCTTCGCAAGGTTTACGTTCGCGAACGAGTTCGCGGGTGGCGCCGGCGGTCGAGGCCGCTACGGGGCCTTCTGCGGAGAGCGCCTCTCCTGGGGAGAGGGTCTAACGAGCCAGAAACGCCGCCGCGCGCCGCTGCAGAGCCCCCTTCCGCCGGGGGCGTCGTCAATCGACCTGCAGGACCATCCCGCGAAGATGCAGTCTGACCATGCGACCTCCAGTTCGCGTTCGCTGTGTCCGCGTGGTCTCGCTTGCTCGCCGTTGGTCGCCCGCTCCGTGGGCCCTCGCGGAGCTTGTCTTTGTTCTACACCTCCGGTGCAAAGCGTCAAGCGAATTCCTTTTTGGGTGCACCGCCCAAGGTGGCGCTTCGCCCGTGGCCCGGCGGACGCTCTTCACAGCGGTCGTCGCGCGCTCGCACCCACGACCGCCTCACGGGCGTCACGGCGGGGCTGGGATTCGGCGTCTGCACGTGCCACGATGCTGCGCACACCCGGCGCTTGTCCGGGGCCTTCGGCCAGCGAGGGGGCGACCATGGGAATGAGCTCGCGCGACGTTGTGATCATCGGCGGCGGCATCAGCGGGGCGGCGGCCGCGTACGAGCTGGCCCGCGCCGGAGCCTCGGTGACCCTCCTCGAGAAGGGCGCGCTGGCGAGCATGGCATCCGGGTGGACGCTCGCGGGCGTGCGGCAATCCGGACGCCATCCCGCGGAGCTGCCGCTCGCGACCGCAGCGGTGCGGCGGTGGGAAGGTCTCGCGGACGAGCTGGGCAGCGACGTCGGGTACCGCCAGGAGGGCAACCTGCGCCTCGCGCGGACGCCCGACGAAGTGCCGATCATCGCGGACCTCGTGCGCGAGCAGCGCGCGCAGGGGCTCGACGTGGCGTTCCTCGATGGCAACGCGGCCGTCCGCGACATCGCGCCCGCGCTGGCCGAAACGATCCTCGCGGCGTCGTACTGCCCCTCCGATGGCCACGCGGACCCGGTCGCCACCGTGCGCGCCTTCGCCGCGGCGGCCGCGCGACACGGCGCGGTCCTACGCACTGACACGAGGGTCGCCGGCCTCGACCCCACCGGAGGCCGGGTGCGCGGCGTGCGCATCGGCGACGCCGCGATCGCCGCCGACGCCGTGCTCATCGCAGCCGGCGTCCACTCGGACGAGCTGTGCGCGCTCGTGGATCTCGAGCTGCCGATCGCGGTGCGCCTGACAGGCGTCCTGCAGACCGTTCCGATGCCGCCGCTGCTACGGCAGGTGCTCGGCGTGGCCAATGCGGACTTCGCCGGGCGACAGCAGGT
>JBHEML010000029.1:0-24644 GCA_046262615.1 Candidatus Limnocylindria bacterium | reverse complement strand
GGTCTGGAGCGTGATCGGCGTCTTGCTGTTGCGCAACGTCGGCAGGACGGTCGTGAAGCTTGCGTTCGGGTTGGGTCCGACGAGGACGCCGAGGAGCCACTGCTCGAACACCGTGGTCGCCGTCTGGCCGATGAGGAACGGGTTCTGCGGCGAGAAGAAGTTCTGCGTCTGCGCGAAGGCCGCGCGGGCCTTCTCGCCGCCCTGCTTCTCGACCGTGTCCTTGGCCCACTGCAGGGCCTCGATGACCTTGGGATTGTCGAATTGCGCCTTGTCGCCATCCTTGCTGATGAGGTCGTCGGCGCCGTTCGCCCAGGCCCATGTCCAGAGGCGCCCGTCCTGCATCTTCGTGTCGAAGCCCGTGCGGGTGACGTTGTTGCCCTCTTTCTTGTAAAGCTTCGCTCCAAGGGCCGTGAGGCCATCCCAGTTGCCCGGATCGATGCTCGCCGGGTCGATGCCCTGCTCCTTCAGTACGTCGTTGTTGAACCACAGGAGATCGACATTGGCGAACTGCGGGATCGCGTACAGCTTGTCCTTGTACTTCACCTGGTCGATGAGCGCCGGGTAGAACTGCGCGACGTCGAACTTGTCGCGCGACACGAGGTCGTCGATGGGATCGGTGGCGTTTCGCCCGGCCCAGCTGCCCACCTCGCTGCGGTCCGGGTTGATGACCTCGGGAGGGTCGCCGCTGGCCACGGCGGTGAGCAGCTGCTGGATGTTCAGCGCACCGCCGACCGGCTGAACCTCGATGTTCGGATTGGCCTTCGTGAACACGTCGAGCCGGGCCTTCGCCCGGGCGTCGTCGAGGCCGTAGCCCCAGACGCGGATAGTCACCTTGCCGGCCGGTGCCCCGCCGCTGCCGGCCGGGGTCGTGCTCGACGGCGTGCACGCCGCGATGATCGGCGCCGCGGCCGCGAGGCCGCCGAGGATCGCGGTCTTCTGGAGCAATTCCCGCCGGGACAGTCGGGTCGCGCGGGACCCGTCAGAGTCCTGCATGCCGCCCCCTTTTTCGCAATCGTGAGAATGAATGCGAACACGCGTCGGCTCTCTCGTCAATGCGGGCTCCATGACGACTGCCCTGGGGCTCTCTTGTCCGCCCGTATGACGTGCGGGTCATCGACCCAGCGCGGCTGCACCGGCTCCGCCAGCCTCGTGCCTCGCCCAGGCGAAGCGGATCGCGGCGTAGTCCTCGGCTTCGAGCGCCTCGCCGCTCCTATCTATATGCGTCGCGTAGTACAGGCACGGGACGCCGAGCTCGGGCTGCGCGAGCACATATGCGCGCCACGTCGCCCGGTCCGGCGCCGCCCAGTTGTCGGTGTCCACGAGGAGCTCCGGACAGGCCGCCCGGGCCGTCGCCGCGCGATGCCGCATGTGCTCGACGACCGGCGCTCCAGGGCGGGCGTCGTACAGCCGCAGCATGTCGTTGAGGCGGACCATGTCGAGCAGCGGCGCGAAGTACGGCGCGGCGGCGTGACCGAGGATGAGCGCGTCCGGCTTGGCGCGCTTGGCCTCGTCCCGCACGATCGCGAGCAGGCGGTGGAGGAGCTCGATCCCCCACGCATCTCCATTACTGACGAGCGATGAGCCGCTCGGCGTGAGTGCCGTGAAGTCGATCTTGAGGCCGTCGGCGCCGTACCCGTCGGGCGAAAGCATCCGGCGCACGCTCTGCCGCAGCGTGCGCTCGTAGCCGGGGTCGGTGGGATCCGCGGTCACCGGCATGCCGGCCGCGTTGCGGACGCACTGGTCCGCGGGAAGGCCCTCTGGATCCCACGCCTTCCACCAGAGCAGCACGCGCTGCCCGGTCGCGTGACGGCGAGCGATCCACCCGGGGAGGTCCGGCCACTTCGCCTCATCGACGTCCGACAGCGCATACGAGCGCTGCCACTTGTCGTCGATGATCACCGTACCCGGGTATACGCCGTGCGACTCGAGGGCGGCGAGGAACCCGTCGTAGCGGTCCTGCCGCGAGAGGTCTGAGGCGCGCCCGGGCCCGGCGAGGTGACACTGCGCGCCCCAACCGCAGAAGATGGGGCGCGACCACCAGGCGGGGCGCGGTCGCTCCGCAGGCGGCGGCAGGAGTCCGCGCTCGCGGAGGATCGCGGTGTGGCGCGCGATCCCCAGGTGGGGATCGGCGCAGCCGAAGACGAAGACGACCGCGGGAGTGCGGAAGCTCCCGTTCACGCGGGTGTGGCCCTCGTACGGAAGGCGGAGGCTGAACCCGTCCTCGAGCGCGTCGTATGCGAAGGCTGTGAAGGAATGTGCGCGCGGCGCGGCGGCGAGTCCGAGCATGAGCCACGGACCGTCCGGAAGCGAGGAGGATGCGGGCGGCGGGCGCTCGGGGCTCAGCCCGTAGCAGAACGGGGCGGGCGTGAAGAACCAGTGGCCGCGCCCCGGCAGCGATGCCCCTGACGCCTCGATGACCGCGCTCTCGCTCGAGCCGACCGCGACGCGCTCAGGGGCGTGCGGCGATGGGCTGAAGAGGCTTTGCGCATCGGACCCGCTTCGCAGGAACGCGCTCCAGCCGGAGCGTCCCGAGTAGTGCCCGCCGAAGAGCTGACAGTCAGCGAGGATCCCGGAGCCCTCGACCTCTGACCACACGACGAGGTGATCGTCGGCCTCCTCGATTACGAGCCGTTTCGCGCTCCAGCGCGTGCTCGTCGTCTCGATGGTGATGCGCGGGCCCTCGCGGACCGGCGCACCGAGAGCGAGCGTCTCGTCGGGGCCCTCGAGCGTATTCAGGCCGGAGAGGAGGGCGAGCTGGAGAAGGCGCCGGCCCGTTCCGTCCGATACGTATGCGTACGGACGATCGTCCGCGAACTCGACGCTGTGGCTCAGATGGCGCCGCCGCGGAAGATGGAGCTCAGATACCGGGCGCTCGATTTAGGGATGCGGCGCTGGGTGGCGTAGTCGACGTACACGATCCCAAAGCGCTTGACGTATCCCTCGGCCCATTCGAAGTTGTCGAGGAGCGACCACGCGAAATACCCGCGAAGGTCGACGCCGGTGGCGATCGCGCGGGCCGCGGCCCCGAGGTGGCCCCGGAAAAAGTCGACACGCGGCGCGTCGTCGACACGTCCATCGCGACCGACGACATCGTCGAAGGCGGCGCCGTTCTCCGTGACGTGGATGGCGATCGGGCCGTAGTCGTGATTCAGCCGCGTCAGCAGATCGAACAGCCCCTCGGGGGCGATCTCGGAACCCATCGCCGTCACCGGGCGGCCCTCCGGCACGAGCACGGACCACGGCAGCGCGTCGGCGGTCGAGGCCCGCACCACGCGCGGGGCGTAGTAGTTCACGCCGAGGAAGTCTGTCGGCTGCGCGATCGTCTCGAGGTCGCCCGTCGCCGCGAGCTCGAGCGGGCCGGCGGCGCGCTCGTACAGGCCGATCATGTCCGCGGGGTAGGCCCCGCGGAGGACGGGGTCGAGGAACCACCGGTTCGTGTAGCCGTCGGAGGCGACAGCGGCGGCGCGGTCGGCCTCGCTGTCGGTGTACGGATACGTCGGCGCGAGGCTGAGCGTGATGCCGATCTCGCCGGTGCGTCCGGAGGCCCGGAACGCGCGCACCGCCTCTCCATGCGAGAGCAGCAGGTGGTGGATGACGCGCAGCGCGGCGGCCAGGTCGGTCTTCCCGGGCGCGTGCACGCCGCGGAAATAGCCGAGCATCCCGACGACCCACGGCTCGTTGTGCGTGATCCAGCGCCGCACGCGGTCGCCCAGCGCGCGGTAGCAGGCGTCGGCGTACTCAGCGAAGCGCGCGACGGTATCGCGCGACTCCCAGCCGCCGCGATCCTCGAGCGCCTGCGGAAGGTCCCAGTGGTACAGCGTGGCCATCGGCGTGATCCCCTGCTCGAGCAGCGAATCGACGAGGCGGTCGTAGAACGCGAGGCCGCGCGAGTTCACGGCGCCCGAGCCGGAAGGCACGACCCGCGGCCAGGCGATGGAGAAGCGGTACGCGCCGGCGCCGAGGTCGCCCATCAGCGCGACGTCGTCGGCGTAGCGCCGGTAGTGGTCGCACGCGACGTCGCCATTGCTGCCATCCTTGATCCTGCCCGGCGTGTGGCTGAAGCGATCCCAGATCGATTCACCCCGACCATCGACGTCGACCGCGCCTTCGACCTGGTACGAGGACGTGGCGACCCCCCAGAGAAACTCAGGCGGAAAGTCCGCCATGCGCGATGACCTCCTCGCAGGCGTAGAGGATCGCGCCGAGTGTCCACGCGTGCGAGATCGGGTCGAGCTCGCCTTTCGCGCCGAAGCAGTTCGTGTTGTACAGCCGCTCGGGCGCCATCCCGCGGTGCGCGCCGAGGTCGCCGTCGTACTGCGCGAGCCATTGCAGCGCGCAGCGGACGTTGTCCGCGGTCCTGCGGCGGTAGTGGTCGTCTCCGGCGTGTCGCGAGAGGCTGAGCATCTCCGGCAGCGCCATGAGCCCGTATACGGAGAGGTGCTGATTAGCTGGCGATGCCTGGTCCGCTCCCCGCGAGCGGAAGCCCCGCCGGGCGAGCGTCGTGTCGCGGGCGAAGGCGATGTCGTACGTCCAGCGGAAGGTCATCGTCCAGTCCGCGGCACGGCACGCGAGATCGAGCCACCCGCCACTCGGGTCGTGCTCGTGCAGCGCGACGTACGCGATGACCGCGTTGTAGCCATCCTCAGACGTCGGCGCGAGGTGCACGTCCTCCGGGGCGCCATAGATGAATTCGTCGCGCACGAAGCGCGCGTAGTACCCGCCCGCTCGCAGCGCCGACTCGCGCCAGCGCGCGCCCTCCCGTGAACGATCGCCGTCCTCGAGCGGTGCACTTCCTGGTCCCAGCGACGCGAACAGCGTCGTGCCCTCGAGCAGCGCGGCGATCCACGGAAGCCCGGCGGCGCCCTCCCACTCGACGACGTCGCCACCGCGAGCGTCGTAGTACGCCCCGTAGCTGCCGTCGGCCCGCTGCGCGGCGAGGGCGGCGTCGAGGTTCGACCGCACCGCAGCCTCCCACGCGGGGTGCGCCGCGCCGTGCGCGCGCTCGGCCGCGATGCCGCGGATGAGGAACAGCGTCGCCTCCGACGTGGTGCGCGCGTGCAGGCTGCCGCGCGGGTTCCAGCCCGTGCCCCAGCCGCGCTCGGCGGTCCACTCGGCCCAGAAGAAGCCGGACGGAGCGAGGCCCGAGGCGACCGTATCGAGCACGCGCGTGGCGGCGGCGACGATCGCCGGATCGCGCGACCGGCGGCCGTGGATCAACAGCGCATGCGCGTACGGAGCGCCACTGACCCACGCGACGTGCATGTGCGGGCGGTCATGCCGCGCCGCGAGCGCGCGATCGAACGCCGCCGTCTCGTACAGCACCGGCGGTGACTCGCGGTAGTGCCAGGTCCGCAGACCTTGGGCGGCGAGCGCGGCGGGCTCGGCCAGACTGAGCGGGGGCCGGAACTCCTGGGGGACGCGAAGGTCGGACATCGCGCGCACGAATGGGTCGTACGCGTGCAGCTCCGGGGGCGCCACGTACACGCGGAACCCGACGGTGCGCTCTTCACCCGAGCGCCAGTCATGGAACGTCGCCTCCGCCGGCCGCGCCTCGGGCGAGCCGACGTACACGACAGGCTCCTCCCGATACGGAAAGAGCAGCCGGAGCGTCGTGCGTTCCGCCGACTGGCCGCTGAAGCCGATCCCGCTGATCCCAAGGTCGCCGGTCTCGTCGGTGCACAGCGCGGCGCAGCAGGCGTCCGTCCAGGCGAACACGGCGGGGAGCGCGGCGCGGTCGGATCGGAAGGACCACGCGTCGGATACGAGCTCGCCCGGGTCGCCGCCGGCAGGGTCGTAGCGCGGATACCGCAGGCGGCAGGACTCGAGGCGGTTCTCGCGGTAGAACGCGCCGGGGATGAGCCAGCGCGGCGTCGCGGTGCCCGGGACCTCGCAGGCGACCTCGACGCCGAAGCTCGCGGGTCCCTCGCCTTCGTAGCGGATTGCTAGCGTGACATCGTGCCACCTGGCCCCTGCGAACGGACCGTGGACGGACTGCCGCGGCGCGCCGGCGGCCGCGCGCCATTCCGCCGATACGGTGACGCCTGGTGCGCAGCCGCGCAGGCGAAGCGTTTCCCCGTCGTTCGAGTGCTCCCCAGCCTCGACGGGCACGGCGCGGCCGTCCGGGTAGAGCAGCCGGGCCATCCACGGAAAGGCGACGTCCGGGCCATCCACCGCGCCAACGCGCACGACGCCGTCCGCACCGATAGCGGCCGCCGCTAGGGCGGTCACGCCGCGCCCCGGCGCGTCACGAGGACAACGAGGTCCGATGGAGGCCTTCGCGAGCGAGTACATCCGTCTGCTCGGCGTATTCCTCGGAGCAGCTGGGGCCGGTCGGTGGGAGGCGGCGGTGCTGCCGCGCCACCTCTCACAGCGCCCGTTCGAGCAGGTCGGCGGCGCGTACGGGCAGGGCGCTGTCGGCGGGTACCAGCAGCGTCGCGATCTCGGACGGTCCGAGGTGCACGTCGATGTGCCGGTCCCAGGCGGGCATGTCGATCGTTGCCGAGGTCGCCACACCGGCGGTCTCGTGACAGCGCAGGACGAGGTCGTCCGAGTCCTCGGCCCGCTTCAGGACGCTCACGATGACGTTGCCCGGCCGCGCGCTCAGGTACGACGCGCGGAGGGGTAGCGGTCCGTCGTGGTACGTCTCGAAGAGCGCCACCGGCCGCTGGTTCAGCTCGGCCGCCCGCCGCGCGGTCTGCGCATGGCGCCAGTCGCCCTCGTGCGGCAGGAGCGCGTAGGTGAAACGATGGATCCCCTGGTCCGTGTACGAGTAGCGATCGTCCGCGTCCGGTACGAAGGGGTCGTGATGCGCGTAGATGGGACTGCGCAGCACCGTCATCGCGGCGTCGGCGCGGTCGACGTCGAAGCTGTAGACGCCGTCATTCAGGATCGAGAGCCCGTATCGGGCGCCGCGGGACGGGCGTTGCGCGGTCACTCCGCCGCGATCGTCCGATGCGGCCGCGAGCGGGATGCCGGTCACGTCGATCCAGCCCTGCCCGGGCTCCTCGTCGCCGGAGCCGGCGCGCTCGAGGTGCCCGTAGGGGATCTCGTACGTCGCGCGGGGCGACGCGAGGGCGCACGGGAAGCGAAGCTTCAGCGCCTTGTGCCGCTCGCGCCAGTCGACGGTGACCTCGACGTCGATCCGATCCAGCCCCGGGTACACGATGAGGTCCTGCCTGAGGAGCGACGCGCCGTAGGACCCGTGGACGCTGATGACCGACTTCACCGGTCCGTGCTCGATCAGGCGGCTCGACGTCCGCGCGAATTCTCCGACGACGTCGCGGAACCCGCGGACCCCGTGGCCCCATGTATCCGTCGGGTCGGCGATGACCATCGCCCGCGCGCCGACGCCGGCGAAGACCTCGACCCCGGCGCGCTTGTCGTACAAGGTGGCGATGCCGCCCGTGCGCTCGTCGACCCGAAGGCGGAAGCGTGCGGTCTCGACGCCGAGATCGTTCGCCGCTGCTGGCGCGAACGCACTGCGCACTCGGTCCGCCTCGGGTGACGCGGATGCCGCAGCGTCCACGGGATCGGCCATCGCCGACCCGCCCGCTGCCGGAGAGGTGCGGTAGACCCGGTAGCCCATGGCCGGCAGGTCGGCCACGAACGTCAGGCGCTTTCGCCACGTGTTCACCGTCGCGTGCGAGCGAACCTCCTGCAGCGGCAGCGGCCGGTCTTCATCGTCGAGCAGGACATCGCCGTCCCTGACGCCTCCCGACTCCAGCTCCACGGGCACGCGTGCCTGCCAGGCGTGAGGGTTCAAGACCACGATCGGCTTCGTGCCCTCGCGGAAGGGGATTCCGACGCGCCACGACAGCGACTGCGCTGCGTCGTTCAGCGCGCGCGCGGCGATCGCCGTCGCTTCGCCGAAGGTGTCGCGGGCGTCTTCGTACGCGGGCTCGATCGCGGTGCCCGCCAGGATGTCGTGGAACTGGTCGAACAGCACGTCCGTCCACGCGCGCCGGAACTCGGTCGGATACGGCAGCGCGCCCGACCGCGCGGCGATCGCAGAGAGCTTCTCGGCCGCCAACAAGGCGTTCTCGGCCCGGCGGTTCCAGCGCTTCACCGCGGACGTCGCCGCGTAGCACCCCTTCGCGTGGTACTGGAGCTCGTCCCGTACGACGGGAATCTCGCAATGTCGCGCCCGGGCGCGCGAGAAGAACTCCTTCGCGCTGCCGGGCCGCACGCGCGGGAACGCGGGATCCTCGTCCATCGCGAGGATCTGCTCGAGGTTCTCCTTCGTCGGCCCACCACCGTGGTTCCCGACGCCGTACATGCACAGCAGCTCGTCGCCCGGTGCGCCGAGCGCGGCGGCGCAGCGGCGGACGTGCGGCTCGATGTCGCGCCCGGACACCGTGTACTCGTAGAGGATGCGGAAGGCCAGTACGCGCGAGCCGTCGGGCGCCTCCCACCAGAACAGCGGGGCGGGAAGATCTTTCTCGTGCGACTGCGGCCGCATGAAGACGTACGAGTCGAGGCCGGACTTTGCGAGGATCTGCGGGAGCATCGCGTTGTGCCCGAACGCGTCCGGGTTGTAGCCGACGGTCGCCGCACGCCCGAACTTCTCGAGGAAGTAGCGCTGTCCGTACAGCGCCTGACGTACGAAAGACTCGCCAGAGGGGACGTTGCAGTCGGGTTCGACCCACCAGCCACCCGCGAGTTCCCACCGGCCTTCGGCGACGCGGCGCTGGATCTCTCCGAACATCGCGGGATCGCTGCGCTCGACGAACTCGTAGAACGCCGCGGAGCTCGCGGTGAAGACGAAGTCCGGGTACTCGTTCATGCGATCGAGCGCGGAGCGGAACGTCGCCTTGACCTCCTGGAGTCCCTCCTGCCAGTGCCAGAGCCAGACGGGGTCGATGTGCGCGTTCCCGACCATGACGAGCGCCCGGTCCTTCAGCGCTCCAGGGAGCGCTTGAGCCGCCCGGTCCAGCGTGCCCGACGCGACGTTGTCGGCGGCCGCGGGGCCATTCGCGGCGGTCGTCACCGCGGTCCGGGCGGCGGCGGCGATCCCTGGCGGGCGCCGACCGCGATCATCCGGCGGCGTGCTCCGGGCCGTGGAATATCCGAGACGGAGGGGCCGCCACGTGCTCTGGTGCCGGTGGTAACGGTGCAGCATCTGCGAGCCCGCAAAAGATCAGGTTCGTCGGAGCGGAGGAAGGTCCGATCGGACGCGCTCACGCAGAGCGCTCGCTGCCCGTGCCGAGCGCCCAGTCGTCGATGAGCTCGCAGAGCAGGTGGATCAGCAGGATGTGCATCTCCTGGATCCGCGCAGTCACGTCCGACGGCACCACCAGCGCGTGGTCCGCCGACGCCGCGGCCGCCCCGCCGGCGCCGCCGGTGAGCGAGACGGTGAGCGCGCCGAGCGCGTGGCCCGTCGCGAGCCCGCGCACGACGTTCTCCGACGTCCCGGACGTCGTGATGCCGACGACGATGTCGTTCTGCCCGCACAGCGCCCGCAGCGGTCGCGCGAACACCTCGCCGAACTCGTAGTCGTTCCCGATGGCGGTCAGCGCGGAGGAATCCGTCGTCAGCGCCATGGCCGGCAGCGGACGCCGCTCCCGCCGGGCGCGACCAACGAGCTCGGCGGCGAAGTGCTGGGCATCGGCGGCGCTGCCACCGTTCCCGAAGACGTACACGCGCCCGCCGCGGTCCAGCCGGTCGAACATCGCGCGAGCGGTCGCCTCCACCGCCGGGATGAGGGTCTCACCGAGCTGCCGCGCGACGGCTTGGTGCTCGGCGACGAACGCGTGCAGATCGCTCACCCCGCCCATGACCATACGCCGCCCGGCCGCGAAGACGGATCGCCGGGGAAGCGGCTCGCGCCGCGACCCACGACGCACGTCGTCTGGAGATCGTCTCTGGCGACCCGACCCGACCGCGCGCCGCTACACCTTTCCCGAACGCGCCAGCTCGCGCAGGATCGAGACCCGCGCGGCCGCCGCGACGAGCCGCTCATCGGTCCGAGGCTCGAAGACCCGCTGCACGCGTGGAGGATCCGGGCGGCGGCCGTCGATGGCCCAGCGCGCCTGTAGCGCGGCGCCCGCCGCGGCGGCCTCGGGCACCTCCGCGCGCGTCACGGGCATCGCGAGCGCGTCGGCGCACAACTGGGTCCACGCCTCGGAGCGCGAACCTCCCCCGGTGACCACGACCGACGACGGGCGCACCCCGGCGCGAGCGAGCGCGGCCATCGCGTAGACGAGCCCGAACGTGACGCCCTCGGCCACCGCGCGTACGAGGTGGTCCGGACGATGGTCGATGCGCAGGCCGGCGAAGAGTCCTGCCGCGTCCGGGACGCTCGGCGTCCGCTCGCCGTCGAGGTACGGAAGAAACGCGAGGTCGTCGGCACCTGGCGGCGTGGCGACGAGCGCGGCCTCGAAGCGCGCGTGGTCGAAGCCGAGCACCGAGCAGATCCACTCCGTCGCCGAGGTGCAGTTGAGCGTGCAGCCCAGCGGCAGCCACGCGCCCGTCGAATCGCAGAAGGCCGCCGCTTCGCCCTCGGGATCGACGGCGGCCGTCGCGCTGAACGCGAAGGCGGTGCCGGAGGTGCCGAGGCTCACCGCGGCGGGACCCTCGGCCGTCACCCCGACGGCGATCGCGGTGCACATGTTGTCGCCGCCGCCGGCGCTCACAGGGATCCCGGCCTCGAGCCCGAGCGCGCCGGCAGCATCCTCGCGCAGCGTCCCGATGACGGCGAGCGACCGCACCAACGGGGGCAGCGCGGCCTCCCACACGCGGTCGCCGTCGATCGCGGCGAGGACCGCGTCGCTGTAGCGCCGGGCGCGGACGTCGAAGTACGCGGTGCCGGAGGCATCGCCGGGCTCCGCCGCGAACTGACCGGTCAGCCAGAGGTCGAGGTACTCGTGCGGCAGGCAGAAGCGCCGCGCCGCCGCGTACACCTCCGGCTCCCGGCGCGCGAGCCAGAGGATCTTCGGCGCCGTGTAACCGGAAAGGAAAACGTTGCCCGTGAGCGCGAGCGCGCGCTCGCGTCCGCCGACGCGGCGCTCGAGTTCAACGCACTCGGCCGCGGTGGTGGTGTCGTTCCAGAGCTTCGCGCGCCGCAGGGGACGGTCGGTCTCGTCGAGGCAGACAAGGCCATGCTGCTGCCCCGACACCGCGATCCCCGCGACCAGTGCGTCGCCCGCGCGCGCGAGCGCGGCCGTGACCGCGACGACCGCGGCCGCGATCCACCACGCCGGGTCCTGCTCGCGCGTGCCGTCGGGGCGCTCGACGATCTCGTGCGCCGCCTGTCCGAGCGAGAGGATGTCGCCCGTGTCGGCGTCCGCGAGCAGCGCTTTCGTGGACTGGGTGCCGCAGTCGATGCCGAGGAACGCCCGGCGGGCGGTCACCGCACGCCGGCGAGGAGATCGAAGGTCAGCTGATCGAGCCGCTGGTACGAGAAGCGGCGCGAGGCGAGCGCGTCCGGATCGAACGCGCGGTCTTTCAGCGCCGCCGCGTGCGCCGGGGACCACGCGAGGAGCGGGGCGACCTCGGCGTCCGTCACCTCCAGCGCCGCCACGAGCTGCTGGATATCCGGATCCTCATTCCACCGCCGGACCTTTTCGCGGAGCACGAGGTAGCTGCGGATGCAGCCGCGTACGAGATCCCATACGTCATCGGGTGTGTCCTGGCGGTACGGCTTGACGTCGAACGCCCGGGTGCCGGGCCAGCCGCTGTCCTCGAGAAGCTTCACGATGAAGAACGTCTCCTTCATGTCCTCCGCGCCGAAGCGGAGATCCTGGTCGTAGCGAGTGGGCTTCTGGGCGCCGAGGTCCGCGTGGAAGAGCCTGCCGGCCTCGAGGCACTGCGCCAGCTCGTGCACCGTGTTCAAGCCGGCCATGCGCGAGTGCTGGATCTCGGGGTTCACGCCCACGATGTCCCGCACCGCGGCGTCGAGCGTCCCGATGAATCCCAGGACGTGGCCGGCGGTCGGCAGGAAGATGTCGCCGCGGGGTTCATTCGGCTTCGGCTCGATGGCGACCCGCATGCCGAGGCCGTTCTCGCGGATGTAGCTCGCGAGAAACTCGACGCCGTCGCGGTAACGCTTGATCGACTCGCGCGGATCCTTGGAGGCCTCCACCTCCAGCCCCTCGCGACCGCCCCACATGACGTAGACGGACGCCCCCAGTTCCGCGCCCAGGTCGATGGCGCCCATCGCCTTCTGGAGCGCATAGCCGCGGACTCGCGCGTCGCGCGAGGTGAGGGCGCCATCCTTGAAGACCGGGTGCTCGAACATGTTGCAGGTCACCATCGCGTTGACGATGCCCTCGTCGGCCATCACGCGCCTGGTATCCGCGAGAACGGCGGCGGTCTCGGCCGCGGAGGTGCCGAAGGGCACGAGATCGTCGTCGTGGAAGTTGAACCCGTAGCAGCCCGCCGCGGCGAGCCCGCGGATATTGTCGAGCGGATCGAGCGGTGGCCGCACCTCGCCGCCGAACACCTCGCGCCCGCGATACGCGGTGCACCAGAGTCCGCAGGTGAAGCGGTCCTCCCGTGTGGGCTCGTACATGGTCAAGTCCCCATGGCGGCGACGATCGCTTCGCCGACGGCCCGCGTGCCGCTCGTGCCTCCGACGTCGGGCGTACGCGGACCGCCGGCCGCGACGCGCTCTATCGCGCCCATGACCAGCGCGCCGGCCTCGGACTCGCCGACGTGGTCGAGGAGCATCGCGCCCGCCCACACCGTTGCCATCGGGTTGGCGACGTCGCGGCCTGCGACGTCGGGCGCCGATCCGTGGACGGGCTCGAACATCGATGGGTGCGTCCGCGGGACGTTGAGGTTCGCCGAGGCCGCGAGCCCCAGCGAGCCCTGCAGCGCCGCGCCGAGGTCGGTGAGGATGTCGCCGTAGAGGTTGCTCGCGACCACGACGTCGAGAGTCTCGGGCGCGTAGACGAAGCGCGCCGCGAGCGCGTCGACCAAGTATCTCGTCACGCGGACGTCGGGGAAATCGCGCGCCACCTCAGCGACGACCTCGTCCCACAGCACAGCCGAGTACTGCAGCGCATTCGACTTGGTCGCGGACGCGAGGCGCCGAGTGCGCTCCCGCGCGCGCTCGAAGGCGTAGCGCGTGACGCGCTCGATGCCGCGGCGCGTGTACACCGACGTCTGCAGCGCCATCTCCTCTGGCGCGCCGGCGTGAAAGCGTCCGCCGATGCCGGAGTACTCGCCCTCGGTGTTCTCGCGCACGCACAGCATGTCGACGGTCTCGGCCGAGCCGCCGCGCAGCGGAGACGCGATACCAGGCAGGACGCGCACCGGGCGAAGGTTCACGTACTGGTCGAATCCCTGCCGGATCGGCAGCAACAGGCCCCAGAGGCTGACGTGGTCGGGTACGCCCGGGAAGCCGACGGCGCCGACGAGGATGGCGTCGTGCGCGTCGAGGATCCGCAGCCCGTCCGGCGGCATCATCGCGCCGTCGCGGACATAGCGCTCGCACGACCAATCGAGGTCCGTCGTCTCGATGGTGAAGCGATCCGTGAGCTCCCCCGCCCGCCGCAGCGCGGCGAGGGCCACGGGAACGACCTCTTTGCCGATGCCGTCTCCGGCGATGACCGCGATGCGGTATGTGGTCAACGCGACGCTCGCGCCATGGAGGGTAGTGTCGCGCGCTCGCGACGCGGACGCGCGACGGGGATCGGGTCGCAGCGCCAACGTTTCGCTCGCTCGCGGCGTCGGCGCGGGCGCATCACGGCGGGGCGCCCGGTCGCAGCGCCAGCGCCGCCGCGCCGACGATACCGGCGCGCGCCCCGAGCGAGGCGCGCACGACCGGGAGGTCGCGCGCGAACGAGAGTCGGGCGGCGTCCCGCAGCGCGTACTCGAGCGGAGCGGCGAGCAGGTCCCACGCGCCCAGCGCGACACCACCGCCGACGACGACGCGGTCGAGGTCGAGCAACACCTGCGCTGCCGCGATCGCGAGCCCGAGCGCCGTACCGGCGTCGTGGAACAGCCGGCGCGCGACGGCGTCTCCCGCGCGGGCCGCCACGGCGACGTCGGCGGCCGATAAGCGATCGCGTAGGAGGGTCGGCTCGGACCCTCTGGCCGCCTCGCGGGCACGCGCCGCGATCCCCGATCCGGACGCGAGCGTGCCCGCGCAGCCCCTGGCGCCGCATTCGCAGTCCGGACCGCCCGGCCGCACGACCACGTGGCCGATGTGTCCGGCATTGCCGTGCGCGCCGTCGACGAGCGTTCCCTCGCGGACGATCCCTCCACCGACGCCCGTGGATACCACCATGCCCAGCATGTGGCGGCTCCCGCGTCCCGCGCCGCGCCACGACTCGCCCAGCGCCATGGCCTTGGCGTCGTTGTCGACGGAGCACGGCAGCGAAAACTCTGCCTCCAGCCGGGCGCGCAGCGGAAACCCGCGCCACGCCGGGATGTGCAGCGGCGACACCACGCCTTCGGGAAAGACCATAGGTCCGCCACACCCCACGCCGATCGCGCCGACCGAGCGTCCGGCGTCCGCGGCCCCGAGCACGGCGCGCGCGAGGGCGACGAGCTCCGCTAACAGCCCCTCGCTGTCAGCGCGCGCGGACGTCGGCATGCTCCGCTGCGCGACCACGCGTCCGTCGCGATCGACGACTCCCGCGGCGACCTTGGTGCCGCCGATGTCCAGCGCGAGGATCACAGCGGACGGATCCGAGAGGGCGCGGCGCGGATCTTCCAACATATTGCTCAGCGCAATCTTCTAATACCGAGAAGCGAGTGGTAGGTTTTTCGCGAGCGCATCGCACGCACGCACCGGCGTCAACGATGCGTGATCGGCGGGATCGCGGGCACGCACGGTCCGGTCGATGTACGGGCAAGCCCATCCGGGGCAGGAAGGTTCCTGTGGCCAGGAACGATCCGGCGAACGGCGCGCCGGCGAAGAGCGCGGCCGGTCCGGCGAGCCGCAAGGCGCAGCGCACCGGCGACGCTGGTCCATTGGCGCTTCGAGCGACGCGTGACCGCCGCCTTGCGCGCCCGGCGACCGTGGCGAAGCCCGCGCGGCACGGCCCCACGCCCGCGCCGGCGGCACCCGAGGCGCACGGCGGGGGTGCGGTGCGCCTCCTCGACGACCTCTATGTCGTCGCCGGACCCGCGCTCACGCATCCGTGGGACGCGAACGCGTACCTCGTCGCGGGCGAGGTGCCGACGCTCATCGACTGCGGCAGCAGGGAGGGGTACGCGGGTCTGCGGCGCAACCTCGCCGGGCTCGGCTACGCCCCGGCCGACATCCGCCGCGTCATCGTCACGCACGGGCACTGGGACCATCTTTCCGGGATGGCGGAGCTGCGCAGGGAAAGCCACGCCGAGCTGCTCATCCACGCCGGCGACCGTGACGCCGTGGAGCGGGGCGACGCCGACCTTACCGCGGCCTTCCTCTACGACCGCTCGTTCCCCGCGATGGAGGTCGATGCGGCCCTGGAGGACGGGATGACGATCCAAGCGGGAAAGCTTCGGCTGCGCGTCCTCCACACCCCGGGTCACACGCCCGGATCGGTCTGCTTCACGACGGAGGTGGACGGCCTGCGTCTCCTGATCACGGGCGACACCGTTTGGGGCGCGTTCCACGAGCGGATGGGTTCCGACATGGACGCGTGGCGGCGATCACTGGATCGCCTGCTCGAGCTCGAGTTCGAGGCCATGACGATCGGCCACTCGCTCCCGGCGCTCATCGCGGACGGCCGGAAGAACCTCCTGAAGGCACGCCAGCAGTTCGGCGTGCTGTTCGATCCCTGGTTCATGCCCTTCCATCTCCGCGCGAGGTAAACCGGGGCAGGAACGGTCAGCGGGGCGCCTGCACGCCGACCCGCGGACAGAGACCGGCGAGCGCGCACGCGCTGCAGTAAGGACGATGCGCGACGCACACCTCGCGTCCGTGACGGATCAGGTTCATGTGCACCTCGTAGACGAGCGCCGGCGGGACCGCGGCCTGGAGCGCTGTCTGCGCGGCGACCGCGCTCGCGGCGGGTGGCACGAGCCCGAGCCGGACGGCGAGACGGTGAACGTGCGTGTCCACCGGAAAGTATGGACGGTCGCACGAGAACAGCAGCACGCACGCCGCCGTCTTCGGCCCGACCCCCGGCAGCGAGACGAGAAGGTCGTACAGCGCGCGGTCGTCGTCGCCGCCGAGCAGCGCGCCATCGCCGAGCGCGATCCCGCGCTCTCGCAGAGCGCGGAGGGCCGCCTTCAGGCGAGGCGCCTTCGTGGGCCCGAGGCCCCCGCGATGGATCGCGCTAGCGATCGCGGGCGCCGGCGCGTCGGCGACCTCGTCCCACGTCGGGAAAGCGTGCCGCAGGTCGGCGTACGCCCGGTCCCGGTTCGTGTCGCTGGTGTTCTGGGACAGGATGGTGAGGACGAGTTCGTCGAGCGGCGGTAGGCGGCGCGGCTGGGGCGGCACCCCGTACGCTCCGAGCAACCGCCGGGCGATCGCCCTGATCCGGGTCCGGAGGTACCGCACGAGGGCATTCTGGAATGCGCGGGTCGCCCGCGGGTGTTCCTCTAAAGTGAGCGGAGGGGATGGCGAACGATGAGTTCGAGGAACAGGCGCTGTCCTACCTGGACGCGCTCTACCGGACCGGACTTCGCATGACGCGCTCGGAGGCGGAGGCCCAGGACCTCGTGCAGGAGACGTACATCAAGGCGCTGCGCTTCCGCGACCAGTTCACGCCGGGGACCAACCTGAAGGCGTGGCTCTTCCGGATCCTCACGAACACCTTCATCAACCAGTACCGTCGCAAGGCGGCTCAGCCGGAGCTGACCGAGCTCGACGACGTCGACGAGGCCTCGCTCTACCGCCGCATGGCCGATCCCAGCGCGGCGTCCGCCACGGGCGACCCGGAAGGCGAGCTGCTGCGAGGTGTCGTGGACGAGCAGGTGCGGTCGGCGCTGGCGGACCTGCCGGAGAAGTTCCGGACGACCGTCCTGCTCGACGTCGAGGGCTTCTCCTACAAGGAGATGGCGGAGATGCTCGACGTGCCGATCGGCACCGTCATGTCGCGGCTCCACCGTGGGCGTCAGTTCCTCCAGAAGCGCTTGTACGAGCTCGCGCGGGAGAGAGGCATCGCGGCCGTTCGCGGACTGCCCCGGCCGGCCGAATGAAAGAGGGCGGAACGCACAGGCTGGACTGCGACGACTGCATGGACCGGCTCTACGCCTTCCTCGACGAAGAGCTGGGTGAGGCGGACGTTGCCCAGATGCGCGCGCACATCGGCGAATGCGCCGGTTGCGAGGACAATCTGGTCTTCGAGCAGCGGTTCCTCGACCACATCCGCGACGCATGCACCGCCGATCGCGCCCCGGAGGAGCTCCGCGAACGGATCGCGGTCAACCTGCACGACCCTCCGGCGCCCGCGATCTAGAGGAACGGCGACTCCGCTCGGACGCGATGTGTATTGACATCGCTCGCGCGAGTGTGTCTATATAGGAACAACCGTGGCCAGGAGGAGGTGATCCAATGCCCGCAAAGAAGAAGGCGGCCGCGAAGAAGAGCACCAAGTCCGCCAAGAAGTCATCGAAGAAGAAGTAACCGCACTCACCGCGACGAGGCAACTCGTCGCTTTTCGTTACTGACCAACGGCACCTTTCGCGAACCCGCCGATCCGCTCTCGGCCTGAGCGGATCGGTTTTTTGTCCGGGAGGATCCCTCACTGTTGCCAGAACGCGCAATGCCGGGGATCGACTGGCCCGCCGTCGGGCTGGGGACGGTCGCGGCAGCGGTCATCGCCCTGGCGCTTCTCGTGGGCTCCGGCGTCGCGCACGCTGACATCGGGCCGATCGCCGAGATCGTGGGTGTCGTCGCCGGTGGCTACGTGGCGGGCTTACGCGCGCGCATCGCCGGCGCGGCGCACGGGGCGCTCGTCGCCGCGGCGCTGATCGTGGTGTTGGGTCTCGGCGTTCTGCCCCAGCCTGGGGTGGCCGGCAACGTGGTCGCAGATACGGCCCTGACGGTGCTCAGCGACCTCGTCGTGCTCGCGGCGGGGACCGGCGGCGGTTGGCTCGCGACGCGCGGCGCGTCGCTGGCGCGGTGATCAGATGGTCTTCTTGGGGTAGGGGCAGAGGTCGCGCACCGGACACTCCGGGCAGCGCGGCGTCGGCGCGCAGATGCGGCGGCCGTGCAGGACCAGGCACCACGTTGCCTTCACCCAGACCCGGGGCTCGAACAGCGCGCGCAGGTCGAGCTCGATGCGGTCGGCGTCGCTCTGGCGCGTGAGCCGCAGGCGCCGGCTGGTGCGCTCGACGTGTCGGTCGACGCCGATCGACGGCACGCCGTACGCGGCGCCCACGACGATCGATGCCGTCTTCCGTCCGACGCCGCGCAGCCGCACCAGGTCGTCGATCTCGCGGGGCACCTCGCCGCCGAACTCCTCCAGCAGCCCTTCGGATGCCGCCTTCAGCGCCTTCGCCTTCTGGCGGAAGAAGCCCGTCTCCTTGATGTCGACCTCGAGCTCTTCCTGTTCGACGCGCGCGAAGTCGGCGGGCCCGGGGTACTTCGCGAAGAGCCTGGGCGTGACCTGGTTTATGTGATCGTCGCGCGCCTGGGCCGCGAGGATCGTCGCGATGAGCAGCTCGAACGGGGAGCGGAACGTGAGCGTCGGACCCCAGTCGGGGTTCGCCTCCTCCAGCCGCGCGAGGATCGCCGCGGCTCGCTCGCGTTCCGCCGCCGCGCGCAGGGACTTTTTCGTCGGTCCCTTGCGCCGCTCGTCGTTGGGCGCCGCGCCGGCCGGGGAGGCGGCCGCACCTCGCGCGGCGGCACCTGACCGCGGCTGCGTGGCGGGGGTGCGACGTGATGCCGCGGATACCGCGCGCGCCTCAGCGGCGCGCGGGCGTTCGGCGCCGGCACGGGGTCGCGTGGCGCGCTCGTCTCGCGCCGTCACCGGATCAGGTCGGCCCACGTCACAAGCACCGAGAAGGCGCGGCACCACACCACCACGCTGCGAAAGCGCCCGAGGTCCAGGTCCGCGGGAATGGCGTAGTTGAACGATCCGTTGGTCGCCTTGAGCGTGCCGAGCTCGACGCTGTTCGCGGGAACGTACGAGCCGCCGGTGTCGCTCGAGAGGTAGACGTGCACGTCGGGGGCGTTCGTGATCGCGACGTTCTCGAAGCGCAGCACGCGCTCGCTCCCCGCCTGGATGAGCCGCACCTCGCCCTTTCCGTTGTGTAGCGCGTCGACGTAGCCGAGCTGCCCCGTCGCGATGGTCACGGTCGTGGCAGCCGCGGCGGTCGAGGCGGGCTGGGCAGGTGCGAC
The DNA here is from genome assembly GCA_046262615.1 of Candidatus Limnocylindria bacterium. Classification (GTDB taxonomy): domain Bacteria; phylum Chloroflexota; class Limnocylindria; order P2-11E; family P2-11E; genus JALYKU01. The sequence continues at coordinate 5,419 of JBHEML010000029.1, read as the reverse complement.
GACCTCGACCGCTACGGTCGGTGCCGCCGCGGTCGTGGCGGCGACCGACCGCGGCAGGCAGCGCCTCGTCGAGCGTGGTCCGGATGAACAGCGGGGACCCGAGGTACCAGGCCAGCGCCACTACCACGGCGAGCGCGAGCACCGCGCCGCCCATGCGTCCCGGGTGCCCGACGAACGTCCGCCCGACCACGCCCATACCTCGGGAATCGTGCACCCAACGCGTGACGTCCGTGTGACCGATCGTCGCCGGCGGGCGACTCCGGCCCGGGGGCGGGACGTTCTCGTGCGTCGATGCCCGACACCGGATCGCCCCGGTGGCCCCTCATAAACTCGCGGGCAGTGGCCACATCGCTGCGTCTCCGCGTCCCGAAGGACGTCGCGAGCGTCCTCGACCGCGTGACCGCGGCCGGTTTCGAGGCGTTCGTCGTTGGCGGCTGCGTCCGGGACGCGATCCGTGGCATCGAGCCGAAGGACTGGGACATCGCCACGAGCGCGCTGCCCGACGACGTGCAGCGGATCTTCCCGCGCTCCCTGTACACCAACCGCTTCGGAACGGTCATCGTGCGGGTGGCCGGACACGAGATCCAGGTCACGACCTACCGGGTGGAGGCCGACTACGGCGACCGGCGCCGCCCGGACGCGGTCGCGTTCACCGGCGACCTGACGCGCGACCTGTCTCGCCGCGACTTCACGATGAACGCGATGGCCTGGCGTCCGGCGGGCGAAGGCCAGCTCGTGGATCCCTTCGGCGGCAGAAGCGACCTCGAGCGGCGACTGATCAGGGCGGTGGGCGACCCGGACGAGCGTTTCTCGGAGGACGCGCTGCGGATGCTGCGCGCGGTGCGGTTCGCGACCGTCCTCGGCTTCGAGATCGAGGGCGCCACCGCGGCCGCCATCGCGCGCAACGCCGATCTGGCCCGCTACCTTTCGGGCGAGCGCATCCAGCAGGAGCTGGTGAGGATCCTGGAGGTCCCCCGGCCCTCAGGTGCCTTTCGCCTGATGGATGAGCTCGGACTGCTGGCGGTCATCTGCCCCGAGCTGGAGGAGTGCAAGCGGATCCCACAGGACAAGGCGGTCGCCCAGGACGTCCTCGAACACTCGCTGATCACGCTCGACGCGACGCCGCCGGGCGACCTGGTGCTCCGCCTGGCGGGCCTGCTCCACGACATCGGCAAGCCGGAGACCTTCGCCGGCGGCCACTTCCACCAGCACGAGTTCGTGGGAGAGGCGAAGGCGCGGACGATCCTCCGCCGCTGGAAGTTCCCGAGGCAGACCGTCGACCAGGTCGCTCACCTCGTCCGCCACCACATGTTCTGGTACCAGCCCGACTGGAACGGATCGGCGGTGCGGCGTTTCGTGCGCAAGGTCGGGCTCGAGGTGATCCCGGCGCTCTTCGCGCTGCGCCGCGCCGACAACATCGGCAGCGGCGCGCGCTCGCCGCGCATGTACGCGCTCGAGGACCTCTGGCAGCGCGTCCAGGAGGAGATCGCCCACGCGACCGCGTTCTCGAAGCGGGACCTCGCGATCGACGGCCACGACGTGATGCGCGAGCTGGCGGTGCCCCAGGGGCCGGAGGTCGGCCGGATCATGGACGCGCTCTTCGAGAGGGTCACGGACGACCCGGAGCTCAACGACCGCGAAACGCTCCTGCGCCTCGGTAGGGACATCATGGCGCGCGAGCGAGCGGGCGGGAGCTAGACGGGGCCCGAGCCGAAGCGGTGGGCGGTCGAGGGAGCTCCTCGCGATCTGGCGTCAACACGCGCCGCCGTTCTTGGTATCCTCGCGGCGTCCGCCTCGCCGTGGTCGTGAAGTGGAGGGTGCGCGGATGAGCCTGGCGACGACGACCTCGCGACGCCAGTTCCTGAAGCTCACGGGCATCGGCTCGGCCGGTGTCGCGGCAGCCTCGCTGGGTGGCCTCGGCTTCGACCTCGCGTTCGCGACCGACCGCGTCGCGCGCACCAAGCTCGAGGGCTCGAAGCAGACGCCGAGCATCTGTCCCTACTGCGCGGTGGGTTGCGGGACGCTCGTCGCCAGTAAGCAGGACGACGCCCAGGGCACCACCCACATCGTGAACATCGAGGGCAATCCAGACAGCCCGATCAACACGGGAAGCCTCTGCCCGAAGGGCGCAGCGGCGTTCCAGCTCGCGGTGAATCCGCTGCGGGAGACGAAGGTCAAGCACCGTGCACCGGGCGCGGCCGACTGGGACAAGGAGGAGTGGACGCGCGGGAAGGCGATGGACCGGATCACGGAGCTCGTCGCCAAGACACGCGACACCACCTACCTCGAGACGGACCCGAAGTCGGGCAAGACCATCAATCAGGCGACGGGCATCTTCGCGCTGGGCGGCGCTACCAACGACAACGAAGAGAACTACCTGATCTGCAAGGTGATGCGGATGATCGGCGTGGTCCGCATCGAGAACCAGGCCCGTATATGACACTCCTCCACGGTCCCCGGTCTGGGGGTCAGTTTCGGACGAGGCGGGTCCACGACGTTCCAGATGGACCTCCAGCACAGCGACTGCATCGTCTTCATGGGCTCGAACATGGCCGAGTGCCATCCGTGCGGCTTCAAGTGGCCCATGAAGGCCAAGGCCAAGGGCGCGACCCTGATTCACGTGGATCCGCGCTTCACTCGAACCAGCGCGATGTCGGACCTCTACGTGCCCATGCGTTCGGGCACCGACATCGCCTTCCTCGGCGGACTCGTCAACTACATCATCGAGAAGAAGAAGTACTTCCAGGAATACCTGGTCAACTACACGAACGCGCCGACGCTGATCAACGACGGCTTCAAGGACACCGAAGACAACGACGGGTTCTTCTCTGGCTATAACCCGCAGACCCGCCAGTACGACCGGACCACGTGGCAATACCAGACGAGCAAAGCCCCGGAGCGCGTGCCCGAGCCGCCCGCCGGAAGCACGGGCCAGCAGAAGGAAGGGCAGGAGTCGCCCCCGACACCGCTGCCGCCCCCGTCCAGCATCGGCGACGCGAACTTCCCCCTGCTGATAGCGAACCGGCTGCCCGGCGTCCCGCTCCAGGACAAAACCCTCCAGGACCCGCGGACCGTGTTCCAGATCCTGCGCCGGCACTACGCGCGGTACACGCCGGAGATGGTCGAGCGCATCTGCGGTACGCCGGCGGACCTGTTCCTCAAGGTCGCCGAGGCGATCACGTCGAACTCGGGCCCAGACAAGACGACGGCGTTCGTCTACGCGGTCGGCTGGACGCAGCACACGACGGGCGTGCAGCTCATCCGGACCGCGGGGATCGTCCAGCTACTGCTCGGCAACATCGGCCGCCCCGGAGGCGGGATCATGGCGCTGCGCGGCCACGCGACGATCCAAGGTTCGACCGACATCGCGAGCCTGTACAACATCCACCCCGGGTACCTGAACACTCCGGACGTCACGAAGGCGCATGACACCCTGCGCGACTACATCCTGACCGAGACGCAGCCGACGTCCTTCTGGTCGAACACGCCCGCGTACATGGTCAGTCAGTTGAAGGCGTGGTTCGGCGACGCCGCGACCAAGGACAACGATTACCTCTACGACTCGCTCCCCAAGATCACCGGGGACCATAGCCACATGCCCGTCTTCGTCGAGATGTCGGAGGGGAAGATCAAGGGCATGATCCTCACGGGACAGAACCCCGCGACCAGCCTGAACTCGTCCTTCCAGCGCAAGGCGATGCGCAACCTCGAATGGCTCGTGGTCAACGACTTCTACGAGACCGAATCGGCGGCCTTCTGGAAGGAGGTCGCCGGAGCCACGCCGTCGGACGTGCAGACCGAGGTGTTCTTCATGCCGGCCGCTCACATCGCCGAGAAGGACGGCTCGATGACGCAGACCCAGCGCACGATCCAGTGGCACGACAAGGCCGCCGACCCACCCGGGGACGCGCGCTCGGACCTGTTCTTCTGGTACGACCTGGGCAAGCGCCTCAAGGCACGTTACGCGTCCTCGACCGCGAAGCGCGACGTCGCGGTGAAGAACATGACTCTCGACTACACGGCGGACCCCGCAGAGGTCGCCCAGTGGAAGCACAAGGACGAGCCTTCGGCGCTGAAGATCCTGAAGGAGATCAACGGGTTCGACGTCAAGACCCGTACGCCGCTCACCACGTTCGGGAACCTGAAGGACGACGGGTCGACGGCGTGCGGCGCCTGGATCTACACCGGCGTCTTCCAGGACAACGGCAGGACGCTGCGGGCACGGATGACGCCGGGAAAGAACGACGGCTGGGTCAGCCCGAACTGGGGCTGGGCGTGGCCGTCGAACCGGCACCAGCTGTACAACCGCGCGTCGGCCGACCCGAAGGGCGATCCCTGGCCGAAGGAGGCCCGGCTCGGCAAGGGGGTCAACGCCGCCGGGTACACGTACTGGGACGCCGCCGCCAAGACGTGGAAGAACGGCGCCGGCGACGGCATCGACTTCACCGCGACGAAGGCGCCCGACACCGCCGCCAACCCCAACGGGATCGGCGTCGCCTTCCACGACGGAGCGTCCCCGTTCCTGCTGAAGACGGACGGGAAGGGCTGGCTGTTCGCGCCGATCGGCCTATCCGACGGCCCGCTCCCGACGCACTACGAGCCCTGGGAGTCGCCCGTCCGCAATGCGCTGTACAAGCAGGACCGCAACCCGGTGACGAAGTTCTTCGATACGCCCGGCAACAAGTACAACGACTTCGCCGGAGACCAGTTCCCGATCGTGATCACGACGTACCGCCTGACCGAGCACCACTTATCCGGGACGATGACCCGCTGGCTGCCGTGGCTCGCGGAGCTCATGCCCGAGGTCTTCTGCGAGATCTCGCCCGAGCTCGCCTCGGAGAAGGGCATCAAGAGCGGCGACTACGTCACCGTGAGCAGCTCGCGCGGCGCGGTGGAGGCGCGGGCTCTGGTGACCAAGCGCCTGCGGCCGTTCGTCCTCAAGGGCGCGGACGCGGGGAAGGACCGGGTAATCCACCAGATAGGGATGCCGTGGCACTGGGGCTACCAGGGGATCGCAACGGGGGACATCGTGAACAAGGTGACCGCGCTCATCGCCGACCCGAACGTCTCGATCCACGAGGGCAAGGCGTTCACCTGTGACATCCGGAAGGGACGGGCCGGAGCATGAGCACGCAGCCCCAAAAGGGCATGTTCGTCGACACCTCGATCTGCACGGGGTGCCACGCCTGCCTCGTCGCGTGCAAGCAGTGGAACGAGCTGCCGATGGAGGACGAGCAGGCCGTCCGCGAGCACCGCGCCTTCACCGGCGACTCGTACGACAACACCGGCCACCTCTCCGCCACGAACTGGCGGCACATCAAGTTCGTCGAGCAGATCGGCGCCGACCAGGCCTCGACCGACAGGACGACCGGGGGCGCGCGCTGGCTGATGATGAGCGACTCGTGCAAGCACTGTCAGC
>JBHEML010000028.1:4144-24832 GCA_046262615.1 Candidatus Limnocylindria bacterium | reverse complement strand
CGGTCCTCACGTACCAGTCGGCGGCGTTCCAGAACCGCTGCATCGGGTCGTTGATCGTGGCGATCTTCAGTCCCTGGACCGAATGATTCATCGCGTACAGGTAGTCGGCAAAATACAGGAAGACCACCGGCACGTCGGCGGCGATCGCCTGGAACACCGGCGCGTACAGCGCGCGGCGCGCGTCGAGGTCGGACGTCCTGCGCGCCGATTCGAGGTCCCGATCGAGCGGGAGGGTCGCGTAACCCGAGAAGTTGTGCCCGGGGTCCTTCGCCTGGCTCGAGTGGAAGAAGCCATACGGGTCCGGGTCGCCCGGGATCGTCACTCCAACGAGCAGGGCATCGAAGGTGCGCTGCCGCGCGGTCTTGTCGACCAGCTCGCCGAACGGCAGCGTTACCAGGTCCACTTTCATCCCGGCCGCGTTCAGATCGCCGACGATCTGGAGACCGGCGGTCACGCGTGCCGACTCGTCAGAGGTCGTCACGCTGAAGTTGAGCGAGACGCCGTCGCGGTCACGGACGCCGTCCCCATCGTGATCGGTCCACCCCGCCGCATCGAGCATCGCCTTCGCTGAGGCGAGCGAGTACGAGTAGCGCGTCACGTCCTTCACGTAGGCCCACGAGCTCGACGGCACGAACTCGTCGGCGAGCGTCCCGCGCCCGTCGATCGACACCTGCATGACCCGGCCACGGTCGATCGCGGTCGCGATCGCCTGGCGGACGCCTCTATCTCGAAAGAGCGCCTTTTCGGGCCGCACATTGAGGAAAAGAGCGGTGAAGTCGTTCGTGGGGAAGCTGTAGAGATCCACGTTCCGCAGCGTTCGCGCCCGCTCGGCGTCGCGGGCGAGGATCCCGCCGACGCCATCGAGCTCTCCGCGCGCGAGGGCGGCGAGGGCGTCCGACGTGTCGCCGTAGAAGCGCAAGACGATCCGGTCGAGGTACGGCCGCGCGCGTCCCGGCGCGTTGCCGTAGAACGCCGGGTTATGCACCAGGACGATCTGCCGTGAATCCAGGTCCGACACCTTGAACGGCCCGGTGCCTACGGGACTCGCGTTGAAGCTCTGCCGCGCCAGATCCGCGTACGAGACTCCCTTGAGCAGGTGGGACGGAAGCAGGGGCACGGTCGCGCTGTCCGCGAACGGTCCGTACGCGTCGGGAAGAGTGAACCGCACCGCCTTCGCACCGAGCGACTCGACGGCGACGCCTCGGAACGCGTCGCGATACGGACCAACGTAGGCGCGGTCCTGCAGCAGGGCCACGGTGAACACGACGTCGTCCGACGTGACAGGCTCGCCGTCGTGCCACAACGCGTCGGCGCGGATGTCGAAGGTCCACACGCGGGCGTCCGTCGTCCTGAACGCCGAGGCCAGGTCGGGGACGACCGTGCCGTCGCGGTCATACCGCGTCAGGCCGGTGAAGAGCAGGCGGGAGGCGTCCCGATCGACGCTCGTCGCGGCGATGACCGGGTTCAGGTACTGCGGCACTCCGGCGACGCCTTCGACGTAGGTGCCGCCGAACGCGGGCGCGCTCGCGAGCGTATCCGACCGGTCGGTCGCGACCGCCACCACGCTCGTGATCGCCAACAGCCCGATGAGCGAAAGGACGATCAGCTTGTCGCGACGGGTCATCTCGGACGGGACGCCGGGGACGGCGGCGAGGTTACGTCCCTGTGTTCCGCGCGCCCACGATGGAGATCACGACGTAGACGGAAACGAGGACGATCGTCAGCCGGAAGAGCGTCCGCTCGAGCCCGCGGCGACTGCGGTAGGCGGTCGACTCGCCGCCGAAGGTCGACGAAAGGCCGGTGCCGCGCGCCTGGAGCAGGATCGACGCGGCCACGGAGACGGCGATGAGGATCTGGGCGACCTGAAGAAGCTCCATCGAAGGTCGAAGTGTAGCGGAGGGAGATAGATGACTCGTGTCCCCACCGCGCTGAGCCCCGGCACACGCGTCGAGGCTCGACCCATTCGTCATCGAACGCTCGCGGCACCGCTCAGCTCAGGCCGTGCTTGGCGACGCCGCTCAGCGCGGCACGTACACGTACAGACCCCTCGTTGACGCGTCCAGCTTGTAGCGCGCGATCACGGCCTCTACGAGCGCCGCATCCCAACGCGCACGCTCGAAGGCGGGCGCGGCGTCGAGCCGCTCGAGGTCCGCCTGGCTCACGACAGCGACGAACGCGCCCTGCGAGGTCGCGTCGAGGAGCGGTCCAGGGTCGATGGAGCCGCGCTTGACGAGCTGCGACCAGAGGAACAGGTCGTCGACGGTCGGCTCGCGGCCGGTGGCGATCGCCAGACCGCTGTCCTCGATCAGCACGGTGCCAGAGGGCAGCGCCCGGATGATGCCCACGCGCGAGGGGTCGCTCCAGGCGCCGGTCGTCGGCGGGGGTCCCGGCAGCAGACCGAAAGGATTGAGTACCGCGATCCCCACCAGCAGCTGCGCCGCCGCCGCGAGTGGATACCACGGACGTGTCCGCAGGGCGGGAGCGATCGAGGCGATGGCCAGAAGCGAGGCGGCCGCCAGATCAAGGATGTAATTGATGGTGGCTCCCTCGCGTCCTCCGAGGAGGACGATGCCGATGGCTGCGGCGAGATACGCGTCGACAGCGCCGCGCGCCGGACCGCGGATCAAAGCGACTGCGACGGCCACGCCTGTCGTCAGCGCGGCAACGAGAATCAGCGATACGGCCGAGGACGCGCTCCATGGAAGTGCGTTCCACGACACGACGTGGAGCCACGCGGAGGCCGGTGGCCGCAACTCCGGCAGGAGGAGCGCGGCCGCAGTCGCGGCGGCCACGCCGCCGACGACCGCGCCGGCGGCCGCCGCGCGGCCGGCGCGCACCGCGACCCATGCGAGCAGCGCGCCTGCGGGGAGTGCCGCCGTTGGTTTCGCCAGGATCGCCAGCGCGAAGAGCGCACCGGCGACCGCGGCGGGGCGCCACGACCCCGCAGAGCTCGAGCGCGGTCCCGCGAGGCCCTCAGACAACGCGCCCGCCCGTGCCCGCTCCGCTCCCACGCGCGACGCGGCAGCCCACGGCCGCATCCTCTTGTTCGCGGTGCCGCTCACGATCCCTTCCGTACCGCGGCAATACGCACGATCGAGCGCGACTACTGCGGCGACCGTCAATGCGAGGGCGAGCAGGTCCGGTTTCACCGCCGGACCCCACAGCGCCACCGGCGCTGTGGCAACGAACGCCGCCGCCAGGGCGAGCGCCACCAGCGCGCCGGCCGCTCGCGCGCGATGCGCGATCGCGCCGGCGACGAGCAGCGTGCATCCGACGCTCACCATGCGACCCGCGACGAAGGGATCGCCCGCGCCGGCGAGCCGCAGATACAGCGGTGGATAGTTCGCGGCGTTGAAGACGCGTGGATCCACGGACGGCGCGTACTCGGCGCCCCTGCGGGCGAGCAACGCGGCGTGCGCCACGGCACCCTCGCCGTACAGCACCGGCGCGTCTGCGCCGATCGCCGTCGCCCAATGGAACACCGCGACCGCGGCGAACGCGGCTGCCACGGCGAGGATCAGGCACCACGCCCACGTCGCGCTAGCGGGACGCCGCTTCAGCGCCGCTCCAGCAGCGTCCGTCCGGTCATACCCTCGGCCAAAGGCAGCTCGAGCAGGTCCAGCAGCGTCGGCGCGACGTCCGACAGCTCTCCGTCGCGCACGCGTAGCCCCTCGGTCGCGGCCGCCACGTAGACGGCAGGCACGAGGTTCGTCGTGTGCTGCGTGTGAGCGCCGCGGTCGGGGAAGCGCATCTGCTCCGCGTTCCCGTGGTCGGAGGTGATGAGTACGCAGCCCCCGGCCGCGATCGCGCCGTCCACCACGCGTCCCACCGCGGCATCGGTGGCCTCCATCGCGCGCACGGCCGCCTCGAACACGCCGGTGTGGCCGACCATGTCGGGATTCGCGAAGTTGACGATCGCGAAGTCGTACGTACCCGTGCCGATCGCCTTCACCAGCGCGTCGGCGACCGCGGCGGCGCTCATCTCCGGCCTCAGGTCGTAGGTCGTGACCTTCGGCGAAGGGACGAGCAGCCGGTCCTCACCCGCGAACGGCTCCTCCCGGCCCCCGTTGAAGAAGTAGGTGACGTGCGCGTATTTCTCGGTCTCCGCCACGTGGTACTGCCTCAGTCCGGCGTCGGAGAGCACCTGGGCCATCGACATCACCGGGCGCGGGGCGAAGGCGACTAGAACGCTCGGGAGCTCCACCTTGTAGTCCGTCATCGTCACGAAGGTCAAGCCTGTGGGCCGGTGCCGTCGGGCAAATCCCTGAAAGTCCTCCTGCATGAGCGCCCACGTCAGCTCGCGCGCGCGATCCGGCCGGTAGTTGAAAAAGATGACGGAGTCGCCGTCGGCGACAGGCGCGCCGTGGCCGATGACGCGAGGCTCGAGCGATTCGTCGCCGCACGCAGGGTCGGCGTAGCACTCGCGCAGCGCCGTCTCGGCGTCCGGTGCCCGCGGCGCGTCACTGTCCACGATCGCGCGGTACGACCGCTCGATGCGGTCCCAGCGTTTGTCGCGGTCCATGGCGAAGTACCGGCCGTGCAAGGTCGCGATCGGCGCGTCGACCCGTCCGAGGAGCTGCAGCGCGCTGCGCGGCGGCATGTCGCGCCCGTCAAGGAACGCATGGACGGCCACCCGGCGGGCGCCTTCGCGGCGCGCGAGCTCGGTGAGCGCGAGCAGATGGCGCATGTCCGCGTGCACGCCGCCGGTGCTGAGCAAGCCCAGGAGGTGGAGCGTCCCCCGCTCGCGGACCGCCTCGCACGCGCCACGGAGCGCGGGGTTCGCGAAAAAGGATCCGTCTCTGATCGACGCGTCGATCTGCTCGAGCGATTGGGGCTCCGCGCGGCCAGCGCCCATCGTGAGGTGGCCGACCTCGCTGTTCCCCATGACGCCTGCCGGCAACCCCACCGCCTTCCCGCTCGCGTCCAGGCGCGCGTGCGGGTACGACGCGATGAGGGCGTCGAGGCGCGGCGTGCGGGCGCGCGCGATGGCGTTGGCGTCGCTGTCGGGCGCGATGCCCCAGCCATCCAGCACGCACAGCACCACCGGCCGGCAGCGCGCGGTCATGCGAACGCGGAGACGATCTCCGCGAAGTCCTCCGCGCGGAGCGACGACCCACCAACGAGCGCGCCGTCGATGCCGTCGGCGGCAGCGAAGTCACCCACGTTCGCGGAGGTCACGCTCCCCCCGTACTGGATCGGTACGCGATCGGCATCGATGCCCACACGAGCGAGCGCCTCGCGTATCGTTCCGGCAGCGCGCTCGGCCTCAGCGCCCGTCGCGGGACGCCCGGTGCCGATCGCCCAGATCGGCTCGTACGCGACGACCAGCTCCGCGAGCGCGGCCGGGTCCACACGCGCCACGCATGCCCGGATCTGCCGCGCCAGAACGCCGTGCGTCTCGCCGGCGACGTAGTGGTCCTCGGACTCGCCCACGCACAGGATGGGCCGCAGGCCCGCGTCGACCGCGCGCTCGAGCTTGCGCGACACGCGCTCGTCGTCGTCGCCCTGGTCGCGCCTGACCTCCGAGTGGCCGACGAGCGTGCCGTGCGCGAGCCCGACGAGCATGGAGGCCGATGTCTGTCCCGTGAAGGCGCCCGATTCCTCCCAGTGCACGTCCTGCGCGTACACGTCGATCCCCGACCCCCCGAGCACCTTCGCCACCGCACCCAGCGCCACCGCGGGCGGCGCCACTCCGACCAGTACGCCGCGCACGTCGGCCCGCAGCGCCAACACCGTGGCGAGCGCCGTCGCCTCGGCCACGCTGGGGGGGTTCATCTTCCAGTTGCCCACGACGATCCGCTGTCTCACGTCAGGTCCGGACGTCGAGGCGATCGCGGTCCCGGTGCTCGAGCTCGATGTCTCCTGGCCAGAACTCGCGCATCCTGCACGCTGCCTCGTCGGCGATCGAGACCGATCGATGCCGGCCGCCGGTGCACCCGAAGGCCAGTCCGAGGCGGGCCTTCTTCTCCTCCTCGTACCGAGGAAGGGCGAATCGCAGGAACGGCACCAGATGCTCGAGGAACGTCCGCGTGGCTGGATGGCCGAGCACGAAGTCGCGTACCGCGGAATCGCTGCCGGAGAGCGGACGAAGCGCCGGATCGTAGAACGGGTTCTCCATGAACCGAACGTCGAACACGAGATCAGCGCCGAGGGGCAGCCCGTACTTGTAGCCGAAGCTCGTGACGTGGACGAGCATCGCCGAACGGCCGCTGCCGTAGAGGGAGTGCATGGTGTCGCGAAGTTCCTTCACGTTGAGGTGGGTCGTATCGACCACCTTGTCCGCGCGGCGCCGCAGATCGACGAGGAGCCGGCGCTCCTCGAGGATCGACGGTTCGACCCCGCCGCTCGCATGGACCGGGTGGCGGTGGCGCGTCTCGCTGTAGCGGCGGAGAAGCACCTCGTCCGACGCATCGAAGAACAGCACATGCGGGCGCGCGCCTCCTGCCGCGAGCTGGTCGAGGGCGGCACCCGCCTCGGCGAACAGCGGCCCGCTGCGCGCGTCGATCACGAAGGCGACCTCCCGGTGGCCTCCCCGCTCGCACACGACGCGCGTCTCGGCCATGAGCGCCGGCGGGAGGTTGTCGAGGGTGTAGTAGCCGAGGTCCTCGAGCACCTTCACTGCCTGCGATTTGCCGGAGCCCGACATCCCGGTGACGACGATGAACGGCGGTCGCGCCCGCTCCGGCGCGCTGGGCAGACCGCTCAGTGCGGCAGCAGGTGCGAGACCACGAAGCCGACGATCGAGATGAGGATGGAGCCGAGCAACGCCGGCACGAAGCCGTCGACCTGGAAGCCCGTGAACGGGATCGCCGACACGATGAGCAGCATGAGGGCGTTGATCACGAAGAGGAACAGACCGAGGGTGATGAGCGTGAACGGGAGCGAGATCATCACCAGGATCGGTCGCACGAAGGCGTTCACGAGACCGAGGACGAGCGCGGTGATGCCGAGCGATGCCCACTTGTCCAGATCGCCGAGGCCGTAGGAGGCGTGGCCCCAGCTGATGCCCGGGACGATGTACGCGGTCACGACGATCGCGATCGCGGTGATGAGCGTGCGCCACAGGAGCCTCACCGCGCCGTAGGGTACCGCAGCGGGAGTGCGTCAAGGAGCGCGAGCCGATCGCCGGCGGAGCCCGGGCTAGTGCTGACCGAGCGTCCCCTGCCGGCGCATGCGGCGATCCGAGCGCGCGAAGGCGACGCGCCCGACCGGATACGTAAGGAGCGCCAACACCGCGAGCACGCCGAGCTCGGGTACCGGGTCGAGGAGCGAAGTCGTCCCGACGGCCGAGTGGCGCATCAGGTCCATGGCGTAGGTCGTCGGCAGCGCGAGCGCGACGGCGCGCATGACCGTCGGAAGGACGGTTATCGGATAGCTGACACCCGAGGCCTGGCCGAACAGGAAGTTCGTCGTGTCGACGAAGAAGTTGGCTTCCTTGAACAGCATCACGCCAGCGGTGACGAGGTACCCCACCCCGACTACCGCGACCCCGGCCAGGAGCACGGCGGGCAGCGCCTGCCAGATCGTGGGCAGGAAGCGCGGGTGGAACAGCCAGTACGTGACGATGATGAGGAACACCTGGCTGATCGAGAACGTGACGAGGCTGGCGAGCGCCCGACCAAGGACGAACGTCTCCCGCCTCGTCGGCGTGAGCCAGGAAGGCTCGAGGGTCCCCATGTCCATCTCGTTGCGCAGCGAGAACGCCATGCCCCAGAACGCCGCGGCGACCATGCCGCTGATGATCCCGCCGAGGAAGAGGAAGCCCGCGAGATCGGACGTGCCGGCGGATTCCTGCAGCCCGACCGCCTCGCCGCCGACGAAGAACGTCGCGCCCAGCAGGAACGCCGGAATCAGCCCCTGGTACAGGGGGACGAAGACCTGGCCTGCCGCGCTGATCGGGTAGCGCGTCCACGTGCGCAGGTCCTTGCGCGCGATCGCGACGGCGGCGCGCAGCTCTCCCATCAGTAGCGCCCCAGCATCCCGACGCGCCGAGCGCTGAGTTCGGTCACCTTGAAGGCCCAGATCGCGAGCGCGCACACCGCCGCACCGAGAACGGCAAGGATGAGCAGGTCCGTCGCGAGGTCTCCGAGCGACGCGCCCGCCAGCAGTATCCGGCGTAGATCCGCGACGAAGTAGGTCGGCGGCAGCGTCAACGCCACGGTGCGCCCCCAGTCGGGCAGCATGACCAGGGGAAAGGTCACCCCGCACGCGAGGGTGAAGATCCCCCGCACGAGCTGGACGACGCCGCCGACCTCGCCGAAACGCAGGATCGCGCTGGCGAACAGCGACCCGATCCCATACATCGCGGGGATGGTGAGGAGGATCACGATGCCCGCCCGCGCCAGCGCCTCGGGCAGCAGCTCGACGCCGAAGATGAGCCGCGCGGCCACCGCCATGATCGCCAGATTCGCCATCGACGGGACGAGGGCCGCGGTGGACGGTCCGAACAGCGCGACCAGGCGCGACGCGGGCGTGAGGAACACCGCCTCGAGCGATCCTCGCAGCTGCTCCGTCCGGAGCGCGAGGCCCGGACCCCAGAGCACCTGCGACAGCCACATGTACATGGCCCAGCCGATGAAGACGAACCCCGCGACCTGTGCGGTCCCGGAGCGCTCAGCGAAGGCGGCGAGCGTGCGCGGGTCGCCGTTCCCCGAGAACGCCTGGGCCTGGAGGACGTACACGGCGGGCAGGAGGATCGGCCAGAAGAACATTCCGATCAGCAGCGTCGGATAGCGGCGCGTGATGCGCAGCTCCTTGCGGGCCGCGGCTCCGAAGGCGCGCAGGTCGCCGAGGAACGGATTCACTCGCGCAGCGCGCGCCCGGTCAGCGAGATGAACACGTCCTCGAGCGAGACAGGCACGATCTCGACGTGCTGGATGGTCGCGCCGGAGGCGCGCGCGGCGTCGAACGCGAGGGGCACGAAGTCCCGTGCCGAGGCGCAGTGCGCGGTGATCTCCAGGTGCCCATCGATGCGCTCGTCGCGCGCGAGCGTTCCCGCGCCCCGCAGTCGCGCCAGCAACGCGTCCGTCGTACCGGGGCCGAGCCCGATCTCAAGGTGGACCACCTCCTCGGCGCGGATGCGCCGCTTCAGCGCCGCCGGGGTGTCGAGCGCGACGATCTGGCCGTGGTCGATGATGGCGACCCGGTCGCAGAGCTGGTCGGCCTCCTCCATGTAGTGCGTCGTCAGGAGCACCGTCCGGCCCTGGCGCTGAAGATCGCGGACGCGGTCGCGAAGATCCCGCGCCGACTGGGGATCGAGGCCCACGGTGGGCTCGTCGAGGATGAGCAGCGGCGGGTCGGGAAGCAGCGCGCGCGCGAGCGCCAGGCGCTGGCGCATCCCGGTCGAGAAGCGCTCCACGTAGTCCTCCGACCGGTCGACGAGGTTCACGGCGGCGAGCGCCCGGTCGATGCGCGCGCGCGTCTCGCGCGGAGGTACGTGGTAGAGCGCGGCGAAGTAGTCGAGATTCTCCCGCGCCGTCAGCTTCCAGTAGAGACTCCGTTCACCGGACAGCATCGCTCCAAGACGCGCGCGGATCTGACGCGGATGCTCCTGCACATCGATACCGAGCAGTCGCGCCTCCCCGCTGGTCGGCTCGAGGAGCGTGGCCAGCATTCGCAGGAACGTCGACTTGCCGGCGCCGTTCGGCCCGAGGACGCCGAAGATCTCTCCCGTGTCGACGCGAAGATCCACCCCGTCGACGGCCTTGAACCGCTCGCGCCGGTCCGGCTCCCGCCGCAGGCGCTGCGCGAGGGTGCGGCGGCCCTTTTCGAAGATCTTCGTGAGGCCGATCGTCTCGACCGCGAGTGGCGTCATTCGACGGTGATGAGGATCCGATCCTCGTTGTCGTGGATGTCGACCAGCGGCCCCGCGCGCTCGATCGAGCGCAGGACGTCGTCGAGGTCGATGCCGAATTTAGAGAGATGCTCGCGAACCAGGCCGCTGGCGGCGATCTTCATCTTGCCGAGGCGCGCGACCGCGACGGGGATCGCGATGTTCACCTTGCTCTTGTTGCCCGACATGACCTGGATGCGCAGGATCCGACCGCGGAGCCCGGGCGGGATGTCCGCGCCGCCACCGGACTGGGCGCGCGGTGCATCGGCAGCGGCCGGTCGCTGTCCATCAGCGATGTCGCCGAGCGCACGCAGCAGCCGGTAGGCCTGCTCTGCGTCGATCTTTCCCTCCGCCAGCAGCCGCAGCACCTGCTTGCCTTCCTCCGACGGCATCAGTCCGGCTTGCCGCGCGAACGCGCGGTGTCGAGCGCGGCGGCGGCGTCATCGACGGCCATCTCACCGCGCGCCACCATCTCGAGAAGTCGACGCACGTCCGCTGTCCCCGCGTCGCCGGGCCGTCCCTGCGCCTGCGTGCGGCCGGGGTCCGGTTCGCCCACGGCCGGCCGGCCTCCGGGCGGAGGCGCGAAGCCCTGCGTGGGTGGCGGGAAGGGAGGCTCCGGCGTCACCGGCGTCACCGGCGTCACCGGCGTCACCGGCGGAGTCGGAGCCTCGGGCGTTGCGAACGGCGCGGGGGCCGTCCCGTCGTCGGGGGTCACCGGCGTCCCCGCGTCGTCGGACGCCGGTGGCGCCTCGTCGGCCGCGGATGGGGTCCGGCGCGCGCGCCGCAGCTGCAGGTCGCCGCTCACGGTCTTGACGCGGATCGCCACCTCGCCCTCCCCGACGCGGACCCGGCGGTCGCGACGATCCTCGCGCTCGACCTTCGCGTCCAGCTCGCACTCGAGGTCGCCGCTCAGGGTCTTGAACCTGACGTCGTACGAGTTTCCCGTGAGCCCGAGGTCGATATCGCCGCTGATGGTCTTCAGGTAGTGGTCGGAGCCCGCGGCCATCTCCCCCTCGAGCTCGACGTCGCCGCTCACGCTCACGACCTCGGACCCGCCCACGCGGCACTCCTTGAACGTGAGGTCTCCACTGACGCTGTTCGCCTCAAGCTGGCCGACGAGGCGCAGGCACGTCACGTCGCCGCTCACGGTCTTGAGGCGGAGCGGCCCCTGTACGTCGTCGATGCTCGCGTCGCCCGACATGGTCTGGATCTCCGAGCTTCCGCGCGTGCCGGCCAGCGTGAGATCGCCGCTCACGGAATGGGCTTCCACGCGCACCTCGCGGGGGACCGTGACGTCGATGTCCACGGCGACGCGGCCACCGCGGAAGAGGTCGAGCCACCCACGGTCCTGCTCGTACAGGTGAGGCTTGATGGTCACCTCGTCCTCGTCCTGGCCCATGCGCACCTCGACGTTCTGCAACAGCCGCTTCGCCCGCTCCTCGCTCGTCCCGCGCACGCGCTTGCGCGCACGCACCGCGATCTCGCCGCTGGTCCCCACGGAGATGTGCGTGCGCCCGGAGACGTTGCGCACGACGAGCGAGGGATTCGCGCCGACGGCGAACGTCTTCTCGACGACCTCGGAATATTCCTGCCCCCCGATGAGGTCTCCGAGCTCGCCGAGCTCGAGGTTCAGGTGACCAGGGCCGAACCCCATCGCTCCGGCGGCGTGCTTGATCTGGTGGCGGTGCTCGCGGACGGCGTCGCGTGCGTCCCGCGCGGCCTCGCGGGCCAGCTGTCGCGCCTCGCGCTCAGCGGCTCTCTCCGCCGACCGCGCCTCGCGAGCGGCCTCGCGCGCCCGCTCGTACGCCTCGCGCGCCGCATCGAATCGCTCCCGCACGGTCCGGACCATCTCGTCTTCACTCATCGTTCAGCCTCCAGCAGCGCTGCCGCGTCGTCCGGACCGATCCGGCCGTCCGCGAGCTCGCGCAGGATCTCCTTGCGTCGTTCCGTGTCGCGGTCGGGCTCCCCCTGCGTCGCGAAACCGAGCGTCCTGATGACCGCGTCGAGACGCGAACGAAGGGTCGGGTACGAAAGGCCCATCTCGCGTTCCACGTCCTTGAAGTTCCCACGGCACCTGATGAACGTCTCGAGGAAGGCGAGCTGCTCGTCGGCCAGCGCGTGGAACCGGCCGAGCGTGAATGAGCCCTCGAGCCGCGTCCCGCAGCTCTCGCATTCGAGCCGCACGACGCGCAGGCTCGCCGCGCATATCGGACAGCGCCCCACCACTGCGTTCGCCATTCACCGACTGTCGCCGCGATCTAAGGGACTGTCAACGCGACTTACGAGATGTGTAGCCGAGTATTCACATCTCTGAGGTGTTGCCGCCTGAAAGGGCCGTCTTTATCTTCTCGGCCAGTCCCGGACCCACACCCGCGACCGCCGCGATCTCGCCCGTTCCGGCCTCGCGCATGGCGCGGACGGATCCGAAACGCCGCAGCAGCGCGCGTTTGCGCGACGGACCGACGCCCGGGACCTCATCGAGGAGCGAGCGGACGGACGACCGCTGCCGGATCTGCTGGTGGTAGGTGACGGCGAAACGGTGCGCCTCGTCGCGGATCCGCTGGACCAGGAAGTACGCCTGCGAGCGCTGCGGCAGGAGGACCGGTTCAGGACGCTCAGGGAGGAACAGCTCCTCGGGTTTTAGATCGGCCCGCTCGCCGTCCTGGGGGCGGCGCTCCTTGGCGAGCGCGGAGATCGGGATCTCCAGCAGGCCGACGTCCGACAGCGCAGCGCGCCCCGCGGAGAGCTGGCCCTTTCCCCCGTCGAGGATCACGAGGTCGGGCAGCGGCCAATCCGTCGCCGCGTCGCGGTACCGCGCGAACCGCCGCCGCAGCGTGTCGCGCATGTTGGCGAAGTCGTCGTTGCGGTCGCCGATCTTGCTGCGGAACCGCCGGTACTGCTGCTTCGCGGGGCGGCCATCCTCGAACACCACCATGCTGCTTACGACGCTCGTTCCCTGCACGTGGCTCACGTCGTAGCACTCGATCCGTTTCGGTATGCCCTCGAGCCCGAGCGCATCCCGGAGCTCCGCGAGGGCGGTGTCAGTCTTGCCGCGATCGGCGAGCCAACGCACCCTCTCCTGCTCGAGCGCGTCGGCCGCGTTGCGCGCGGCGAGCTCGGCGAGGTGGCGCTTCCGACCCCGCCGGGGCACGAGGAGCCGGACACGCGAGCCGCGCCGCTCGGCGGCGAACGTCTCGAACACCTCCGCGTCGGTGACCCCGACCGGCACGACGATCTCGCCCGGCAATCCAGCCGCGACCGCGTAATGCTCGCGCAGGAACGATCCGAGCACCTCGCCGGGGTCGGCGCCTTCCGATCCCTCGAGGAAGAACTGCTCGCGCCCGACGATCGTGCCGTCACGCACCCGGAAGAGCTGCACCGCGGCGTCACCCTGCTCCACGGCCGCACCGAGGACGTCGAAGTCCTCCCCGGAATATGCGTGCACCTCCTGGCGGTCGAGGGTGCGATCGATGGCCGCGAGCCGGTCGCGAAGCTCCGCGGCGCGCTCGAACTGGAGCGCCTCTGCCGCGTCGGCCATCTCCCGCCGCGTCTCGCGTGCGAGCATCTCGAAACGCCCTTCGAGGAAAAGCACGCTGCGCTCGATCGCCCCGCGGTACTCGTCGCGCGCCACGGCGCCGACGCACGGCGCGGTGCAGCGCTTCAAGTGGTAGAGCAGGCACGGCCGCCCGCCCGGTAGCGCGGATGGCGGCACCGTGCGGCCCCGGCCCTCGTCGTCGGCGGCGATCGTGAGCTTGCAGGTGCGGTATGGATACAGCTTCTGAAGCAGGTCGAGGGACTGGTCGACGGATTTGGCGTTCGCATATGGCCCGAAATATCTGGCGGTGCGGTCGCCCAACTGGCGGGTGCGCAGGATCCGGGGAAAGTCCTCTCCGAGCGTGATCTTGACGTACGGATACGACTTGTCGTCCTTGAGCCGGATGTTGTAGCGGGGGCGGTGCTGTTTGATCAGGTTGTTCTCGAGCAGGAACGCCTCGGAGATGCTGTCCGTCAGCACGTACTCGAGGCGCTCCGCCCGCTCGACGAGGCGCACGTGGCGCACGTCGAGGCCCGGGCCGAAGTAGCTGCGGATGCGGTCGCGGAGGACGTCTGCCTTTCCCACGTATACGACCCGGCCGCGCGCGTCCTTGAACAGATAGACGCCGGGAGCGGCCGGGAACGAGGCCGCCTGCGCTTGCAGGGCGGCCAGGCGGTCGGCGGCGGTCATGGGAAAAGGATAGGGAGCGCTATCCTTTCGCTTCGCGGACGGGGGGTTCCGAATCGTGAAAGACGAAGCGCCGGAGAGGCGCTCCCGGCGGGCGGTGCAGTCGGTCGACCGCGCGCTGGACCTGATCGAGGCGCTCGCCGTGACGGACGGCGAGGCGTCGATCACGGCGCTCGCAGTGCGGACCTCGCTCCACGTGAGCACCGTCCACCGGCTGCTCGCGACGCTCGTCCGTCGTGGCTACGTCGGCCAGAACGCCGACACGAGCCGCTACTTCGCCGGCGCGCGGCTAGCGACCCTCGGCGAGGGCGGATCCCGCTACGGCGTGCTCAAGGGCCGCGCGCGGCCGATACTCCGCTGGCTCAGCGAGTCGACCCGCGAGACGGCGAACCTCGCGGTCGTCGACGACAACGCGGCCGTGTACATCGATACGGTGCAGGGACCGCAGGTCGTGCGTCTCTTCACGACCGTCGGCAATCGCGTGCCCCTGCACGCGACCGGCGCCGGCAAAGCGCATCTCGCCGCCCTACCGGCGGCGCGGCGCGACGCGCTGCTGGATCGCGTCGAGCTGCGGCCCCACACGCCGAACACGATCGTCGAGCGAGCCGCGCTACGCCGCGCGCTCGAGGAGGTGCGCGAACGCGGCTACGCCGTCGACGACGAGGAGTTCGACGAGGGCGTGCGCTGCGTGGCCGTCGCCGTCGGATCTCCCGGGTCTCCCGTCGCCGCGCTGTCCATCTCCGCGCCGGCGGCGCGCCTGTCGCGCCAGCGCTGCGGGGAGGTCGCGCCGCTCCTGCGGCGCGCCGCCATGCAGCTCGCGCAGGCGCTCGAAGGCGGGGCCGGGTGACGCTGGTGGCCGAGCCGGTGCGGGCTGGACTGCGCGGGCCCGAGCTCGCGCGTGGATTGCTGGCGCTTCTGTCGCCGGACCAGGTGCTCCTGCAGCACGATGACCTGCTGCTGTACGAGTACGACGGCGCGGTCGACACCGCGATGCCGGACGCGGTCGTCCTGCCGAACGACACCGGCGACGTCGCGAAGGTGGTGCGCTTCTGCGCCGAGAACGGCGTGCCGATCGTCCCGCGCGGCGCGGGCACCGGGCTCTCGGGCGGCGCGATCCCCGTGGAGGGCGGCGTCGTGCTGTCCTTCGCCAGGATGTCACGGGTCCTCGAGATCGACGTTCCCAACCTGCGCGCCGTCGTGCAACCGGGTCTCGTGAACCTGCACCTCTCCACCGCCGTCGCGCCGCACGGTCTCTACTTCGTTCCCGATCCATCGAGCCAGAAGGCGTGCACGCTCGGCGGCAACGTCGCCGAGAACTCCGGCGGCCCGCACACGCTCGCGCACGGCGTGACGACGAACCACGTCACCGGGCTCGAGATCGTCCTCGCCGACGGCACCGTGCAGCGGCTGGGCGGCAAGGCGCTCGAGAGCGAGGGATACGACCTCGTCGGCGCATTCATCGGGAGCGAGGGGACGCTCGGGATCGTCACGGAGATCACGGTGAAGCTGACGCCGGTCCCTGAGGACAAGCGCACGATCCTTGCGGCGTTCCACACGATGGACGACGCGTCCGAGGCGGTGTCCGCGATCATCGGCGCGGGCGTGGTGCCGAGCGCGATGGAGATGATGGACGCGCTCGCCACCGAGGCGGTCGAGGCATCCGTCGGCGCCGGGTATCCCCTCGATGCCGGCGGGATCCTGCTCCTGGAGGTCGACGGCGTCACGGATGGCCTGGACGACGCGCGCGAGCGGATCGAGACGCTATGCCGCGAGCGCGGCGCCTTCCTCATCCGCGTCGCGGCGACGGCGCTCGAGCGCGACCGGCTGTGGGCGGGAAGGAAGGGCGCGTTCGCGGCCATGGGGAGGCTGTCGCCCGAGTACTACGTGCAGGACGGGGTGATCCCACGGACCAAGCTCCCCGACATCCTGCGGCACATCACCGCGGTCGGCGAGCGGCACTCGCTGCGGATCGCCAACGTGTTCCACGCGGGCGACGGGAACCTCCACCCTCTCATCCTCTTCAGCGGTAGCGGCGGCGAGGAGGAGCTGGAGCGGGTGAAGGCCGCCGGGTTCGAGATCCTGTCGGCGTGCGTCGCGGCCGGCGGCTCGATCACCGGCGAGCACGGCGTGGGCATGGAGAAGAACTGCTACATGCCGATCCAGTTTTCGCCCGACGATCTCGCGGCGATGTCCCGCGTCAAGCGCGCGTTCGACCCGGCGGGCCTCGCGAATCCGGGCAAGCTGTTCCCCACACCGTCGCGCTGCCGCGAGTTCGCGTTCGGCGCGCGAAAGCTCGACGCGTGACGGAGGTGATCGCACCGGCCGACGCCGGCGAATGCGCGCGGACGCTGGCCGCCGCGGCCGGCGCCCGCAGGACCGTGCGCATCGAGGGGGCGGGGACGAAGGCGTACATCGGCGACGGCGTCGCGACGGACGCGGTCCTCTCGACGCGGCTGCTCGCGGGCATCGTGGACCACGTGCCTGCGGATCTCACCGTGACCGTCCGTGGCGGCACGGCAATGTCCGCGGTCCAGCGCGCCCTCCACGCTACGGGACAGTTCCTGCCCCTCGATCCGCCGCGCGCCGATCGGGCGACGATCGGCGGCATCGTCGCCGCGAACAGCAACGGCTTCGGCCGCCTGCGGTATGGAGGCGTGCGCGACGTGCTGATCGGCACGACAGTCGCGCTCGCGGACGGCACGCTCGCGCGCGCGGGCGGCCGCGTGGTGAAGAACGTCGCGGGCTACGACCTGAATAAACTGTTCACCGGCTCGCTCGGAACGCTCGGCGTCATCGTCGAGGCGACGCTGAAGGTGCTCCCCCTGCCTCGCGCCGCCGCGGTCGCTGAGGTGCGCGTGGCGCGCGCGGCGGACGCCTTCCACCTCGCCGATCTGCTCCTGCGGACCTCGCTTCGCCCCACCGCCCTGGTCGTCGACGGGGACGGCGGCTCCTGGCGCCTCCTCGTCGCCGCCGCCGGCGAGAGGCCCGTCGTCGAGCGCGCGATGCGCGATGCCGCTCGCCGCGCCGAGGAGATGGGCGCGGTCGTCGAACGGTCGGAGGACCCTGACGCGCTGCTGGCGCCGCTCCGCGACATGGCGTCGTGGGCCAGGCATGGAGCGGTCGTGCGCGCCGCGCTCCCGCTCGCGGCGACCGGCGCGTATGCCGAGAGCGCGGCGCGCAGCGATGCGGTGTCGCGCGTCGTCGCGGACGCGGGCAGCGGCATCGTGCGGGTCCACGCGCGAGGGGACGAGTCAGGCGTCATCGCAGCCGCCGATGCGCTCCTCGCAGCCGCGCGGATCGTCGGCGGGAGTGCGCAGGTCGAGCGCCGAGAGCCTGCCCTTCGTTCGCGCCTGCGAGCGTGGCCCGGTCCTCCCCCGGGCGCGGCGCTCATGCGGCGCATCAAGGAGGCGTTCGACCCGAACGCGATCCTGGAACCTGGACGCTCCCCCATTGGCTGAGCCGGCGCCCATCGCGTTCGCGCCGTACGCGAACGCCGACGCGCCTTCGCAGGATCTCATCTCGCGCTGCGTGCACTGCGGCCTGTGCCTGCCGACCTGCCCGACCTTCGCCGTCCTCGGCCTCGAGGCCGATTCGCCCCGCGGCCGCATCCGGCTCATGAAGACCGCGTGGGACGGCCGGATCGACCCCTCCGCCGACGCGTTCGACCTGCACATGTCCAGGTGCCTCGATTGCCGCGCCTGCGAGACGGCCTGCCCGTCCGGGGTGGAGTTCGGCAAGCTGATGGAAGGCGCGCGCTCGCAGCTCACGGCACTCCGCGAGCAATCGGCCGCCCAACGTGCGATGCGCCACCTAGCGTTCGCCGAGCTGCTCACCCATCCCGCGCGCCTCACCGCGTTCGCGTGGCTCGGCTACGCGGCGCGACGCCTCGGCGCGCGCCGCGTGCTGCGCGGCATCGCCCACGCCGTTCCACTCGCGGCGCGCCTAGGCGGTCTGCTGGAGCTCGTGCCCGACTCGCCGCCATCGTCCACCGTGCTCGCGAAGGTCTTCGAGGCTCGCGGGGAGCGGCGCGGACGGGTCGCGCTTTTCACCGGCTGCGTCATGCGCTCCGCGTTCTCCGACACGAACGCCGCGACGGCCCGGGTGCTCGCGCGCAATGGCGTCGAAGTGGCGGTACCGGAGGAACAGACGTGCTGCGGCGCTCTGCACGCGCACGCCGGCCTGCGTGACGACGCACGCGAGCTCGCGCGGCGCAACATCGCCTCCCTCGAGCGGCTCGATGTCGACGCGTTCATCGTGAACGCCGCCGGCTGCGGGGCGAACCTCAAGGAATATGGGTGGCTGCTCAAGGATGATCCCGCCTGGGCGGAGCGCGCCGAGCGGTTCGCGGGCAGGGTGCGCGACGCGGCCGAGTATCTCGCCGGACTCGGGCTCAGCACGACGCCGGGGCCCTATCGCGTCAAGGTCGCGTACGACGACCCCTGCCACCTCCTCCACGGCCAGCGCATCAGCGGCGAACCCCGCGCGCTGCTTGGGGCGGTGCCCGGGATCGAGCTCGTCCAGCTCGTCGAGGCGGACTGGTGCTGCGGCAGCGCGGGCACATACAACGTCACGCAGCCCGAGCTCGCGGAGAAGCTCGCGCACCGCAAGGCCGAGCGCATCAGGCAGAGCGGCGCGGACATGGTGGTCACCGCGAATCCCGGATGCCAGATGCAGATCACCGCGGGCCTGCGGGCGGCCGGCATGCGCGTGCCGGTGCGCCATCTGATGGATGTGCTCGACGAGGCATACGCCGCCGCGGATCGCGCGTCCGCCCCTTAGCGGACCGCGTTTTCGGACGCCACTAACGGTCAGTCGCGGACGCGGACGAGCGGGACGGTCGCCAGGATCGCGCCGAGGCCCGCGAGAACGATCGCGGCGCTCCCGGCGACGGCGATCGGCGTCCCGATGATGAGCGCGGCGGTCCCGAGGAGCGGGCCATTCAGGACGCGCAACCCCTGCGTGCCGAAGGTGTACGCGCCCATCACGCGTCCGCGGATGCTGTCGGGGACCGACAGCTGGATGGTCGAGTTGTTGAGCGACTGTGCGAGCACCGTGGCGCCCCCGATGGCCACCATCAGCGCCAGCGACAGGCGGTAGTCGGTCGACAGCGCGAAGAAGAAGATCGCGACCATCTCGACCATCGCCGCCACGATGATGAACACGCCCTTGCGGCGGATCGGCGGAGCGTACGCGATGGCCATCGCGGCCACGAGCGCGCCGACACCGCTCGCGGCGAGGAGGAACCCGTACGTCAGCTCGTTGCCGTGGAGCACGTCCCGGACGAAGATCGGTATTAGCGAGCTGAACGTGTGACCGAGGAACACCACGGGCAGCATCTCGATCGCGATGAGGGCGCCGAGCGTCGGCCGCCCTCGGACAAAGGCGACGCCTTCCGCGAACGACTCGCGGACCGACTGATCCGAGCGCTGACCGAGGCGCGGCACGCGGATCACGAGCAGCAGGATCAGCAGCGGCACGAACGTGACCGCGTTCACGAGGAATCCCCAGCCGGGGCCGAAAGCCGCAAGGATGAACGCCGCCACCACCGGGCCGACGACCTGCGAGAGCTGCCGGATCGACGAGTTCAGGCTCACCGCGGACAGGAGTTTGTCGGGTCCGACCATCGCGTGGATGAGCGTCTGCTGCGCGGGGCCGCCGATCGCCCCCGCGAACCCGTGCAGCAACAGCAGACCGAAGAGCCACCACACGCTGACCTGACCAGCGAGGGTGATCACGGCGATCGCCGCGGCCGCGAGCAGGAGCAGCGTCTGCGCGACCAGCTGCACCCGCCGGTTGTCATGGCGGTCCGCAAGCACGCCGCCATACAGCGAGAAGAACGTGAACGGCACCCAGTGCGCGAACACCATCATCCCGAGCCAGAACGGCGACCCCGTGAGCTGGAGGACGAGCCAGTTGCGGATGACGTTCTCCATGCCGTCGCCGGTCGTGGAGATGGCGCCGGTGAGCCAGTACCAGCGGAAGGTCGGGACGCCCAGCGCCGCGAATCGCGATGCGGCGGGGAGGGACTCGGCGGCGGATGCCGGCACCGTGGCCATCGACGGAAAGCGTAGCCATCACCGGAGCTGGACGCGGCGCCGGATGCGCAGCCTGAGCTCTTCGGGTGTCGGATCAGTCTGCGCTGAGCATGAGCACCTGGTCCTGCGTGATCAGCCGCTCTCCCGAGCGCAGGCGGATCACGCGCAGCTGCACGTCGTTCGGCAGCACGACCCGCTCCATCCGCGACCGCTCGGGCACGCGGCCCTCGGCGCCGAAGAGCACGACCCAGCGCTGCCGGCTCCCCGTCGGGATCAGTCCGGTCACCTCGCGGCCCTGCGGCAGGTACACGGCGGCGTACTCGGGCAGGTAATGGACGACGTGCTGAAAGTTGCCCTGCGCCACGACGAACGTGTCGCCCGGTGGGAAATGGGCACGCACGTAGTCGAATTGCTCGGCGAGGATCTGGTCGTGTCGCGCGATCTCGTGGAGTGAGAACGGCCCGGAACCAATGACGAACGTGGCGCCGTTGAGCGCCAGGACGGCGGTCATGCCCGCGGCGGCAAGCGGACGGAGAGTGCCGGCGGAGCGAAGCAGGTGCAGCGCGCCCATGGCCGTCGCTATCGCGACGGGCACGGCG
>JBHEML010000028.1:571-4134 GCA_046262615.1 Candidatus Limnocylindria bacterium | reverse complement strand
CGGAGAGCGTGTAGCCCCACTCGCCGATATGGCCCACCAGGTACAGGGCGAGCGGCGGGCCGATCCATAGAAGAAGAAACGTCAGCGGGACCCGGCGTTGGCGGATGGCGACCCAGACGCCGAGCGCGAGCAGCGGCCACGTCCAGCCCACTTGCGCGCGCAGTCCAGCGATCGTGCCCCCCGCGTTCTGCCCGATGACACCCGGGTCGAGAACGCCGGCGCCACTCACGCCCGCGAACTGTGAATGGACCGTCCCCAGGTAGGTCGAGAGGCCTCCCGACTGCGCCGCCGTCGGAATGAGCCACGCCAGGCAGCCGACAGCTCCCGCCACGGCGGCGGCGGCAGTGGCACGCCAGCCGTGTCGCGTCACGACATAGAGCCACAACCCTCCGAGGAGGAGGACATCCTGCCTGAACCCCGCCGCCGCCCCGAGAGCGAGCGACACACCGACCGGCGCGGCGGGACCGCCGCGACGCGCCCACCAGAGCAGCGCCCCGAGCGCGCCCGTGAGGAACGCAAGAGTCGCGTACGGGTACGCGACTTCGCTGTATTGCCAAAGAAGCGGGTTGGTCGCGAGGATCGCCGCCGCGAACACCCCGCCCGCCGCGCCGGTGTACCGGCGGCCGATCACGTAGCCGGCGGCGCAGGTGAGCCCGCCGCTGATGACGCTGACCAGCACGAGGCCCGCATTGGCATCCGCCGTCCACGACGACGCCAGTCGCGCCGCGAGCACGTAGAAGAGATAGCCCGGAGGGTGCGGCTGGCCGAGGTCCACCGCGAAGTGATCGACCGCCCGCGCGTAGAGCACTGAATCCCACGCCCATAGGTACGTCGAGCCGAAGGGGAGACGGAGGGCGAACGCGATCGCGAAGACCGCCAGCGGGCCGGCGGCCGAGCGCCACGAGGTGAAGCTGCTCGCTCTCAGGCGATCCCGCGCAGCTCGCCGGTCGAGAGGATCTCCCGGAGATAGCGGCCCGTGAACGATGCGCGCACGCGCGACACCTGCTCGGGCGTGCCCTCAGCGATGACGAGGCCGCCGGCGCCGCCGCCCTCGGGCCCCAGGTCCACCACCCAGTCGGCCGTCTTCACGACGTCGATGTTGTGCTCGATGACCACGACGGTGTTGCCCGCATCGACAAGGCGATGGAGGACCTCGAGCAGCCGCTCGACGTCGGCGAAGTGGAGGCCCGTCGTCGGCTCGTCGAGGATGTACAGGGTCCTGCCGGTCGCGCGGCGGGACAACTCCGTCGCGAGCTTGATGCGCTGCGCCTCGCCGCCGGAGAGCGTCGTCGCCGGCTGACCCAGATGGATGTAGCCGAGGCCGACGTCGTTCAGGGTGCGCAGCTTCACCGCGACGGCCGGGATGTGCTCGAAGAACTGCGCGGCCTCCTCGACCGTCATCTCGAGCACGTCGGCGATGGTCTTGCCCTTGTAGTGGATCTCGAGCGCCTCGCGGTTGTACCGCTTGCCGGCGCATACCTCGCACGGGACGTACACGTCGGGGAGGAACTGCATCTCGATCTTGATGATCCCGTCGCCGGCGCACGCCTCGCAGCGGCCGCCCTTGACGTTGAAGGAGAACCTGCCTGGCGTGTAGCCGCGGAGCCGCGCCTCGGGGATCGCGGCGAAGATCTCGCGGATCGGCGTGAACAGGCCGGTGTACGTCGCCGGGTTCGAGCGCGGGGTGCGGCCGATCGGCGACTGGTCGATGTCGATCACCTTGTCGATCGCGGAGATGCCCTCGAGCGCGTCGTGCGCGCCGGGCCGCTCCTTCGCCTGGCTCAGCGCCTGCGCGAGCCGCCGGTAAAGGATGTCGTTGACGAGCGTGCTCTTGCCGGAGCCCGAGACGCCGGTGACGCTCACGAAGACGCCGAGCGGAATACGCACGTCGATGCCCTTCAGGTTGTGCTCGCGCGCGCCGCGAACGAACAGCGCCTCTTTGCGGGGCGTACGCCGCCGGGACGGCAGGGGAACCCGGCGGCGCCCGGAGAGGTACGCCCCGGTGAGCGACCGCGGTTCAGCGAGGATCGCCTGGAGGGGTCCCTGCGCCACGACCTCGCCGCCGTGCTCGCCTGCGCCGGGACCGATGTCGAGGACCCAGTCGGCGGTACGGATCGTCTCCTCGTCGTGCTCCACGACGATCACGGTGTTGCCGATGTCGCGCATCCCGAGGAGGGTGCGGATGAGCCTCGCGTTGTCGCGCTGGTGCAGTCCGATCGACGGTTCGTCGAGGATGTACAGCACGCCCATGAGCCCGGAGCCGATCTGCGTCGCCAGCCGGATGCGCTGGGCCTCCCCACCTGACAGAGTGGTGGCGGCACGGTCGAGCGTGAGGTACGAAAGGCCGACGTCGACGAGGAAGCCGAGGCGCTGGCGGATCTCCTTGAGGACCTGACGCGAGATGGCCTGCTGACGTGACGTCAGCGGCCCGCCGCGCTCGCGCTCGAGCTGGGTCACCCAGCCGAGCGCGTCTGACACGCTCTGGCGCGCCACATCGATGATGTGGCGGTCGCCGATCGTCACCGCGAGCGACTCGGGCTTCAGGCGCGCGCCCTGGCACACGGGACACGGGTGGTCGCTCATGTACCGCTCGAGGTCGGCGCGGATGTGGTCGCTCGTGGTCTCCCGGTGCGACCGCTCGATCCAAGGGATCACCCCTTCGAAATCGACCTCGTAGCTGCGCTTCTGGCCCGACCGGTTCTCGTACGACAGGCGCAGCGGCTGACCGGTGCCATTGAGGACGGCCTCGATGGCCTTGCGCGGGAGCTTCGCTACGGGATCGCTCAGGGAGAACCGGAGCTTTCGCGCGAGCGCCTCGAGCACCGCCATGCGGTACTGCGCCGTGCCGCCCGACCGCTGCCACGGCAGCACGGCGCCGCCGCGCAGCGACAGGTCCGGGTTCGCGAAGATGAGCTGCGCGTCTGGCTCTAGCTTCGTGCCCAGGCCGGTGCACGCGGGACACGCGCCGTGCGGCGAGTTGAAAGAGAACGTCCGCGGCTCGATGTCGCCGATGGAGAAGTCACCCTCGGGACACGCGAGGCGCTCCGAGAAGAGGCGCTCGCCATCCTTACCGCTGTCGGCGGGCGCGACGAGCGCGAGCCCCTCGCCGAGGCGCAGGGCGGTCTCGACCGAATCGGTGAGCCGCGCGCGCTCGCTGTCCCCGTCGCCGGCGCTGCGCACGACGACGCGGTCGACGACCGCGTCGATGCTGTGCTTGCGCATCTTGTCGAGCACGATGTCGTCGCCGAGGTCGCGCACCTCGCCGTCGACGCGGACGCGGGCGAAGCCTCCGCGGCGCGCGGTGGCGAGAAGCTGCTGGTGCTCGCCCTTCCGGTCGCGCACGAGCGGGGCCAGGATGAGCAGCCGCGTTCCGTCCGGGTGGTCGCCGATGCGATCGACGATCTCCTGGACGGTCTGCGCCACGATCGGCACGCCGTGCGTCGGGCAATGCGGGACGCCGACGCGGGCGAACAGCAGCCGGAGGTGATCGTAGATCTCGGTGACCGTCCCGACGGTGGAGCGCGGGTTGCGGGTGGTGCCCTTCTGGTCGATCGACACCGCAG
>JBHEML010000028.1:0-561 GCA_046262615.1 Candidatus Limnocylindria bacterium | reverse complement strand
ATCGTGTCGAAGGCCAGCGACGACTTTCCTGACCCCGAGAGCCCCGTGATGACGACGAGGCGGTCCCGCGGGATGCGGACGTCGATGTTCTTGAGGTTGTGCTCCCGCGCGCCCTTGACGTGGATGTGCTCGAGGGGCATCGCGGCTCAGCCCCGCGTCGACTCGGGAGGGAGCGGCGCCTCGGCCGACGCACCCCGCCCGGCGGGCGGGGTGCGGAGCCTCGCCCCGACGCCCGCGGGTTCCCCGCCGCTGCCGCCGCCGGGATGGCTCGCGACGAAGCGCCCGCGGCGCTCGCCGCCTCGGAAGTCGCGGATCAGCTGCCACAGGAACAGCAGCCACACGGGCAGCGCGGCGATGCCGCCGCCGAGCGAATCCGACATGCCGGGGCGGAACGCGTTCGGCTGCGCCGGCAGCAGCATGTTGCTGAGTGCCTGGTAGGTACCGGACGGCAGCAGGACGATCGTGGCGAGCCCGAAGATGACTGTGCCGAGCAGGAGGTAGCTCCGCCGGATGGGCGAGACGGGCTCGTCCGTCCCGACGAGCCCGCGCCTGGCGCCGAAG
>JBHEML010000027.1:0-25718 GCA_046262615.1 Candidatus Limnocylindria bacterium | reverse complement strand
CAAGAATCTCGTCGGCGATCCGGCGATGACGCTGCTGTTCATCGGATACCAGGGCGCCGGGACGCTCGGCGCGCAGCTTCAGCAGGGCGCGAAGAAGGTGCGCATCGACGGCACCGACCTCGAGGTCCGTTGCCAGGTGCGCTCGATCAGCGGATTCTCCGCGCACGCCGACGAGCCTGAGCTCCTCGCCTGGCTCGGCCACTTCGCGCGGCGTCCCAAACGGACCTTCATCGTCCACGGCGAGCCGCAGGCGCAGGACGCCTTCGACCCGAAGGTTAAGGCACTCGGGTTCGACACGCTCGTGCCGAGATGGCGGCAGGTAGTCGAGCTCGAGTAGGACCCGGGCGGCGCTGAGCGCGGCTGTCAGCGATCGATGCCCGGCGCGTGCCGCCGCGCCGAACGCCGGCGCTGCTCAGCGATACATGGCGGGCGCGTGGCGCCAGGCGGACCAGGACGCGCCGTCGTGGCTGGTGAAGGCCCGGTCGAGATCGTCCTTCACCAGTGAACGGATCAGCGCGAGCGACTCCGCCGCGGCGGCCGGGTCCTGGGCCGGCGCCTCGCCCCGTTCGAGGTTCGCGCGCGTGAACGCCGCGTCGCCGCACAGCACGACGCGGCCGTGCTCGGGGAGATCGGCGACGAGCGACTGGTGGCCGGGGGCGTGGCCAGGGGTGGGAACCACCTCGAGGCCGGCGGCGACCCGCGCTCGCCCGCTCGCGGGCAGGTACGTCAGACCCGGATCGTCCCAGTAGACGGCAGGGAAGTTCGCCCGGCCCTTCGCGTACGCGAGGTGGTCGGCCTGCACGACGAAGGTCGCCTTGGGGAACGCGCGGTTGTTGCCGGCGTGGTCGAAATGCAGATGGCTGTTGACGACGATCGCGATGTCGTCCGCCGCCACGCCGAGTGCCTTCAGCCGCAAGAGGATGGCGTCCTCCTCGGCCATCGCCACGCGCAGTCCGCTGCGCGCGCCGAAGGTGGCCTCGGGTCGCGCGACGTGCACCGGGTGGAGCCCCGTGTCGAACAGCACCAGGCCTTCCGAGGTCCGCAGGAGCGCGGACCACACGGGCTGGACCACAAGCTCGTCGCGCTCGGGTGCGGTGAGCCACGGCGTGAAGTTCGAGCGCGCGAGCTCGACCGCGCCGGTGCGGAACAGGAGCATCTCGGTCGCGGTCACGAAAGCTCGACGACCATGCCGTCGCGGGCGAGCTCGATCGCGCTCTCGGCCTCGTGCGCGAGCATCTCCGGCCCGACGTGGGTCAGCAGGATGCGGCCGCAGCGAAGGCGCTCGCGCTCCGCCTCCAGCGCACGGTAGGTCATGTGGTACGGCACGCGCTTTTCGAAGAAGTTCGCCTCGCAAACGAACAGGTCGGCTCCGGCCGCGAGCTCGACGAGCGATTCGGTCCACGCGGTGTCGCCGGAATACGCGAGCACCGCGCCGCCGCACGCGACGCGGTAGCCGCGTCCCTGGGCTCCCGGGCTGTGGTCCACGCGCACGGTCGTGACCTCGCAGCCCGCGACCTTCGTTGCGCGTCCCTCCACGAGCTCGGCGTACGCGAGCGGATACGGCTGCGGGGTAGACGAAGAGCCGGGGTACAGCCCCTCCATCGCGGCGCGCACGCGCTCCTCGATACCGGGAGGGCCGGCGATGGTCAGCGGGCGGCCACGGTGGGCGAACTGCCCATCGAGGATGAGGAACGGCAGGCCGCCGAAGTGATCTCCGTGGAAGTGCGACACGAGCACCGCGTCGATCGTGCCCGGGTCGATCCCCTCCCGCCGCATCGAAATCAGCGATGAGGCACCGCAGTCGAGCAGCATCCGCGCGCCCGAAGGTTCCACGAGGATGCACGCTTGGAAGCGGCCGCCACTACCGAAGGAATCCCCCGTGCCGAGGAAGGTGATCTTCATTCTTCGCGCAGGAGCGCTTCGACGGCGGTGTACGGGTCGATCTCGCGGCTCGCGACGCGCGCCACCGCTTCGTTGACGCGCGTATGGCCGATGCGCTCCGCCAGCCGCGCCACGAGCGCCTCGCGCAGCAGCGACTCCACCTCGGCGCGTGCGCCATCGGCGCGCCGCCGCCCGCGCTCGCCGCTCTCGGCGGCCCACGCGACGTGCTTGTCGATCGCGGCGATGAGCTCGCCGGTGCCTTGTCCCGTCGTCGCCGCGGTGCGGACGATGGGCGGGCGCCACTCCTGCCGCGACTTGCCGAGCGAGAGCATCATCGCGAGCTCGCGCACCGCGTCGTCGGCGCCGGGGCGGTCGGCCTTGTTCACCACGAGCACGTCGGCGATCTCGAGGACGCCGGCCTTGATCGCCTGGATGCCGTCACCGAGGCCCGGGACGGTCACGAGGCAGACGGTGTCTGCGACGCGCATCACGTCGACCTCCTCCTGTCCGACGCCGACCGTCTCGACCAGCAGAAGAGAGACACCGAGCGCGTCCAGGACGTTCACGACGCGCAGCGTCGTGCGGGCGAGGCCGCCGGCGTGGCCGCGGCTGGCCATGCTGCGGATGAACAGCCCGTCGTCGAGGAAGCCTTCGCGCATGCGGATGCGGTCGCCGAGGATCGCGCCGCCGCTGAATGGGCTCGAGGGGTCGACCGCGACCACCGCCACGCGCGGGTGGCGCTCGCGATAGGCGCTGGCGAGCCTCCAGACGAGGGTGCTCTTCCCGCCGCCGGGCGGACCCGTGATGCCGACGACCTGGGCCGCGCCCGTGCGCGGATACGTCTCGCGCAGGATGGCCGCGGCCCCCGGCTCGTCGTTTTCGACGATCGTGAGGATCCGCGCGATGGACCGCGTGTCGCCGTCGCGCGCGCGGGCGAGGAGCTGGTCGTGCGCCGGCGCGGTGGCGGGTGCTACGACGCGGCTCGCAGCACGTCGCGCGCGATGACGATGCGCTGGATCTCGCTCGTCCCCTCGCCGATCTCCATGAGGCGCGCGTCGCGGACGATCCGCTCGACGGGATAGTCGCGCAGGTACCCGTATCCGCCGAGGACCTGGAGCGAGGAGTTCGCCGCGCGGCTCGCCGCCTCGGTCGCGTACACCTTGGCCATGGCGGCCGCCGTGCCGAAGACTCGCCCACGGTCGGCGAGCAGAGCAGCGCGGTGGACGAGGAGCCGGGCTGCGTCCAGCTCCGTGCGCGCCTGGGCGAACTTCCAGCGGATCATCTCGAAGTCGCTGATCGGGCGCCCGAACTGGCGGCGCCCTTTCGCGTAGGCGGTCGCCGTCTCGAGGGCTGCGCGGCCGAGGCCGATCGCCAGGGCGCCTATGCCGACACGCCCTCGTTCGAGCACCTTTTTCACATCGGCGAACGCCTGTCCTTCCGCGCCGACGCGGTCCGACTCAGCGACCCGACAGCCGTCGAGGACGAGTTGCGCCGTGTCCGAGGCGTGCAGCCCCATCTTGCGTTCGCGTTTTCCGGCGCGGAACCCCCGTGTACCGGCGGCGACCCCGAAGGCGGTGAGCTGGCGGTCACCGGTCGCCGCGACGATGACCGCGAGTCCGGCGAGGGAGCCGTTGGTGATGAACTGCTTGTGGCCGGTGAGGACGTAGCAGCCGTCATCGGCCACCGCGCGCGTTGTCAGCGCCGCGGCGTCCGATCCCGACGCTGGCTCGGTGAGCGCCCACGCTCCCAGGTGGTCGCCGCGGGCGAGCGGCGGAAGCCAGCGCTCTCGCTGCTCGGGCGACCCGGCGACGAGCAGGTGGCCGACGCAGAGCGAGTTGTGCGCTGCGAGCGTGAGCGCGACGGATCCATCCGCCGCACCGAGCTCCTCCATGACGAGCGCGATCGTCACGAGGTCCAGCCCCGCCCCGCCGTACTCCGCCGGGATCGCGAGCCCCGTGAGTCCGACCGCGGCGCACTCCCGGATCAGCTCAGGCGGGAAGGCGCCTGCCTCGCTCCATTCCTCCGCACGCGGGACGATGCGTTCCCGCGCGAAGGCGCGGACCGTGTCGCGGACGAGAAGCTCGTCGGGGCCGTGCTCGAACCGCACTACGACTTCGGCGTTGTGGTCGGGTAAGAGTCGCCGCCGGGAACGCTGCCGCGCAGCTCCTGCACGAGCGATTCGTCGCTCTCGAGCAGGGCTCGGTCCACGTCGTACGCGGTCTTGCGTGCGGTCGTGATCTTCGCCTGCTGATCCTGCGGCAGCGTCGCGAACGCCGCGATACGCGCCCTCGTCAGCCTGCGACGCTCGTCCGCCGTCAGGCGCGAAAGCTCGCGCAGCTGCGGGGTCAGCGCGCCGACGCGCGCGGTGTCCGAGGGGATCGCGGCGATGAGCCCGAGCCGCTCCTTCCACCACTCGGTGGCCGTCGCCTCGTCCTTGCCCTTCAGCGCCGCCAGTCCGACGTCGACCGGCCGGTCGTCCTTCTTCGCCATCTCTAGCCTCCCACTGTGGCGCCGCGCTTTCGCGGCACCGTTTCGACAAGGTATTTCACGATCCCGTCGAGCGGCGCGCCGGGCTGGAAGATCCGCTCGACACCGTGCTGCGCGAGCGTCTCGATGTCGGCCTGCGGGATGATCCCGCCGCCGAAGAGGAGCACGTCGTCCATGCCCTTTTCGCGCATGAGGTCGTGGATGCGGGGAAAGATGTAGTTGTGCGCTCCCGATAGGAGGGAGACGCCGATCGCGTCGGCGTCCTCCTGGAGCGCCGTCTCCACGACCTGCTCCGGCGTCTGGTGCACCCCGGTATAGATCACCTCCATCCCCGCGTCGCGCAGTGCGCGCGCGACGACCTTCGCGCCGCGGTCGTGACCGTCGAGGCCCGCCTTCGCCACGACGACGCGGATCGGCCTCTTCACTGCGTCATCCCAAGCTCGGCGGCGTGCTCGAGGTAGTGCCCGTACGAGTTGCCGGCGACGACGGCGACGACCCAACTGTCGTTCGCGACCACCTGCTCGTCGGTGAGACGTCCGATCTCTTCGCGCAGGAGCCGGTGCGACGCCTCGAGCTCGTCGAGGAGCGCCTCCGGCCCGACCAGGCGGTGGCTGTCGGCGACCTGCGCGTTGAAGACGTCGACGTCGACTCCGGGCGGCGGCTGCTCCCGGCCCCCGCTCTCGCGCAGGGCGCGCAGGCGGCGAGAGGTGAGCTCCTCCCACGCGGCGCAGTGCGCAAGGAGGTCCCTGAACATCCAACCAGCCGCGGTCATCTCGTCCATGCGTGCTCGCCCGATCGCGCGTACCGCGTCGCGGAACGGCCGCCAGCCGTCGTCCACCCGGGCGAGCAGCTCCTCGCGCGTGCGGGGCTGCTCAGAAGTATCCGGGGTCTCGGTATTCACCGTGGACCTCCTTCAGGACGGCGACCTGCTCGCCGACCGTGGCCATCGCGCGCGCGCATTCGAGGAACGCGGGCATCAGCTCGCCCCTCGCGCGCGCGGCCTCGCGCAGCCGCGCCAGCGCCTCGCTCCAGCGGCCCTGGTCTCTCGTCTCGCGCGTGCGGCGAAGACGCTCGACCTGCTTTCTCTCCACGTCGGGGTCGATGGCGAGCGTCGGCACCGGCGGATCCTGCTCGGTCACGTACTTGTTGATCCCGACGATGATGCGTTCGCG
Organism: Candidatus Limnocylindria bacterium; assembly: GCA_046262615.1. Taxonomy (GTDB): domain Bacteria; phylum Chloroflexota; class Limnocylindria; order P2-11E; family P2-11E; genus JALYKU01. Next base: position 20,178 of record JBHEML010000027.1, on the reverse strand, counting down.
CTCGTCGACCTGCTGCTGGAAGTGGAAGGCCGACTCCACGATCTCGCGCTGCGGGTAACCGCGCTCGACAGCCTCTACCATGCCGCCCATCGCCTCGATCTCGTCGCGGTAGCGCTCGAAGCCCCGCTCCATGCGGTCGGTCAGCGCTTCGAGGTAATAGGAGCCCGCCAGCGGGTCCGCCGTGTCCGCGACGCCTGACTCGTGCGCGATGATCTGCTGCGTCCGCAGCGCTAGCGTCACGGCCTCCTCGGTCGGCAGCGCGTAGGTCTCGTCGAGCGAGTTGGTGTGGAGCGAGTTCGTTCCGCCGAGGACCGCGGCGAGCGCCTGGAGCGTCACGCGCACGACGTTGTTGTGCGCCTGCTGCGCGGTGAGCGATACGCCGGCCGTCTGCGCGTGGGTGCGCAGCATGAGCGAGCGCTGATCCTTGGGGTGGTAGCGCCGCTCCATCTCGCGCGCCCAGATCCGTCGGGCAGCTCGGAACTTGGCGATCTCCTCGAAGAAGTCGTTGTGCACGTCGAAGAAGAACGAGATCCGCGGGACGAACCGGTCGGGATCCAGCCCCGCCTCGACGCCCCACTTCACATACTCGAGCCCGTCGAGCAGCGTGAACGCGAGCTCCTGGAGCGCCGTCGCGCCAGCCTCGCGGATGTGGTAGCCCGACACCGAGATCGTGTTCCACCGCGGGACGTCCGTCGACCCGTAGCGGAACGTGTCGATGACGAGGTCCATCGCCGGCCGCACCGGCACGATCCACTCGCGCTGCGCGATGTACTCCTTGAGGCAGTCGTTCTGGATCGTTCCCCCGATCCGCTCGAGCGGGTAGCCGCGCTTCTCGGCGGCCGCCAGGTACATCGCCCACACGATCGACGCGGGCCCGTTGATCGTCATGGACGTCGTGACCTCGTCGAGCGGGATGCTGTCGAGCAGGATCTCCATGTCCGCGAGCGATGCGCACGCGACCCCTTCGCGTCCGACCTCCCCGCGCGAGAGCGGGTCGTCGGGATCGCGGCCCATCAGCGTCGGCATGTCGAAGGCGGTCGAGAGTCCCGTCACGCCGTGCTCGAGCAGGTAGCGGAAGCGCGCGTTCGTGTCCTCGGCCGAGCCGAAGCCGGCGAACTGGCGCATCGTCCACAGGCGCCCGCGGTACATCGAGGGATGGACGCCCCGAGTGAACGGCGACTCTCCCGGGAAGCCGAGGTCGCGCGCCGGGTCGAAGTTCCCGAGATCCTCGGCCGTGTACAGCGCATTCACCGGCTCGTCCGACAACGTGCTGAAGCGGTCCTTCCGCTCCGGGTATCGGCCGACGGCCGGGCCGTACGTCTCGGCGAGCCAACGCTCCTTCTCCGACCGTGGCGCAGGCTGCCCCGCGAGCTCGGCCGGCGGCGCGGCGGGCTCGAGCGGCCGCGGAGCGCGCTCGGCGGGCGGCGCCGCCGGTGCCCGGCGTTCGTCGCTCACGCGGCCGCCGACAGCAGCTGCCGGGCGATGACCGTGCGCTGCACCTCGCTCGTGCCCTCGTAGAGCGTGGTCGCGCGCGCGTCGCGCGCGTAGCGTTCGATCTCGTAGTCGCGCATGTAGCCGTATCCCCCGAACACCTGGAGCGCGTCGTAGGCGACGCGGTTCGCGGTCTCGCTGGCGAAAAGCTTGGCCTCCGAGGCCTCCCGCGTGAATGGGCGCCGAGTGTCGCGCAGCCACGCCGCGCTCAGCGTCAGCAACCGCGCCGCGTCGACGTCGGTCCGCATCCGTGCGAGCGCAAAGCGGATCGCGTCCAGCTTCGCGATGGGCCGCCCGAACTGCACACGCTCGGCCGCGTACGCGCTCGCTCGGTCGAGCGCACCGCGCGCGATGCCGACCGCCTGTGCCGCGATGCCGATCCGCCCGGTATCGAGGCCCGCGAGAGCGATCGGCCCGAATCCGCGGCCGACCTCGCCGAGCACGGCGTCCTCGCCCAGCAGGGCGCCATCGAAGGCGATGGCGCTGGTGTCTGAAGCCAGGAGCCCCATCTTGTGCTCGGCGGGTCCGATGGTCACGCCCGGCGCGTCCATCGGGACGATGAATGCGGTGATCCCGGCGTGGGGCCGCCCCTCGCTCGCCTCGCCGACCCGCGCGAACACGATCGCGAACGGCGCGTAGCGGGCGCTGGTGACGAAGATCTTCTGCCCCGACAGCGACCATCCGGTATCGGTCCTGCGCGCGGCCGTCCGCAGCGCGGCGGCATCCGAGCCGGCGGAGGGCTCGGTGAGCGCGAAGGCGCCGAGGCCCGCGCCGTCCATGAGGCTCGGCAGCCAGCGCCGCTTCTGCTCGGCGGTGCCGTATCGCACCACCGAGCCCGCGACGATGCCGCTGTTGACGGAGACGCCGACGGCGAGCGCGGGCCACGCGGCCGCCAGCTCCTCGAGCGCGAGCGCGAAGGACACGTAAGAGGCGCCGAGGCCGCCGTCGGCCTCCGGGATCGCCATTCCGAGCACGCCCATTCGCCCGAGCTCGCGGATCACGTCAAGCGGCATCGTGCCCGCGGCCTCCGCCTCGCGGATGCGCGGGGCGAGGTCGCGGCCGAACCGCCGGACGGCGTCAGCGAGCGCGCGCTCCTCCTCGCCGGCCGCGGCCATCACGCGCAACTCCGGGTCACGCGTTGGCCTTCGCCTTCTTCACCGCGGCGGTGAGAGCCGGCACGAACTGCAACGCGTCTGCGACGACGCCGTAATCGCACACCTTGAAGATGTCGGCGTCGGGGTCGCGGTTGATGGCGACGATCGTCCGGCTAGAGGTCATGCCGGCGAGATGCTGGATCGCGCCGGAGATCCCGACCGCGATATAGAGGTCAGGCGCGACGCTCTTTCCGGTCTGCCCGACCTGCTCCTCGTTCGGGCGCCAGCCGGCGTCGGTCACCGCGCGCGAGGCCCCCAGGGCGGCGCCCAGCGAATCGGCCAACTCCTCGACGAGGTGCCAGTTCTCGGGCCCGCGCAGGCCGCGGCCGCCCGAGACGACGACGCGCGCCTCGGCGAGCGGCACCTTCGCGCCGGCCGAAGCGGTCGGCTCGAAGCGCGCGAAGGCCAGCGTGTCGGCCGTCGCGTCCGCGGGGACGAGCGTGACGTCGGGCGCCGCCGCGCCGTCCGCGAGGGGAAATGCATTGGCGCGGACGGTCACGACCGCGGGGAGTGTGACGCGCACTTCGGCGCGGACCTTGTCCGCGTACATGCCCCGGGTCACCACGACGGCGCCGTCCTCGAGCGCGACCCCGGTGCAGTCGCCGGCGTAGGCCCATCCGAGGCGCGCCGCAAGGCGGGCGCCGAGGTCGCGCCCCATCGGCGTGGCCCCGACGAGCACGAGATCCGGCGGGCCCGACTTCGCCTGGTCCGCGAGCGCGGCCACCGCGGGGAGCGCCGAGTAGCGCTCGAGCCCGGTCACTTCGAGGGCGGTCGTCTCGCCCATCTCGGCGGCCTTCGCGGCGATCTCGCGTGAGACACGGCGGACGTCGGCGCCGCCGCGCTCCACGACCACCCAGATCTTCACGCTCATAGGACCTTGGCCTCGCGGCGCAACAGACCGACGAGCTCATCGGCGAGCGCGGCCGCGTCGCCGTCCTTCAGGATCTTCCCGCCGCCGCGCGCGGCCGGCGGCTCGAGCCGGCGGACCTCCATCGCGGGCGAGGCGAGGTCTACGCCGAGGGCCGCTGCGTCCTTCTCGGCGATCTCCTTGCGCTTGGCCTTCATGATCCCGGGCAGCGACGGGTAACGAGGCTCCTTCTCGCTCTTCTGCACCGTGAGCACGACCTGGCGCGGCGCGGTCCAGACCTCGTGCCCTCCCTCGACTTCCTTCCACGCCTCGAGCCCGCCGCCCTTCTCCGCGAGCTTCGTCACGGTGCTGACGTGCGGCCACCCGAGGACCTCCGCCAGCGCCGGGCCGACGAAGCCCTGGTCGTCGTCGGACGCCTGCCGTCCGCAGAGGACGACGTCGGGCGCCGAATCGGCGACGACCTTCGCGAGCACGCGCGCCGTCGCGAGCCCGCCGAGGTCCATGGAGCTGGTGACGAGCGTCGCGTCGTCGCAACCCATGGCGAGCGCGGCGCGCAGCGCGTCGCGGGCGCGCGCCGGACCGACGGACACCGCGCTGACGACAGTTCCCGGGTCGCGATCCTTGTGCTCCAGCGCGAGCTCGATCGCGTACTCGTCGTACGGCGAGACCGCCCACGCGATGCCCTCGGTGGCGATCGAACGCCCGTCGCCGCCGACCTTGACGCGCACGGTCGAGTCAGGCACCTGCTTCACGCAGACGAGCAGCTTCACACCTGGTCCTGGTCGCCCGAGTACCAGAACGCGAACGCGACGGTCCCGCCGGCGACGAGCAGCGCGACGAGGGACGCGACCACGAACCACACCGCGCGGCCGTCGAACTGGAACGCGGTCAGGACGTCCATGCGCTGCCCCCCTCCTTTACATCACCGGTGCGCATCCGCGCCGCCACGAGCTCCAGGACATCGACGGGCTTCAGCGCATCCTGCACGCCCTTTGCGCCGACGCCCTCGTCCAGCATGATCAGACAGTAGGGACAACCGGACGCCACGGTGTCCGGCTGGCCTGCGGCGCCTCCCGAGGCGAGGATCTGCTCGACGCGCCGGTGATTGACGCGCTGCCCGACCTTCTCCTCCATCCACATTCGCCCGCCCCCCGCGCCGCAGCAGAAACCGCGCTCGCGGTGGTGCGGCTCCACCTCCATCCGCTGCACGCCGGGCATCGCGTCGAGCACCGCGCGCGGGTCGTCGTAGACGCCGTTGTGCCGCCCGAGGTAGCAGGGGTCGTGGTACGCGGCGCGCACCGGCGCGGCCCCGGAGCCGTCGAGGACGATCCGCTTCTCGTCGATGAGCCGCTTCACCAGGGGAAGGGCGTGCACCACCTCGAAGGACCCGCCGAGCTGCGGGAACTCGTTGGCGATGGTGTTGAAGCAGTGCGGGCAGCTCGCGACGATCTTGCGAACCCCGTGGGCGCGGAACGTCTCGATGTTCTGCTGCGCCTGAAGCTGCCAGAGGTACTCGTTGCCGATCCGCCGCGCGGGATCGCCGTTGCACGTCTCCTCGCGCCCCAGGATCGCGAACGAGACTCCGGCCGCGCGCAGGATCGCGGCGAGCGCCTTTGCGACGCGCTGGTTGCGGCGGTCGTACGACGCCGCGCAGCCGACGAAATACAGGTACTCGGCATCGGGGTTGTCCGCGAACGTCGGCACCGCGTCGTCCTTCGCCCAGTCCCCGCGCGCGTCCGCCGGTTCGCCCCACGGGTTTCCCGCGCGCTCGATGTTCTGCATCGCGCGCTGCGCCTCCGGCGGCGCGGCGGACTCCATCATCGCGAGGTGACGCCGCATGTCGACGATCTTGTCGATGTGCTCGATCGTGACCGGGCACGCCTCGACGCACGCGGCGCAGGTTGTGCAGGCCCACAGCTCGTCCGGCTTGCTCTCGTTCTGATGCGCCGGAGGCGTGCCCGCCGCCTTCGGGTCGCGCGCCAGCGCCTCGCCCTCGCGGAGAAGCAGGTCGCGGACGTCCAGCACGATCCGCTGCGGGTCGAGTGGCTTGCCCGTCGCGAGCGCAGGGCAGTTGTCGGAGCAGCGCCCGCACTCCGTGCACGTGTATCCGTCGAGGTGCTGCTTCCAGGAGAAGTCCCGCAGGCTCCCCGCGCCGAACGTCTCGCGCTCCTCGATGTCCTTGATCAGGTCGAGCGCGCCGCGAGGGCGCTGCGAGCGGAAGAACACGTTGGGAAGCGTCGTCACGATATGCAGGTGCTTTGAGCGGGGCAGATACGCCGCGAAGGCGAGCACGGTCACGACGTGCGTCCACCATGCGCCGGCGAAGATGGCGCCGGCCGCGGAGCCGCGCACGAGCGGCGCGGCGAGTCCCGCGAGCGGAGGAGGCGTCTGTCCGTGCGCGAGCAGGTCCGCCGCGATGCCCGCGGCCTCGAAGACGAGCAGCGTGATCATCAGCACGCCGATGAGCGCGAGGATGATGTAGCCGTCGAGCGCGATGTGCATGTGCGGCGGCCGCAGCGCCGCTCTGCGGATGACGGCGAGCGCGATGGATGCCAGCACGGCGATGGCGAAGAGGTCGATGGTCCACGCGTACACGGCGCTCTCGGTGCCAGGCAGGCGAAGCCCCGCGATCCCGTTCAGCAGGAGGTCGGCGGTGCCGAAGGTGATGACGAGGAAACCCCAGAAGATGAGCGCGTGAGCGAGCCCCCTGACCAGGTAGGGACGCTTCAGGAGTTTGCGCTGACCCAGATACACCACGAGCTCGTCGCGGAGCCGGCGGCGCGGATGATCGGTCCGGTCCTCGTCCCGGCCGAGCCGCAGATAGCGGTACAGGCGCCACGAGCGCCAGAAGAATGCGCCGAAGCCGAGGACCGTGAAGGCGAGCAGCAGCGCCGCCCCGGGGCCGCTGGTCGGCGGCGTCACCGGTCGGTCATTCGCCAAGCACCTCTTCGGCGATGACGAGCTTCATGATCTCGCTGGTGCCCTCGTAGATCTCGGTGATCTTCGCGTCGCGATAGTGCCGCTCGGCCGGGAAGTCCTTCAGGTAGCCGTAGCCACCGAAGATCTGAACGCACTCGCGCGCGGCCTTCATCGCGATGTCGCTCGCGAAGAGCTTGGCCATCGCGGCCTCGGCCGCGTAGTCGCCGCCGGCATCCTTCGTCGCGGCGGCGCGCCAGGTGAGGAGACGCGCGGCGTCGACCTCGGTGGCCATGTCGGCGATCTTCCACTGGATCGCCTGGAACTCCGCGATCGGCTTACCGAACGCCTCGCGCTGCTTCGCGTAGGCGAGCGAGTCCTCGAGGCACGCGCGCGCGATCCCGACGGCCTGCGACGCGATCCCGATGCGGCCCCCGTCGAGCGTGTCGAGCGCGATCCTGAATCCGTCGCCGACGGCGCCGAGGAGCTGGTCGCCCGGCACCCGTACGTCCTCGAACACGAGCTGCGCCGTGTCGCTGCCGCGGATCCCCAGCTTTCGCTCGACCTTGCCGACCGACAGTCCCGGCGTCGGCTTTTCGACGATGAACGCGGCGATGCCCCGGTGGCCCTTCGCCGGGTCCGTCTGGGCGAAGACGACGACCACGTCTGCGGACACGCCGTTCGTGATGAAGTTCTTCGTGCCGTTCAGGACCCAGGCGTCCCCATCCGGCTTCGCGCTCGTCCGCATCGCCGCGGCATCGCTGCCCGACGCGGGCTCGGACAGCGCGAAGCATCCGACCATCCGGCCCGAGGCCACCGGCCGCAGCCAGCGCTCGCGCTGGGCGTCGGTGCCGCGGGCCAAGAGCGGACCGCACACGAGCGAATTGCTCACGGTCATGATCACGCCCGTCGACGCGCACGCGCGGTTTACCTCTTCCATCGCCAGGACGTACGACAGCGTGTCGAGCCCCGCACCACCCCACCTCTCCGGGACGAAGATGCCCATGAGGCCGAGCGTGCCGAGCTCCGCGATCAGCTCCTCGGGGATGGCCCCATGCTCGTCGATCTCCGCGGCCCTGGGCAGCACCTTCTCCATCGCGAAGTCGCGCGCGGTGCGCTGCACGAGCTCCTGCTCCTGGGAGAGCGAGAGGTCGAAGCCACCGGTCGTCGGGCGTGCGGTCGCGGTCATGGTCCGACCTCCTCGCGGCTGGACGCCATCGCGCACGTCGCGATCGCGCGTCTGGGCGTCATCGGCTCAGTCGTAGCGATGGAACCCGCGTCCCGACTTGCGCCCGAGCCAGCCGGCGTGCACGTACTGGCGGAGCGGCGGCGCGGGCCGGTACTTGTCGTCGCCGAGGTCGCGTTGCAACAGCTCGAGGATCGCGAGGCATACGTCGAGGCCAATGAGGTCGGCGAGCGCGAGCGGTCCCATCGGGTGGTTCATCCCGAGGCGCATGACCGTGTCGATGTCCTCGGCGGAGCCCACGCCCTCGTACAGCGCGAACACGGCCTCGTTGATCATCGGCATCAGCACGCGGTTGGCGATGAAGCCGGGCACGTCCCGCGACTCGACGGCGGTCTTGCCGAGGCCGCTCGCGAGCGCGCGAACCGCGGCGATCGTCTCGTCCGACGTGCGCAGCCCGCGCACGACCTCGACCAGGGTCATCAGCGGCACCGGGTTCATGAAGTGCATCCCGACCACCTGCTCGGGACGCTCGGTCGCCGCCGCGAGCTGGGTGATCGGGATCGAAGAAGTATTCGAAGCCAGGATAGCCACCGGCGCGCACGTGCGGTCGAGCTCGCGGAACACCGCGGTCTTGACGCCGGCGTCCTCGAACACTGCCTCGACGACGACGTCGGCCGAGGCGAGGGCGCCCATCTCGGTGGACGCCCGGATGGACCGCGCGATCTCGCGCGCTTCCCGCTCCAGGCGCCCTTTCGCCTCGAGCCTCTCGAGCGACGATGCGATGGCGCTCTGCCCGCGCTTCAACTGGTCGGGGCTGACATCGACGAGCACGACCTCGTGGCCGGCGGCCGCGCAGACCTGGGCGATGCCGGCGCCCATGGTGCCCGCACCGACGACGCCGACGTTCACGCGGCCTCGACTGCCAGCGCGACCGCTTCGCCTCCGCCGAGGCACAGCGAGACGACGCCACGGCGCTTGCCGCGCCTCCGGAGCGCGTAAAGGAGCGTGACCAGCAGCCGCGCCCCCGATGCGCCGATCGGATGCCCGAGCGCGACGGCGCCGCCGTTCACGTTGAACTTCTCCTCGGGGATGGCGAGGTCGCGGCGCACGCCTTCGACCCCGGAGAACGCCTCGTTCACCTCGAAGAGATCGACGTCGCCGATCGACCAGCCCGCGCGCTCGAGGCACCGCCGGATCGCCCCGGAAGGAGCCAGCAGGAAGAGGTTCGGCTCGGCACCGTGCTGACCCTGGGCGACGATGCGCGCGAGAGGTTCCGCCCCGAGCTCCGCGGCGCGGGCGGCATCCGCGACGACCAGCGCGGCGCCGCCGTCGTTGAGCTTGGAGGCGTTGCCCGCCGTTACGGTGCCCCCGTCCTTGAACGCGGGCTTGAGCGCGGAGAGCTTTTCAATTGAGGTCTCCCGCGGCGTCTCGTCGGCGCGGACGACGGTGACCTGCCCCTTGCGGCCGGCGACCTCGACGGGAACGATCTCCTCATCGAAGGCGCCGCTCTCCTGGGCGCGGAGCGCCTTCTGGTACGAGCCGAGGGCGAACCGGTCCTGGTCCTCGCGCGTCAGCGAGCAGCGCGTCGCCGCTTCTTCGCCGCCGAGACCCATGTGGCCGTGCCCGTAGGCGTCGACGAGTCCGTCGGTGAGGTTCGCGTCCTCCATGCGGTGCTCGCCGAGCGCCAGTCCGGCACGCAGGCCGCGGACGAGGTAAGGGGCGCTCGACATCGACTCCATGCCGCCGGCAACGACGACGCGCGCCTCGCCCGCGTGGATCTGCGACGACGCGAGCATCACGGCCTTCAGCCCCGACCCGCAGACCTTGTTGACCGTCGTGCACGGCACCGACCAGGGCAGTCCCGCGCCGTGCGCCGCCTGGCGCGCGGGCGCCTGGCCAACACCAGCCTGCACGACATTGCCCATGTAGACCTCGTCGACGTCGCCCGGCCTGACGCCGGCCCGTTCCAGCGCGCAGCGGATCGCGATCGCGCCGAGCTCGGGCGCCGTTACCGTCGCTAATCCGCCAAGGAACGCGCCGATCGGCGTCCGCGCGGCGCCAACGATCACGGCTTCGGTCATGCGGTGCTCCCTTCGCCGGCGAGGCGCTTTTCTACGTGATCGCGGTACGCACTGATCTCGTCGCGCAGCGCGGCGAGCGCGTCGATCCGCGCCGCAGTGGTCGCCAAATGCGCATCGAGGAGCTGGACGAGGCGCGGCAGCACCTTCGAGTTCGAACGGTGCCGGCGGTACAAACGCTCGAGCTCGAGCATCTCCTGGAGCGAGAGCCCCAGGACCTTCAGTTTTTGGATGAAGCGCAGCCGTCGCACATCATCGTCGGTGTAGACGCGCGTGCCGCCCTCGAGCCGCTTCACCGAATCGAGCAGCCCCAGCTCCTCGTAATAGCGGATCGTCCGCTCGGTCAGTCGGAGCCGGCTCGCGATCTCGCCGATGCGGTATGCGCCGATGCTCGTGGCCATCGTCCGCTCCCATCGCCAGTTGACGTGAACTGTCGACGGGCATGGTATCGCGGCGCGCGGGATGGCGCGGGACCGCCACGCACGCAGCGTCTCATCGGTCAGCCATGCGTGGGCCATCTCCCCGCGGCGATCTGCAGACGGCGGCGCCATCACGCGCGCGCGCCTTGCCGTTCGCCGACCTGCCTTGGGGCCATCGTCGCTGATGCCACCGCCACTGCGCGCCGCGTCGATGACCGCGCGCGAGCTTGCAGGGTCGGCCGATCGCCCCCATCGGGTTCAGGCTACGAGGTCGGCCAGGGCGATCGCGAGCGCCGACGCGCCGAGCGCTGCGTCCTCGACCGACGCGTGCTCCCGAGGCGTGTGACTGCCGCCGTGCGAGCGGACGAAGAGCATCGCGCTGGGTACGCCCGCGAGCACCGCGTTCATCGTGTCGTGGCCCGCGCCGCTCAACAGCGTTGGTGCTTCGACACCGACGGCCGCGGCCGAACGGCGCAGGAGGCCAGCGAGGTCCGGGTCCATGCGCGTCGGCGGAACTTGAGAGAACACGTCGAGGGACGAGCGCAGGCCGCGGGCGTCGCAGATCAGCCGCATCGCCTGGCGGAATTGGCGCGTGACCGCGCCGAGCGAACGCATGTCGGGCGCCCGCACGTCGACCGAAAAGGCGCACTCCGCGGGGACGACGTTCTTCGCTCCGGGCCGCACCGCGATCTCGCCGACCGTCGCGACGCTCCCCGCGCGGTGCAGCGCCGCATCCTCGAGCGCGCCGATCATCTCCGCCGCTCCCGCGAGCGCGTCGTGGCGTGCGCCCATCGGTGTCGTGCCGGCGTGATCGGCACGGCCTGTCACCGTTACACGGCCGTGGACGATGCCGACGATGTCGCCGACCACTCCAAGCGCGCGGTCGGCACCGGCGAGGTGCGGACCCTGTTCGATGTGCAGCTCGACGTACGCGGCGACATCTGCGCGGCGCGCGGCGGTCGGGTCCCCCGCCTCCCCGAGCGCGCGCAGCGCCTCGGCGATCGAGATGCCGCCCGCGTCGCGCCGCTCCGCCGCCTTCGGCGGGAGCCTGCCAAAGGCGGCCGCGCTGCCGAAGAGACCGATGCCGAAGCGAGCACCTTCCTCGTCCGCCCACCCGACCACCTCGAGCGGGCCGCGTATGGGAGCGCCGGCGTCGAGCAGGGTCTCGACGGCTTCGACGGCGCACAGGACGCCGAGCGCCCCGTCGTAGCGACCGCCATTCGGGACCGAATCGAGGTGCGACCCGGTCATGACCACGTTCCCTTCGGCCGGACCGAAGCGCGCGAAGAGGTTCGCCGCGGCATCGCGCCGCACCGCGCCGCCCCGCGCGGCGAGCCACGATGCGACGAGCTCGCGCGCGGCCTGCTCCTCGCTGGTCAGTCCGAGGCGCGTCACCGACGGCCCCCGTCCGCCGATCGCCGAAAGCCGCGCGATGCGCTCACGCAGGCGCGCCGCGTCGGCTCTCACGGGGCGACCTCGTTCGCGCTCACAGGCGCACGCCGTCGGTCTCTCGCAGGCGAGATGCGAGGTCCTCCGGTCCGAACGGCAGCGGAGCGAAGACCTCGCGCTCGATCTCGCGCGCGAGCGGATGCGCACGCCTCAGCGACTCGGCGTGCTCGGGCCGGCGCGCCATCAGCTCCTGCATGCGCTCGTCGAGCGACACCGCTGCGAGGCCCCCACGGCGGTCAGCGAGGTACACGATCTTCTCCTCGAGGTTCCGCGGCGCCCTCGCATGGTCGAGGACCGTGTAAACGGGGTGGCGCCGTACGAGCTCGCCCAGCTCGGGCATGCCCTCGGCGGCGAGGACGAGAGCGGAGAGCTCCGCGTGGTCGCGCTCGTCGCCATCGAGCAGCGGGCTCCTTCCGATGTCGTGCAGGTAGCCGCCTCGCGTCACGCGATCGACGTCGACTTCGCCGTCGATCACACGGTGCGCTTCGGCCAGGACGGCCGCGATGCGCCCGACGATGTCGCTGTGAGTCACGAGGTACGCCGGGTACGCGTAGCGGCGATAGAGCCGGTCGAGCAGGCCATCTGTGGACAATTTCGTCAACTGTCGATTGACACCCGCGCGCGGCCGTGACTACGGTGCGCCGGGGGGATGAGCATGGAATCGCAGCAGATCGACGCCGACACGGACGCACGCATCATGGCGCACCTCCGCTTCGCACGGATCATCGCGTCCCGCGCCATCGACCCGCGCTGCCGCGGCACCGACCGCGAGGACCTGGTCGCCTGGGGAATGCTGGGGCTCGTCCAGGCGGCGAAGCGCTTTCGCGACGACCAGGGAGCGACGTTCGCCTCGTACGCGGCGCGACGCGTCCGCGGCCAGGTGCTCGATGCGCTCCGCGTGAGCGATCCGCTCACCCGCAGCGCGCGGCGCGCGTTGCGCGAAGCGCGCGCATCGGACCCTCTGACGCCGGCGCCCTTCGCCGAGGTATCGCTCGACCGCTACACCGCCGCAGGACGGGAGATCCCGGATGCGATCCGCTGCCGGACGCGGCAGGACGCGCGATGGCCATCGGTAGCCCGTGCCATGCGCTCCCTCTCGCCGCTGGAGCGACGGGTGCTTCAGCTTTCATTCGGACGCGGGCTCACGCTTCGCGAGATCGGGCTCCGCGTGGGTCTATCCGAATCGGGGGTCTGCCGGCTGCGCACCCGCGCGCTTCGCCGCCTGCGCACGCGGTGCAGCGCCTCATGAAGCGCTGGCGCAGGCGTGGACCGCGCGTACAGTGGCGAGCGTGTCGCATCTCCGCCGCGCCCGATTTGCGCGACTGGTCCGCGACGCGGTCGGGTCGCTCCCGGCCGCGTTCCGCGAACGCATGCGGAACGTCGAGATCTTGGTCGAGGACGATCCTGATCCGGCGCGGCTGGGTCCGGGGCAGACGCTGCTCGGTCTGTACGAAGGGACGCCTCTGACGGCGCGCGGCCTCGATGAGCCGTGGCTTCCCGACCGCATCACGATCTACCGCCATCCGATCGAGGCGATGACCGCGTCGCCGCGTCATCAGGCGGCGATCGTGCGCGACACCGTGATGCACGAGGTCGCGCACCACTTCGGCATCAGCGACGAGCGCCTCCACGAGCTCGGCCTGGGAGACGCGTAGCCGCGCGGACCGACCCCCGCGCGGTGAGCGTCCCGCGTTCACATCGCCTGGCTCCGCGCACAGACCCGCGTGACCGCCCGCGTTCACATCGCCTGGTCGTGCGTGACCCGGCCCGTGAGACCGCCGATCCGTACCGCCTCGTGCCGCGAGCTGACTCTTCGCCATCAGGCTCGCCGCGATCGCGGCGTGGCGTTCGATCTTGGCGACGTCGGCAGATCGGTCCGGAGCGATAGATCCCCATTCGGCGCATAGCCACGCATTTCGTTGGTCGAGCAGACTAGCTAGCGGGCGCCCGACCCTCTTTCGCTCGGGCCCCTCGGACGCGGCCGGGCGACCTTCCGGAGACGCCGGCCTACTTCGTCGTTGAGGCCCTGCTGGTCGCCCATTCACCGGTCATGTCCCCGGCGGCAGCCTCGGTCCCGCTAGCGCGACCGTCACGCTTGATCTCCGTGGACACGGTGACGGGGCCGTTCGGCGGCGTGTCGTGCGCGCTGCCGAGAGGGCCGGATTACGCCGTGGCCGGCTCGCGAACTCCGGTTCGCTTCGGTCGAGCGCGTTCACGACCGGGGGCGCGCGTTCATGACCTGCTCCCCTTGGCTGAATGTGCAGAGACACGCGACCATCTCCGGGGGTGACCGCGGCGATCGCGGGCTGACGCGGCATGGTGGGACATCGCGCGCGCCGGCTCAGACCGCCGCGGCCTCGCGGAACCTGCGCAGCGCCGCGGCAGGGCCGTCCGCGGCCGAATAGACAGCGGAGCCCGCGACGAGAACGGTCGCGCCCGCCGCGACGATCGCGCGCGCGTTGTCGGGCTTGACCCCCCCGTCGACCTCGAGCTCCACCTGCAGAACGCGGTCGTCGAGGAAGCGACGCACCTCGCCGACGCGCTCGAGTGACCCATCGATGAATGACTGGCCACCAAATCCGGGGTGGACGCTCATGACGAGCGCCAGGTCGGCCCCGGCGAGGTGCGGCAGAAGCGCGTCGAGCGGCGTCTCCGGGTTGAGCGTCACGCCGGGCCGCGCCCCCAGGCGGCGGATCTGCTCGAGCGTTCCGGCGACGTCGGTCGTGGCCTCCACGTGGATCGTGAGGTACGTCGCGCCGGCGGAGACGAAGCGCTCGATCCAGATCTCGGGCCGCTCGATCATGAGGTGCACGTCGAGCGGGAGTGTCGTAGCCCGGCGCAGGTCTTCGACCATCTTCGGCCCGAATGTCAGATTGGGCACAAAATGGCCGTCCATCACGTCGACGTGCAGCCAGTCGGCGCCGGCCCGTTCGGCCGCGACGGCGGCCTCCGCCAAGCGCCCGAAATCGGCCGAGAGTATGGACGGAGCGAGCTTCAGAGCGTCATCATAGGGAGCGCTTCCCCGGCGAACAGAGAGAGGACGGCTGCCCATGTACCGCCCGCAGAACCTCCGCATCCCCGGACCGACCTTCGTACCCCAGACCGTGCTCGCGGCGTCGGCGCGGCCGATGATCAACCACCGTGGTCCCGAGTTCGCGGCGCTGCTCGCCGGGATCACGCGCGCCCTCCAGGATTTCCTGCGGACCGAGGGCGACGTCCTCCTCCTGACCTGTTCGGGATCGGGCGGGATGGAGGCAGCGATCGCCAACACGCTTTCGGCGCAGGACAAGGTCGTCGCGTTCAGCAACGGCGCGTTCGGCGAGCGCTTCCACGCGATCGCGAGGTCGTACGGCGTCGATGCCCGTCGCGTCGATGTTCCGTGGGGCCGCGCGGTCGAGCCGGACCTTGTCCGCGACGAGCTCGCGAAGGAGAAGGGCAGCCTCGGCGCGAAGGCGGTCCTCGTCACGCACAACGAGACATCGACCGGCGTCCTCAACCCGCTGAAGGAGATCGCCGAGGTCGTTCGCGAGTCCGGCAAGCTGCTCATCGTCGACAGCGTCTCGGGCGCGGGCGCGGCCGAGCTCGCGATCGACGAGTGGGGCATCGACGTCTGCGTCACCGCTTCCCAGAAGGCCTGGGGCGCGCCACCCGGGATCGCGATGGTGACCATGAGCGCCGCCGCATGGAAGGCTTACGAGACCTCGAACCTTCCGAAGGCGTACTTCGACCTCATGCGGTCGAAGACCTCGCTGGAGAAGGGGCAGACGCCGCAGACCCCCGCGAACACGGTCATCATCGCGCTCCAGGAGTCGATGCGCCTGATGGCCGAGGAGGGCCTCGACGCCATCATCCGGCGCCATCGGGACCTCGCCTTCGCGACGCGCCGCGGCTTGCAGGCGCTCGGCCTCGCGCTGCTGGCCGACGAGCGGTTCGCTTCACCCGCCGTCACCGCTTTCCGCATGCCGGCGCGACTCGACGCGCGGAACCTGCTGCGCGTCCTCCGCGACGACCACGACACGATCGTGGCTGGCGGGCAGGGCCGGCTCGAGGGCCAGGTCGCCCGCGTCGGGCACATGGGCTTCGTGACGCTCCAGGACATGGTCGCGTTCTTCGGCGCACTGGAGCTCGCGCTGCGCGACTTCAACCAGCCGGTCGAGCCAGGCGTTGCGATCGCCGCCATGCTGCGCGCGCACGACGAGCGCACGCAGCCGCCACCGCGCGTCGCCGCGCCGCGCCGCGCCGTCCCCGACCCGGCGCTCGGGGTCCGCCGATAGTTTCCGGCCACCGGCCGGTCGTACTCGTCGCCGACCCGCTCGCGCAGGAGGGACTCGATCTCTTGCGCGAGCGCTGCGACGTGCGCGTCGCGCACGGGCAGACCCAGGACGAGCTGATCGCGCGCATGTCCGACGTCGAGGGTCTCGCCGTCAGGAGCGAGACCAAGGTGACCTCTCGCGTCCTCGACGCCGCGCCGCGCCTGGTCGTGGTCGGCCGCGCGGGGGTCGGCGTGGACAACATCGACGTCGCTGCGGCGACGGCGCGCGGCGTGTACGTCGTGAACGCGCCGCACGGCAACGTCGTCGCCGCCGCCGAGCACGCGCTCGCGCTGACGCTCGGGCTACTCCGGCACGTCGCGGCGGCGGACGGGAGCATCCGCGAGGGCAAATGGACCCGGAGCGCGTTCATCGGCCGCGAGCTTCGAGGGAAGACGCTCGGTCTGCTGGGGATCGGACGGGTCGGAAGCGAGGTCGCACGGCGCGCAGCGGCATTCGACATGCGCGTCATCGCGTACGACCCATTCGCCACCGAGTCGGGCGCACGCTCCGCCGGAGCGCGGCTGGTCGATCTCGACGAGCTCTTCGCGACCGCGGACGTCGTGTCCCTCCACACGCCGCTCACGGACCAGACGCGTGGTCTCGTGAACGACGAGACGCTCGCGCGGATGCGGCCGACGGCCATCCTCGTGAACTGCGCGCGAGGGGAGATCGTCGACCTTGACGCTCTGGCCGCGGCGCTCGAGGCCCGAACGATCGCGGGTGCGGCGCTCGACGTCTTCCCCCAGGAGCCCCTGCCCGCTGACTCGCGGATCCGGCGCGCGCCGCGGACCATCCTCACGCCGCACATCGCGGGCTCGACATCCGAGGCCCAGACCAACGTCGCGGTCGACGTCGTGCGCCAGATCATCGACGTGCTCGACGGCCGCCCTGCCGCGTTCGCGGTGAACGCGCCGCGGCCGCCGTCGGAGGAGTCCGGGGGGAGCGCGTGGCTGCGCGTCGCCGCCGGCCTCGGTGCCCTGGCGGCGCAACTCCTAGAGGAGCGGCCGAGCGAGATCGAGCTCGCGTACGAAGGGCGGCTGCACGAGCTCGACTCCGAGGCGCTCCGCGCCGCGGCCGTGAAGGGCATGCTGGAGACGTTCAGCGAGGAGCGCGTGAACCTCGTGAACGCGCTCGCCGTCGCGCGCTCGCGAGGTCTCGTCGTCGTCGAGCGGCGCGAGACGGAGTCGGGCCGCTTCCCGGCCCTGCTCCGCCTCCAGGTGGGACGGACCACGGTGGCGGGCACGCTCGTCCAGGGAGAGCCGCGCATCGTCCACATCGATGGGTTCTGGGTCGATGTGCCGGTCGAGGGCCACCTGCTGCTGACAAAGCACCAGGACAAACCGGGGCTCGTCGGGCGCGTCGGCACGCTGCTCGGCGAGAGCGACGTGAACATCTCCTCGATGCAAGTGGGGCGTATGCACCCGCGCGGAGAGGCGCTCATGATCCTCACCCTCGACGACCCGGTCCCGGACGACGTCCGCGCGCGCATCGGCGACTTCGCCGACGTCGACCAGGTGCGAACTGCGCGCCTCTAGCGTGTAGAGTCACGCGCCTGTAAGGGGGAGGTGGATCGCTGATGGAAGCCGCGCGCTTCGAACGCCAGGTCCGCACCGAGTCGAGCGAGATCTTCGCGATCTATGGCGGCGCGCGCCGCGTCGGGCGCGTCGACCTGCACTACGGCCGCTTCGAGGTGAACGGCACGCTGCTGCTCGAGGTGGACCTCACCGACGACGAGCTCCAGCAGCTCATCGACCAACTCGATGAGGAGCTCGTGCAGACCCACGATCCGGAACGCGAGGACTTCCTGGTGACCGTGTTCAAGGCAGAGGAGCTTGGCTTCTACTCCGACGAGTTCGAGGCCGAGGACTCCGACGAGGAGGAGCGGTAGAGCCGGGACGCCTCGCGCAGCTCATCCGTTAGTCGCGCGCTCTCCTCTGGCCGGCCATGGAATGCCGCGGGCGTCGTCTGGAGCACCTCCACCCGCCACCGTCCGTCGAGCCGCACCGCGACCAGCGTCTGCACCGCGTTCACCGCGGGGTCGATGTCGTCGCTGCCGGGCGGCACCATCCCGACCACCGCGCGAAGCACTGCGACATCCGCACCGGCGAGGCGCACCTCGCGCACGATCGTCGTGTACGGCGCCGTCGGATGCTCCACGAAGATGCCCCCGAGCGCGCTTTCGATCTCGCTGCGCCCGTCCATCTGGCTGCCATCGAAGCCGACGACATTCCCATCATCCGCGAACAGCAGCGCCATGCGCGAGGCATCGCGCGCGTTCCAGGCCTCAATGAGCTCCTCGTACAGCCGGCGCACCTGCTCCTCATCCGTCGGATGAGCAGCACTCCCAGTGGTGTCGTGCTGCTGCGTCATCGCGCGGTGATAGCACGAGGAGTCGTTGAGCGCTCATGCGCCGGTGGCGGCGAGCTTCCCGGAGGTCGACGCCGCGGCCGGGCCGGGCTCGGGCAACCCGACGTGGCGCGGCGACGGCGTTGGCGGGCACGCGCGATCCGGACTCCGCGCGCGCCGCAGCACGCGCGGCGAGGAGGCGGCGGGGGCAGAGCGAGACGGAGCGGCCCGTAAGGGACGCGCAGCGAGCGACCCGCCGCCTCCGTGCCGGAGCGCGCGGGTCCGCAGGCGCCGGCCCCGCGCCGATGGCCGACCCGCGGAACGATTCTCACCGGGCATACGAGGCGCGGGTCCGCGTGCGCCGGCCGCGCGCTCGATGCCACCAATCGAAGCGCCTACGGCCGCGGCCGCGCCTCTCCCGTCACCTGCGGCGACCGGCGTCCGTTCGCCGAATCGTCGATGAGCGTGGCGAGTCGCCGGGAACGAGTCTCCTGGCGCTTCGCGCTCATGACCCACCAGCTCGCGACGCGGCGGTAGCCCGGGGGCTGAACCTCGAAGAACGCCCACCCGCGGCGGTTCGCGCGGAACAGCTTTTCGTAGGGCGCGTCGAGCCCGCCGAGCGTTGCCTCGTAGGAGTAGCCGCTCTCGCGGGCGGGGTCCCGGGCCTCGAACGTCTTCAGTCCGGCGGGAGCCATGCGGCCGAGAGCGGTCAGCTCGCCGACCCGCTTGATGTTCACGCGGCTCCAGTTGCTCTTCGGCCGTCGCGGCGTGAAGCGGATCATGTACCGCTGGTCGTCAACGCCGTGGGTGATGCCGTCGATCCATCCGAAACATAGCGCCTCGTCGAGCGCCTCCTGGTACGTGACGCTCTTCTTCCCGCTGCCCTTGCGATACAAGCCAAGGATCAGCTCGGGCTCGCGGTCGTGGTTCTTCTCGAGCCACCTGCGGAGCTCCGTGCCCGAGCGGAAGAACCTCATGCTCAGCTCCCAGAAACTGTCACGACGATGTCGGCGACGGTCGCGTCAGCGAGGCGCACGAGGTCGGCTGGCGCGATGGGGAACACCGCGTCCGGGAGCCCGGCCGCGGCCCAGACGGTGTCGAACGCGAGGAGGCGCCGATCGGCCACAACGCGTAGCGGGCGGGCGTGGCCGAAGGGAGGCACGCCGCCGATCGGATACCCGGTGGAGGACTTCGCCTCGTCGGCGGTCGCCCGTCGGACGGTGGCGGCGCCGATCGCGGCCGCGAGTCCCGCCTCGTCGACGCGGTCCGCGCCGCTGCACAGCCCGACGAGGCTCTCATCGCCGGCCCTGAAGACAAGCGACTTCACGATCTGCGCGACGTCGCAACCGATCTCGCGTGCGGCGTCGGTCGCCGTACGCGTCGTCGCGGGAAAGCGCGTGACCTCGAGCTCGACGCGACCGGCCGCGGCGTGCGCGCGCACCCGCGCGACGTTCGGATGCTCGGCGGGCGCGGTCAGTGCACGAAGCGGGACAGCGAGCGCACCACCCGCGCGGGGATGAGCCCGATGAGCGAGCGCGCGACGCGCCGCCACGCCTGCGCGGCGCTCGCGCGGTCGGCGTCGCTCGCCCCGAGCGCGGTGTAACGCTCCTGGACGCGCGCCTCGGCGATCGTGCGCAACGGACCGCGCGCTTCGGGCACGGCCCGGCCCAGCGTCTCCGCGTACTCGTACGTCGTCTGTGACGCGCGTGCCGCGTGGCCCCCGTAGCTCCCGAGGAGCCGCGTCTTGCCCCACGCCGCGTCGACGGTCCCCAGCCCGCGGAAGCGCCACTGGAAGCGCGCGATCCAGAACAGGAGCGCGAGGAGCAGGAGTCCCGCGACGATCAGCGGCGGGCGGGGATCGATGCCGTTCCGCGCGGCGGCGGACGCGCCGCCGAAGTCGCCCGACAGGTCGGTCGGGTCCTCGCCGTTGCGGCCAAGGCCCTCGGCGTCCTCAGGGC
>JBHEML010000026.1:25485-25834 GCA_046262615.1 Candidatus Limnocylindria bacterium | reverse complement strand
GGCGGATCCGCCGCGTAGCGATCCTCGCGCTGCTCAGCACCGCCACCGCGCTGGCGCTCGGGGCCCTCCTCGTCCCGCAGCCGGGCGCCGTGCTCGGCGCCGCGGCCGCCGGCCTCGTCGGATCGCTGATCGCCGCGGCCATCCCATGGCACCGTCTCGGTCGTGACGCCTTCGCGTTCGTCGGCATCGCGGCGACGATCTGGGTCGGCGCGCTCGTGCACGCCACCGGCGGCAGCTCGAGCGTGTATCCGCCCCTCGGCTTCATCGCCGTGGGCCTTTGCACGGTCGCGGTGTCGCGGCGGCTCGGCACCCTCCTCGGGATCCTGAGCGCCGCGGCCGTGGGGCTCCC
>JBHEML010000026.1:0-25475 GCA_046262615.1 Candidatus Limnocylindria bacterium | reverse complement strand
GGTGGTCCCTCTGTTCGTGCTCGCCGCCGCAGGCGTCTTCCTGCCGTGGCTCATTGCCGAGGCGCACCGTGCGATCCGCGCGGCCGCCGGTGCCGACCGGGACCTGGTGAGCGAGCGGCAGGTGTCGGGGGAGCTGCGCCGCGCGCAGAACGTGCGCGAGGAATACATGTCCGTGCTCGCCCACGAGCTGCGCAATCCGCTCATCGGGATCGAGGCCGCCGCCCGCACGTTCCTCGACCGATCGGACGCGGGAGCCGCCGAGGCGACGGCCGCCGGTATCGCGGTCGAGACGCGGCACGCGCTCGACCTGATCGACGGGCTGACCGACGTCGCGAGCCTGGAGACCGGACGCATGCGCCTGGCGCTGAGGTCCATCGACCTCGCGAGCCTGCTCCGGGAGACGGCCACGGCGACGGACACCCGCGATCACCCGGTCGTCCTGCGGGGGGCGGACGCGCCGGTCCAGGTGCACGCCGACGAGCACCGCATCGGGCAGGTGATCCGGAATCTCGTGGCGAACGCCGCCCGTTATTCGGCCGCGGGCACCGTCGTGGAGGTCGACCTCGGCCTCACGCGCGATCGCCGATCCGCGGTCGTGAAGGTGCGCGATTCGGGGCCGGGGATCCCGCCGGCCGAGCGGGGAAGGCTCTTCCAGAAGTTCGCCCGGCTCTCCACCGCGGGCGCGACGCGCGGATCGGGGCTCGGCCTGTACATCTGCAAGGGCATCGTCGACGACCACGGCGGGGAGCTTTCAGCTGACTGGCCACCCGGGGGCGGGTCGGTGTTCTCCTTCACGCTCCCGGTCGCCGACCCGTAGAACGCTCGCTCGTAAGGTAGCCTATAAGGCATGCCAGCCACGGTCCAGATCGTCGACGACCACTTCCTGTTCGCGGAGGCGCTCGGGAGCGTCATTCGGGCGCTCCCGGGGTTCGACCTCGTGGGCATCGCCGTGACCGGTCCCCAGGCGCTTTCGATGGCCCGGGAGCGGCAGCCCGAGATCGTGCTCCTGGACTACCACCTCCCCGGCTATAGCGCCGAGACGCTGCTGCCCCGGATCCGGGATGTCGCGCCTGGCGCACGGACGATCATTCTCACCAGCGACGCCACCCAGAAGAGCGTCGCGGCGGCGATCCAGGCCGGCGCCGCGGGTTACCTGACCAAGGACCGCGCTCTCGACGACGTCGTGGATGCGCTCGCGCAGGTGGCGGGGGGCCGTTCGGCGCTGACCGAAGAGCAGCGCGCCACGGCGCGCGCAGCCGAAGGTGGTGAGGATGGCGACCGCCTCACCGCCCGCGAGGTCGAGATCCTCCGGTTGCTGGCGCGGGGCCGCGACACGGTCGCCATCGCGGACGATCTGACGATCAGCGGCAACACGGTGCGGACGCATCTGCAGAACATCTTCGGAAAGCTCGGCGCGCACTCCAAGCTCGAAGCCGTGACGATGGCCACCGGGCGCGGGCTGTTGGCCTGATGGCCGCCACGATCGCGCCCGCTCCCGCTCGCAGGCGGCTCGGCGACCTGCTGGTCGAGTCGGGCCTCGTCGATCAGGCCGCGGTCGACGCCGCCCTGGTGCGCCAGAAGCTGAGTGGCACTCCGCTCGGCGAGATCCTCCTCAGCTCCGGCGCGATCGGGGACTCCGACCTCGCGGCCGCGCTCTCGCTCCAGCTCGACACGCCGCTCATCGATCTCCGCCTCGAGAAGACGGATGACGACGCGCTCCGCCTCATCCCCGAGGCGATGGCAAAGGCGCGCCACGTGCTCCCGGTGCGCATCGACGCCAAGGAGCTCGTGGTCGCCATGGCGTTCCCCTCCGACCAGGCCACGATCGACGAGCTCCAACGGATGGCTTCGCTTCCCGTCCGGCCGCTTCTCGCCCTGCGCAGCGACATCGACGAGGCGATCCGGCAGCGCTACCGCGTGCTCGGAGATGTCGAGAAGCACGTGGACCGCTTCACGGACGAGCGCCGCCCGAAGCCGCGTTTCGTCGCGCCGCTGCTCGTCGCCGTCGACGAGAGCGCGCCCGTCGTGCAGATCGTCAACCTGCTGTTCACGCAGGCACTGCGGGACCGCGCCTCCGACATCCACATCGAGCCGCAGGAGGACAAGCTGCGCATCCGGTACCGGATCGACGGCACCCTCCACGACGCGGCGTCACTACCCCGCGAGCTCGGCCCGTCGATCGCCTCCCGGATCAAGGTGATGGCGAACCTCAACATCGTCGAGAAGCGGCGCGGCCAGGACGGGCAGATAGCGCTCAAGATGGATGAGCACGACGCGGACGTGCGCGTGTCCACGATCGAGACGATCTGGGGCGAAAAGGTCGTCATGCGCATGCTCGACAAGACGCGGGCGATCATCGACCTCGGCGATCTCGGCATGGAGTCGGGCGTGCTCGAGCGGTTCCGCGAGCTGCTGAAGAGCCCGTTCGGCATGGTGCTCATCTGCGGGCCCACCGGCTCGGGCAAGACCACGACGCTGTACGGCGCGGTGAAGGAACTGGACCGCGTCACGAAGAACGTGATGACGATCGAGGACCCCGTGGAGTACGTGATCGAGGGCGCGAGTCAGGTCCCGATCAACCTGTCCGCCGGACGGACGTTCGCGAACGGCCTCCGCTCGATCCTGCGGCAGGACCCCGACGTCATCCTCGTCGGCGAGATCCGCGACAAGGAGACGGTGGAGATCGCGACGAACGCGGCGTTGACGGGGCATCTCGTGCTCTCGAGCATTCACGCGATCGACAGCATCGGGTCGGTGTTCCGGCTGCTCGACCTCGGCGTCGAGCGCTTCATGGTCACCTCGAGCACCGTCGCGGTCCTCGCGCAGCGCCTGGTCCGAAAGATCGACGACCACTGCAAGGTGGCCGTGAAGCCGACGATGGTGGAGGCCGCGGTGCTCCGCCAAGCGCAGCTTCCCGCCGATCTCGTGTACACCGGAAAGGGCTGCAACTACTGCTCGGGCACGGGTTTCCTCGGCCGCACGGGCGTGTACGAGCTCCTCATGTTCGGCGATGACGTCCGGGGGGCCATCAACGAGAACGGCTCGAGCCAGGAGCTGCGCCGCGTCGCCGCGGCGGCCGGGCTCGTGACGCTGCGGGACGCGGGCCTCGCCAAGGTCGTCGAGGGCGTGACCAGCGCCACCGAGGTCCTCGCGATGCTCCAGGGAGCGATCGCCTAGCGGCGCGCCCTCCCTCGTCCGTCCGGATGAAGGGCCGTCATCACCTACGTCATTCGTCGTATCCAGGTTGGCTCTCGCCGCGCATTCGTGCGCTTGCCTGTTAGGTGGACAATCATCCTTGTGAGTAACGACTGTGTAACTGCGGCACCGGCGACCGGTCGGGGCAGCCGCTGATGGCGCGCCAGGTCCCCGGTCGCTTCGTCCTGCCGGCCCGAGAGCCGCGCCCGGCGCCCGAGCTGCGGGGCCGCGAGCGCCTCGACGGCGACCGCGCCGCGCGCGGCTGGACCCGTCTGCGCGGCGGCAGGTCGATGAGGATGCACGACCTCTTCCCGTCGTTCTTCGGCGTTAAGAAGACCGAGCTCGCGGTGTTCTCGCGGCAGCTCGCGACGTTCATCGGCGCGGGCGTGCCACTCACGCAATCGATCGAGGTCCTCCGCCAGGAGACGCGCACGGCGAAGATGCGCGACGTCCTGAGTGCGATCCACGAGGATCTCTCCAAGGGCGCGAGCGTGTCCGATTCGTTCGCGCGCTTTCCGGAAGTCTTCAGTCCCCTCTACCTGAACCTCATCCGCGCCGCCGAGATGACTGGAACGCTCGACGTGGTGCTGAAGCGTCTCGACGTCCAGCTCTCCCGGGAATACCGCGCCTCGAAGGAGATCCGCTCCGCGATGACGTACCCGATCATCGTGCTGCTGATGGCGTTCGGCGCCGTCGGCGTCCTGGTGGGCTTCGTCCTGCCCCGGTTCGCCGGCCTTTTCGCTGCCTTCCACGCCGAGCTGCCCGGAACGACGAAATTCCTCCTCGACAGCTCGACCTTCGCGACGGAATACCGGCTGCAGATCATCGTCGCGATCGTCGCCTTCCTTGTCGTGATGATCGGCTCGCAGAGCGTGGAGGCGGGCCGCGTGGTCCGCGACCGGCTCATCCTTCTCACGCCGGTCATCGGGACGCTCGCGCGGTACGCCGCCGTCGCGCGCTTCTGCCGGACCCTGAGCGCCATGCTCGAGGCCGGCGTGCCCATGAGCCGGTCGTTCGACATCGTCCTCGGGTCGGTGTCGAACCGCATCCTCGCCAGGCGCCTCGTCCCGGTGAAAGCGCGAATGCTGGCGGGCGAGGGATTCGCCGCACCGCTCGCGGACAGCGGGGTGTTCCCGCCCACGGTCATCCAGATGGTGCGCGTCGGCGAGGAGACCGGGGCGCTGGAGCGCTTCCTTGGCGAGGCCGCGGAGTTCTACGAGAACGAGCTCGAGTACAAGCTCCAGGGAGCGATCCAGCTCCTCGAGCCCGCGCTGATGCTCGGCGTGGGCGGGGTCGTCGGCTTCGTCGCCATCTCCATGGTGAGCGCGATCTACGCGCTCACCGGCGCGATCCACTAGGCGCGCTGATGGGATGAGGTGCGAACGCGGCCAGCACGAACGAACGGTCCAGCGAAAAGGCGAAGGGAAATGCAATGTTCAATTGGATCAACTCACTGCGACGCGCGACCCGCGGGGAGAAGGGCTTCACGCTCATCGAGCTCCTCGTCACCGTCTCGATCATCGGCATCCTCGCGGCCGTGGTGACGGCCGGACTCACGAGCATCCCGGGCAGCACGGTCGCCACGACGAACAAGGCGCAGCTGAACGCGGTGCAGAACGCGACCGACAACTACCTCTCGAGCGACATCACCCGCCTGGTCACCGACGCCAACCTCTCGGCAGGCGCATGCGGCACCGCGTGCACCGGCACCTGGTACACCTCGGACGGCGTCACGGCGTACACGCCCGCCGCCACCGACACGCAGATCAACTCGGCGTACCTCGTCGCGAACAGCTACCTGCGGCTGAACGCGAGTTCCGGCACCTTCGCGTGCATCTTCGCCGGCGCGACCAGCGTCGTTAAGGCATGCAGGAACTAATGCGGAACTACGAGCGCCCGCGTGGATCTCACGCGGGCGCTCCGCGACCCGCCGCGCGCACCGCGCAGCGGGCGACCCTGCGGCGCACGGCGCCGCCGCTCGCGGGTGATGCCGGGATGGGGATGGTCGAGCTGGTCATCGCGATCGCGCTCACCGGGATCATCTTCACGGCGATCCTCGGCGGCATCTCCCAGATGGTCGTCTCGGCGCGTCAGCAGAACGTCGATACCACGGCCGAGGCGGTCCTGACGCAGTCCAAGCAGGCCGTCGAGAACGCTCCGTACAGCGCCGCCGGCAGCTACCCGGGTCCCGGCACGATCCCGGCGGGCGTGACCGCAGCCACGCCGTCGGCGGCTCCCGTGAGCGGCGCGGCGGGCCTCCAGGCCGTCACCGTGCGGATCACCGTCGCCGGCACCACGCGCACCGCGATCGTCTACAAGAGCTCGCGCTGATGACCCCCGCGCTCACGGCCCCGCGCCGCAATGCCGGCGCGCTCGAGGTCGGCTTGAGGCGCGATGAGGGGATCGGCCTCATCGACGTCATCATCGCCGTCGCGTTGAGCGCGATCCTGATGGGCGCCATCACCGGCGTTTTCCATGCCGGCTTCACCGCCGCCCAGACGACGAGCGATTCGTTCAAGGGTGACGCGGACGTTCAGCAGCTCATCGGCTACCTCACGCGCGACGCGAACGGTTCGTCTCCGCAGTTCCTCCCGAGCGGGACGGGCACGGCCGACGTCGTGACGCTCGGCGCCGTCGACGTCGCCAGCGGCAGGTTCCTGCACGTCACGTACACCTACGCCTTCGCCTCGGGGGAAGGCACCGTGACGCGCCTGGCCAGTGGCGCGGGCCCCGCAACGTCGGTCGTCGTCGCGCATCACCTCGCCGCGACAGCGGGCGGTTTCTTCCAGTGGTGCACCGCGGGCGCGGGCTGCCCGACGGTCACGGCCCGGATCGCGTACAGCATCTCCGGCCAGCCTGTGCAGCGCAGCGTTCAGGCCGCCCTGCGGGTGCAGGACTAATGGTGAGGCGCGCAACCGGGCCGTCCACGGATCCTGCAGGCGCGAGCGCGACGCGCGCGGACCCGGTGCGCGCGCTGCGCGGCGACGGCGGGCAGTCGCTGGTCTTCGTCCTCGCCGTGCTCGCCGCGTTCGGCCTCCTGCTGCCGGCGATGCTCGCGTTCGCGTCGACAGGTCTCGTCAACGAGCGATCGTTCACGCTGAACGCGCGGGCGCGCGAGGCGGCGAACGCCGGCATCGAGAACGCGCTCATCGCGATCAAGAGCGGCGCGGGCGGCGGTGCCACCGCGACGCCGGTCGCGACAGCCGTCGTGTTGCCTGACGGAAACACGGCGAGCGTGACGTTCGCGAGCCACCCCGTAACCTCGCTAGCGATCCTTCCAGCGGGCACGCTGACCGTGGCGACGTGCGCGCCCGTGCTGCTGACCGCGATCGACCAGGGCTCCGTCGCGATCCCGTACGGAGGTGCGTGGTCTGCCACCGCGACCGGCGCGGGCACGGGCACGATGGACAACGGCGGCGCGTTCACGCCCCGCGGACCGGCGGACACGTACGTCGTCAACGTCCGGTTCGCGAACCTGAAGGCGACGCGCAGCGTCGTCGTGAGCCCGTCATGCTGAGCGGGCGACCGCGGCTCGCCTTCGTTGGCATGCCGAAGCTCCCCGCTCGGACGGCGCAGTCGTGCTGACGCGTCTGCGGCTCGTCCTCGTCGGCGCGTCGCACGTGGCGGTCCTCGCCTTGGCGTTCAGCCTCGTCGCCGGCACGGTGCCCGCGACTGCCGCCGCGGTCGGACCCGAGGTGAAGCTGACGAAGAGCACGCAGGCGCAGTTCCAGGCCGCCGACTCGTCGGCCGCCGATGTCGCGCTGGCGATCTCTACCCCTGTGACGGCCGCCACGCTGCTCGCGCCGCCGCAGACGGTGACCGTGACGAATACCACGAACGTCACGATCGGCACGCGCCTGAGCGTCGAGGTCGGCGGCGCGAATCCCGAGACCGTCATCGTGAGCGCCGTGCCGAGCGCCACGCAGATCATCGCGACCTTCGCGAAGACGCACGCGGCCGCGTCGGCCGCGGTGAACACGAACGTCGCGTTCGGCGCGAGCAGCGTGTCGCTCGTCGCGAGCAACAGCGTCAGCGCGGTACCTTCCACGACGCTTCCGGCGGCGATCTTCGCCGGCGGCGCCGCACCCACGCTGGGCCGCGGGGCCCACGCGGTGCAGGGCCAGAACGGGCTGTATCTCATCGTCAACGGCGGCTGCGCCGCGACGACGACCGTCTACGACTCCATAGCGAACACGTTCTCCCCGGGCCCGGCGCTCGCGACGGCGATGAAGGCGTGCACCGGCGCTTTCAGCATCGAGACCGCGGCCAACACGTTCCTGGTCATCGCTGGTGGGCGGGTCGGTGGAGGGTCCGAGGCTCTCTCGACGCCGTTGCTCACGTCGATCGTGACCGCGACCGCGACCGGTTTCACGATCGCCGCGGCGAACGGCCCGGCGATGACGGACTTCGGAGCGGGCGCCGGGGCTCACGCGATCAAGCGCGCCATCGACGGCCGCTTCGTCGTCGTGCACGGGGGTGGTGCGGCCACGACGACGCTCGTCACGGCCGGCGCGACGCCGACGGCCGCGGTCGGGCCCGGGCTGACGACCGGGGCGAACGACGGCGCCGTGTCGTTGCCTCGCCCCGACGGCAACTGGTTCACCCTGCCCGCCGGCACCGGCGGCAACGTGAGGACGACGAATACGTACACGCAGGGCCCGTCCGGGACGAGCGGCGCGTTCGCCGGCGGGGTGCAGACGCCGACTCAGTACGGGAACGGCGCGGGCGGCCACGCGATCCAGTACACCGATGCAGCGGCGTGCCCGACCGCTCCGAACCTGTGCTATCGCGTCGTCATCGGCGGCTCCTCGAACAAGTCCGCGACGTACGATCCGGCGGGAACGCTGGCCTCCACGACGCTCGTCGCATCGACGACCATCTCGTCGAACGCCGGCGCCGGAGCCTTCAGCCGCCAACGCGCCGACGGATCCTTCCTCATTTTCCTCGGTGGTGGCGGCACCGTCGTGAACACCATGACGTCCGGGGGAACGATCGCGGGGGCCCCGTTCCCTGCTCCGGCGGCCGTCGGTGCCGGCGCGTTCGCGCTCCAGAAGGCGAACGGCGACTATCTCGAGTTCGCCGCTGGAGGCACCGCGGGCGCCGGCCTGTATGACCCCGGCTTCCGCTTCCGCGGCGTCTACAACACGGAGCCGATGAACCCCGGCAACGTCGACCAGTGGACGAAGGCCGGGTGGGCGAAGAACGCCGACCCGAGCGTCACGTTCCGCGTGCGGACGGCCACCTCACAGGCCGCGCTCTCCGGCACCGTGGGCGACGTGTCGCTCGCGCTCGCGGGCGCGGTCGTCGCGAACGCGGCGGCGCAGGTCGTCGCGGTGACGAACACCGTGAATGTGTCGGTCGGGGCGGCGTTGACGGTCGACGCGGGAGCCTCGCTGGAGCTGGTCACGGTCACCGCCGTGAGCGCCACGTCGTTCAGCGCTGTCTTCGCGAAGAGCCACGCCTCCGGAGCTGGCGTGACGACAGTGGCCTACGCTTCGACGCTCGGCCTCGACGCGCTTACGAGCCCGGCGACGCTGTCGCCGGCCCCGGCGGCCGCGAACAAGTGGATCCAGGTGCAGGTCGTTATCCGCCGGCCGATCCCCGTCTCGGGCGGCGCGCAGGCGGACGTGTGGCTCGGCTCCGATTCGGTCGCGTTCCCTCGGACGACCGCGCTCGACCCCACGCTCACCCGGCTCGAGCTCTACTACAACACCGGGCAGTTCGTCTTCACCGCCGGCACGACGGCGAAGACCGCCGGCGCGGCGTTCGGCGACCTGGCCGTGACGCTGCGGGACTCGGCGAACGCGGTCATCGCCGACTACACCGGCACCCACGTCATCACTTTCAGTGGAGCGAGTCCCGCGCCCGACGGGACCGCGCCGACCGCCGCGGGAGTGGCGTTCGGCGCGGCGACGAGCGTGACGTTCGCGGCCGGTTCGGCATCGCCCACCTTCACCCTCTACCGCGCCGAGTCGCTCTCGATCCTCGCCACCGAGGCCACCGGCACGGGGTCCGCGTCCACTTACACACTGACCTCCGTCACGATGGCGACGGCCAGCTCGCCGGTGCTCACGGTCGTCGCCGGAACCCTGAACACGAGCCTCGCCGGCGCGGTCACGTCTTCGCCCGCCGCCGTCGCCGCGGACGGCGTGACGACCTCGACGATCACGGTGAACGTCACGGATACGTGGAAGAACCCGATCGCGGGACGCACGCCGACACTCGCCTCGAGCCGCACCGGTGGCGTCGACGTGTTCGTGCAGCCGGGGACCTCCGGCGCGTCTGGGATCGTCACCGGTACGGTGCGTTCCTCCCGCGCGGGTCTCGCCACCATCACCGCCACCGACGGGGTCACCTTCGCGGCGAAGCCGACGGTCGACTTCCGCGCGACGCAACTGCTCGTCACGACGCAGAACGCCCAGGTCGAGGTCGCGGGCACGGCCTTCTCCCTCACGCTGACGGCGACGGGCGCCGACGGCATCGCCGCGACGAACTACACCACCGCCCCGCAGTCCGTCGCCTTCGCTTCGACCGCGACGACGCGCGCGCTTCCGGTCGCGGGCGTCGCACCGACGATCGCGGCGCCGCTCACGCTCACGTTCAACGCCTCGGGCGTCGCGACCACTGGCGTCGCGTTCACGCTGACGAACAGCGGCCAAACGCCGACGATCACAGCGACCGACGCGGGGGGCGTGTCGGGGACATCGGCGGCGATCACGGTGAATGTGGGGGCGTTCTCGGCGGCGGAGTCGACGGTCACGGCGACGCCGACGAGCGTCGCCGCGGACAACGCGACGACGTCGGCGATCGCCGTGCGCGCGATGGACGCCTCACGAAATCCCCTTCCGGGAAAGGCCGTCGTCCTCGCGACGAACCGTTCGGCCGCCGACACCCTGGGGCAGCCAGCCGGCGTCACCGATGCGAATGGCCTCGCGAGCGGCACCGTACGGTCGGGCACCCGCGGCGTCTCCACGCTGAGCGCGACCGCGGCCGGCGCGGCGATCACGCAGACCGCCACGGTCACCTTCACCGCGGCGTCCTTCGCGGTGATCGCGCCGAACGCGAACACCGTCACGGCGAACGTGCCGTTCACGGTGCACCTCGTGGCCATGGACGCGCTCGGGAACATCGACACGACCTACACCGGGAGCAAGACGATCAACTTCACGTCGAACGCGACGACGCGCGCCGTCCCGAAAGCAGGCGTGGCCGCGACGATCCCGTCTCCTCAGACGCTGACATTCGCGAGCGGCGCGGCGGACTCGGTGACCCAGTTCACGCTGACGAACAGCGGCCAGACGCCGACCATCACCGCGACTGGCGTCCCGGGGCCCACGCCGATGGGCACATCCGTCGCGATAACGGTCCAGCCGAATGTGATCGACGCCGCGCACTCCGAGGTCACGGCCGCACCGAAGCCTGTCACGTGCACGGATGTCACGTGGAACGCGTGCGTGCGCGCCGACGGCGCGACCGTCGCCACCGTCACGGTCAAGCTCTACGACGTCGTGAACAACCCGCTGTCCGGTCGGACCGTGGTCCTGTCCTCCAGCCGCGGCGCGACGGACACGGTCGGCCAGCCGGCGGGCACGACGGACGCGAGCGGCGTGGCCGCGGGTACGATCCGCTCGGTCACCATCGGCGACGCCACCGTGACCGCCAGCGCGTCCCCGATCAACCCTGCGGGACTGCTGCTGCCGGCGAACGCGGCGGCGCTGACCGTCAGCCAGACGGTGCTCGTGCACTTCACCACCGCGTTCAGTGACCACTTCACGGTGACGATCACGGTCCCGGGCGGGGGAGCGAATGCGACCGCGGGCGCGGGCTTCCAGGTCACCGTCACCGCGAAGAAGGCGGACGGCACGACCGACACCGGCTACTGCGTGCTCGCGTGCACCCTGCGGCTCGACCACACCGCGACTGCGGCGCCCGACGGCACCGCACCGACGCCCGCCACGGCGACCGCGATCTCGCTCGCAACGCCGACCGCGTTCACGGCGGGCGTGTGGAGCAGCTCGGCCGCGTACGTCACCTTCTATCGCGCGCAGACTGGCCGCACGATCACGATCACCGACGCGAACGATCCGAGCGGCGGGGCCGGCACGACGCCGGCGTTCGACGTCCTCGCCGGGGCCACCAGCCAGGTGACCTCGGCACTCGTCGCGACGCCCCGCACGGTCGCCGCCGACGGGACGTCGTCGAGCGCCGTCCGCGCGACGGTGCTCGACCGGTACCGCAACCCGAGGCCCGGCACCGTCACGATCACGACGAACCTCGGGGTCTTCAACGCCGGTGGGACCTCGGTCACGCTCGCGGTCGACGCCGCCGGCCAGAGCGCGGTAGCTGCGCTGACCTCCGGCGTGCCCGGGGTCGCATCCCTCGCCTCCGCCGGGATCCTCGGCACCACCGTGTACTTCACGACGGCGGGCTACGCGGTGGCCGTCGGCTCGTACTTCGGCGAGAACGTCGACGGCGCGCTCACGAAGTACCCGCTCGAGGTCACCGCCGTCTGCGGCGGGACGTGCAACCCGCCGAACGCGACCGGCGCGCCGCTGCCCACGACGACCGTGATCCAGTGGAGCTACACGAGCACCAACGGTGGCGTCGCGTCGTTCGACGACGCGACCGGCGCCCCCGCCGGAGCGACGGTGACGACGACCGGCGCGTACGGGACGGTCCAGCACCGCACCGCGCTCCAGGTCACGAAGGCGGGCTCGTTCTGCGTCCGTGCCGCGTGGCAGAACCCCGACGCCTCGACGACGACCGTCGACGTCGCCTGCGCATCGGGCGCGATCGTGGGGCTGGGCGTCTTCGACATCACCTCGACCGCGAACGGCGTGCAGCGGCAGGCGCGCGCCACGTGGAACGGTACGACGCTGCGGATCCTCGGCTGGTGGACGCGGTGACGCGTCGGCCCGGTGGAGCCCACCCTGGCCGCGTGCCGGCGGCGCCCTCCGCGTAGACTGGCCACCTTGGCTTCCCTCGAAGAACGCTCGGGCAAGGTGCTGTCCCCCGTCCTCGGCCACTACACGTGGTTCGAGGTCGACCGTGGCGAGGGCAGCTGGCTCGAGACCCGCGACGGGCGCCGCATTCTCGACCTCACCTGCGGAATCGCCGTCACGCCCGTCGGCCACGCGCATCCGCGCGTCGTCGCCGCGGTCCGCGAGCAGGTCGGCAGGCTGTCTCACATCTGCGCCGGCGTCGCCGCGTACGAAACGAACATCGCGCTCGCCGAGGCGTTGGTGGGGATCGCGCCCTCGGGTCTCGACATGGTCTTTTTCGGCAATTCCGGCGCCGAGGCGATCGAGGGCGCCACCAAGCTCGCGCGCCAGGTCACCGGGCGGCCTTCGATCATCGTGTTCCGCGGCGGCTTCCACGGCCGCACCACCGGCGC
The DNA here is from genome assembly GCA_046262615.1 of Candidatus Limnocylindria bacterium. Classification (GTDB taxonomy): domain Bacteria; phylum Chloroflexota; class Limnocylindria; order P2-11E; family P2-11E; genus JALYKU01. Next base: position 12,886 of record JBHEML010000026.1, on the reverse strand, counting down.
CGCGTCGCTGACGACCTCGAAAGCGGCGTACCGCAGGGGCTACGGCGCGCTCCTCCCCGACGTGCACGTCGCGCCATTCCCGTACGCGCTCGCCTGCCCGATCGAGCCGGCGCACGACGCGGAGACCTGCGGCCGACACGCGCTCGCGGAGCTCGAGCTGATGCTGGAGCACGATGTCCCTGAGCAGCACATCGCTGCGATCCTGATCGAGCCCGTCCTCGGCGAGGGAGGGTACGTGCCCGCGCCTCCTTCGTTCCTCGCGGCGCTGCGCGCGCTGGCGACGCGCATCGGCGCCTTGCTGGTATTCGACGAGGTGCAGACGGGCCTCGGCCGGACCGGTGCGTGGTTCGCCGCGCAGCGGTACGGGGTCATGCCTGACGTGATGGTGCTCGCGAAGGCGCTGGGCGGCGGGCTGCCGCTTGGCGCGATCGTCGCCCCGCGCGAGATCCACGAGAAGTGGCGCACGGGATCCCACGGGTCAACGTTCGGCGGCAACCCGGTGTCGTGCGCCTCGGGCCTCGCGACGCTCGAGGTCATCCGCGACGAGGGCCTGGTGCGCCGCGCCGACGAGGTCGGCGCGATCATGGTCGAGGAGCTCGCGCCGCTGCGCCGCGACCCGCGACTGCGCGAGGTGCGCCGCTTCGGCGCGATGGTCGCCGCGGAGTTCGACGACAAGACCACCTCGAAGGCCGCGATCGCCGGGGCGCTCGAGCGCGACGTCCTGCTCATCACGTGCGGCGCGCATGACCAGGTCGTGCGCTTCATCCCCGCGCTGAACATCGGGGAGGACGACCTCCGGCACGGCGTGCGCGCCTTCGTCGAGGCCGCGATCTCGAGCGCCCCCGCGGCCGCGCCGGCCGCGCGCTCTTAAGGCGGTCCAGCGCGTCGCGGCCGTCGTCGCGGCGCTCGCCGTGGCGTTCCTGGCGCTCTCGTTCGTCGTTCCTCGGACCTCGCTTCCCGCCCCAGCACCGGTAGTGGGCTCCGCCTCGCCTTCGGCCGGAGGCTCTCGCATCTCCGGCGCGTGCGCCGGCGACGTGCGCGGCACAGCTTTCGCCGACGGCGCCATGGACGAGCGGCTCGGGTCCCTGCGGACGTGGGCGGCGACCCACAAAGACCAGCAGGCGACGCTCGTTGTGACGGACGCGGTGCTCACGCAGGCCGCGCTCGCGCAGCTCGGCGAAGGCGGCGCCTTCCCCGTGCGGGACGTCGCGGTCGCCATCGCTCCGGACGGCGTGCACGTCAGCGCCGTGGCCATAGCGGGCTTCCTGCGCTTTCCGATCAAGGCCACGCTCGCACCTGAGGTGCGCGACGGCCGCGTGCGCTTCGTCGTGACCGCGCTCGACACCGGCGGGCTGCCCGGACCCCTGCGCGGACCGGTTAACGACGCGGTGACCCGCGCCGCCGATCCCGACAATTGGCGGTTGCCGCTGCGCGCCGACGACGTGGTGCTGCGGGACGGGTGCGGCGTGGTGCGCGGAAGAGCCTGACCGCCAGGGCGACCAAGCCGGTCCGGGCATCGTTTCGCCGGCTCTTTTTGACCGCATTCCGCACGTTGACAGCCGCGTTGCCCGCGGTATCTTCCTTCTCGCTGCGGCCCAACATCTGGGGCCAGGCGGGGTCCCGGGTCCACATATAGTGGGACCGCAGCAGGGAAGGGGAGCCATGAACACCGGAGATCCGTCCGAGAACGCGACTTGCCTTTGGAGCGAGCCATTGCCTCATCGCCCGGCTCCCGTGCGCGGGGCCGGTCCGCGGGCGGGGTCATAGCCATGGCCATCGCCGAAGCCCCCAGCCGCGAAGCCCCGGCCGCTTCTCCGCGCGGACTGCGCATCGAGCGCACTTTCACCCGCGAGGGCGTGCACCCGTACGACGAGATCGAGTGGGAGCTCCGCGACGCCGCGATCCCCGGCGAGGCCGGCAACGTCTTCGAGCAGAAGGGCGTCGAGGTCCCGAAGTCGTGGTCCATGACCGCGACGAACGTGGTCGCGTCCAAGTACTTCCGCGGCAAGCTCGGCACGCCGCAGCGCGAGACGAGCGTGCGGCAGATGGTCGACCGCGTCGTCGACACGTTCGCCCGCGTCGGCCTGTCGGAGGGCTACTTCGCGACCGCCGCTGACGCCGCGGTCTTCGCCGACGAGTTGCGCTACCTGATGGTCCACCAGTACGCGTCTTTCAACTCGCCCGTCTGGTTCAACATCGGCGTGCCCGGCGCGCGCCGCCAGGGATCGGCCTGCTTCATCCTCTCGGTAGACGACTCGATGGACTCGATCCTCGACTGGTTCAAGAACGAAGGTGTCATCTTCAAGGGTGGCTCGGGGTCGGGGATCAACGTGTCCACGATCCGCTCGAGCCGCGAGCATCTCTCGGGGGGCGGTCTCGCCTCCGGCCCGGTCTCCTTCATGCGCGGCGCCGACTCGGTCGCGGGCTCCATCAAGTCGGGCGGCACCACGCGCCGGGCGGCGAAGATGGTCGTGCTGAACACGGATCACCCAGACATCCGCGAGTTCGTGTGGTGCAAGGCGAAGGAGGAGCAGAAGGCCTGGGCGCTCGGTGAGGCTGGCTATGACATGGGCCTCAACGGAGAAGCTTGGCAGTCGATCCAGTTCCAGAACGCGAACAACTCCGTGCGCGCGACCGACAGCTTCATGCGCGCCGCCCTCGCGGACGAGAGCTGGGACCTGCGCGCGGTCACGAACGGCGAGACGCTCGAGGCCGTCAAGGCGCGCGAGCTCCTGCACGACATCGCGGAGGCCGCGTGGTCGTGCGGCGACCCGGGGATGCAGTTCGACACGACGTGCAACGACTGGCACACCCGGCCGAACACCGGTCGCAACAACGCGACGAACCCGTGCAGCGAATTCGTGTCGCTCGACGACACCGCGTGCAACCTCGCCAGCCTGAACCTGCTGCGCTTCGTGCGGCCGGACGGCGCGTTCGATGTGCAGCGGTTCACCCGCGCCGTCGACCTCATCGTCACCGCGCAGGAGATCCTCGTGGGCTACAGCGAGTACCCGACGGCCAAGATCACCCGCAACGCGTACGCGAACCGCGAGCTCGGTCTCGGCTACGCCAACCTGGGCGCGCTGCTGATGAGCCGGGGGCTCGCGTACGACTCGGACGAGGGACGCGCGCACGCCGCCGCCATCACGGCGATCCTGACCGGCGAGGCGTACGCGCAGTCCGCCCGCATCGCCGCGGTGAAAGGCCGCTACGAGGAGTACGCGAGGAACCGCGAGCCGCACGGCCGCGTCATGCGTATGCACCGGCTGCACGCGGGGCGCATCGACGAGCGTCTCGCTCCTGGCCTCGTGCCCGCCGCGCGCCAGGCGTGGGAGGACGCGGTCGACCTCGGTGTGGAGCACGGCTACCGCAACGCGCAGGTCAGCGTCCTCGCCCCCACCGGCACGATCAGCTTCATGATGGATTGCGACACGACCGGCGTGGAGCCGGACATCGCGCTCGTGAAGTACAAGAAGCTCGTCGGCGGCGGGATGCTGAAGATGGTCAATTCGACCGTTCCCGGCGCGCTCCGGACGCTCGGCTACACCGACTCAGAGGTCGGCGAGATCTCGACCTACATCGAGCGCTACGACACGATCGAAGGCGCGCCGGCGGTCCGCGCGGAGCACCTGCCGGTGTTCGACTGCGCGTTCAAACCGCGCAACGGCACGCGCACGATCAGCCACATGGGCCACATCAAGATGATGGGCGCCGTCCAGCCGTTCATCTCCGGCGCGATCAGCAAGACGGTGAACCTGCCCGAGACCGCGACAGTCGAGGACGTCATGGACGCCTACGTCGAGGCGTGGAAGCACGGCGTGAAGGCGATCGCGATCTACCGCGACGGCAGCAAGAAGGTGCAGCCGGTCTCGACGAGCACCGCGACCTCGAACGCCAAGAAGGTCGTCGAGCCGCAGGTGGTGACCGTCGAGCGCCAGCGGCATCGCCTGCCGGAGACGCGCGCGTCGCTCACGCACAAGTTCACGATCGAAGGCCACGAGGGCTACATCACCGTCGGGCTGTTCGAGGACGGCACCCCCGGCGAGCTGTTCGTCACCATGGCGAAGGAAGGCTCGACGCTGTCGGGGATGATGGACGCCTTCGCCACGTCGATCTCGATCATGCTCCAGTACGGCGTCCCGCTGACGCACCTCGTCGAGAAGTTCGCGCACATGCGCTTCGAGCCCTCGGGCTGGACCGGCAACTCGGAGATCGGCTTCGCGAAGTCGATCATCGACTACGTGTTCCGCTGGCTCGGCTACCGCTTCCTGTCGTCCGACGACAAGGTGGCGCTCGGTCTCGTCCGGACGACGGAGATCGCCGACCCCATGCCGCAGCTTGAGCTGCTGAACCGGGCGATGGCGCTCGCGGCCGATCCCGCGCAGAGCCCTGGCTCGCAAGCCGCGAACGCGGTCCCCCTGCGGATGAACTCCACCCCCGACGCACCCCCGTGCCCGCGATGTGGCTGGCTGACCGTGCGGAACGGCACCTGCCACAAGTGCGAGAACTGCGGCGAGACGACGGGGTGCTCGTAACTCCCTAAGTCAGGCCCTGGCCGGCCCGCCCGCTGGCCAGTCAGCCCCCACCAGCCCCGGCACTCCCTGCTCCCCTGGGGTGCCGGGGCTTTTCTATTCACTTGTCCGGAGTTGCGTCGCTGAGGCCGATGGTCCCGATGTCTCGACAGTCGCCGCCACCCTTAGAAATAGAAGCCGAGGCCGAACCGGCACGTGCGCAGCCGGGCGACCGGCCCGCTCCCGGCGAAACGCGCCCTGCCCCGCTCGGGGTGCTCCCCGGTCCGGATCGGCCACGCCCTGGGTCGGAACGTGGAGACGGCGGACGGTTGGGCGACCGAAGCCGTTCCGCCGTAATACTTAGCTCTCCGCAACTCAGATGCGGGCGCTGGCGCACCGCGTGCAGAATAGGCAGCACTGGCGGGCAAGCGGCCCGAACCTCGCCGCACCCCGCGAAGGAGCGCCATGAACGTGACCGTCGTCGCCAAGCAGAAGCACCAACCAGCCGGGCCCGGCGTCGGGATAAGGCGCGGCACCTCCGCGCTCCGCGTCGTCATCCCGGTGCTCCTCCTGCCCGTGCTGGTGGCCGCCATCGCGATGGCCGTCGCCTTCGTGTACTACGCGGACCGTGCGCTTCCCGGGGTGCGGGTGGGTGGCGTAGACGTCAGCTCGCTCAGGGGGCAGGAGCTCCGGGCAACGCTCCAAGAACGCCTCGGGGCACCGTGGGCGGCATCCACGGTCACCGCGACGTACGACGGCAAGACCTGGCGGACGACCAACAAGGACCTTGGAGTCGTCCCTGATATCGCCGCCGCGGAGAGCGCCGCGCTCGGGCTCGGGAAGAGCGGCACGATCGCGGACCGGATCAACGCGTGGTCCTCGGCCTTCGCCGGGCAGGCGAACGTCCCCTTCACGATGCGCGCCGAGGGCGATGCCGCTCAGCGCTGGGTCGCCCAGGTCGCAGCCGGCATCGACCGCCAGCTTCACGAGGGCGATATCAGCGCGACGCCCGCCGGCATCGTGGTGACGCAGCCCGTCATCGGGCGCGAGCTGGACCGGACCGCGACGATCGCGCTCCTCCTGCAGCCAGAGACGCTCGGCGACCGCGAGTTCGCGGCGCACGTCCGGGTGACGTACCCCGCCCTCGACGAGGCAGGGATGCGCGAGGCCGCGGACGTTGCGCGCGCTCTCACGACGGAGCTCGAGGTCAGCGCGGGCGACCGCGGGATCGTCGAGAACGCGGCGGGGCTCGCGACGCTCGCCACGATCCAGAAGGTCGCGGCCTCCGCCGCCGACCTTCCTCCGGTGCCGGCCGGCGCGATCGCTCCAGCGACGCGCTATCGCTACGCCGTCGGCGTGAACGAGGATCGCGTGCGCGAATGGGTGACTTCGATCGCGAATGAGCTGGATCGTCCGGCGCGGAACGCCTCTTACACCGTGAAGGGTGACGGCACGCTGCTGGTGATCCCGTCCGTCGACGGGTCCCGCGTGGACCAGGACGCGCTCAAGGCCGCCCTGCTCCACGACCTGACCGTGTCGGTCACCACGCCCCGCAGGGTCGTCGTCGCGCCCCTGGTCGCGGACCTCCCCGCGTTCAACACGGCGCAGGCGGCGCGGTACACGAGCGGGATGGCTCGCGTTTCGTCCTTCATCACGTACTACCCGCCGAGCGCGTCTCGCCACGCGAACATCTCGACCGGCGCGGCGCAGTTCAACAACATCGTTATCTCGCCCGGTCAGACGTTCTCGTTCTGGGATCTGCTCGGTCCGGTCACGGTGGAGCGCGGGTACGCGTACGCCGGCGCGATCATCGACAACCGCTCCGACGAGAACGTGATCGGCGGCGGGCTCTGCCAGGTCTCGACCACGCTCTTCAACGCCGTGGCCAGCGCCGGATACCAGATCGTCGAACGGCACGAGCACGGCTATTACATCGACCGCTATCCGATCGGGCTCGACGCCGCGGTCTTCCTGCCGGGCGTGGACATGCGCTGGAAGAACGACACGCCGTATCCGGTGCTGATCCGCTCCTCGGGCACAGCGACGAGCGTGTCGTTCGAGCTCTTCAGCATCCCGACGGGACGCGTCACGACTTTCACCGATCCGGTGGTAACGAACTTCACCGACGTGCCGCCGGGGCAGCCGGCCGACCCCGCGTTCGCCCCCGGCTACGTGGACAAGGGCCGCGACGTCGTACGCACGCGCACCGTCGTGGAGAACGGAAAGGTGATCCACCAGGACACCTGGGCCAGCCACTACGTTCCCGTCTGGGGTGGCCCCGCCCGCTGAGCTGACCGGCTCATACGCATGGTCATTCGCTCGAGCATCCGCACCGCGCGTCGCCAGGCGCCGTTACGCAGGCGATGGCCTCCGATCAGGACCCGTTCGAGCCGCTGGCACAGGTCCGCCGCGCGCGTATCCGGGCGCGCGTGCTCCGCTCGCTCCCGGAGCCGAACCGCTCTCTGACCGAGCGCGCCAGGACCGCGCTGGGGCGGTTCGGGCGTCGCTGCCCTCCGCGCTCGTCGTCACGCACGTTCCGCCGTTCGCCGATGGAGCGCCCGCCCGACTAGGTGAATTTCCCACCGTTCTTCGAGACTGGTTCAGGGCGCGGCACGGAGATCGTCGAGCCAGACCGCGGTGCTCGAGCGCGGGAAGGTTCTCGAACGCGCGGTCGGTGAAGGAGTGCCGGCGCCAGCCGCCGGTCGAGCTGATGTCAGAGACCCGTCGTGCCGGCGACCCTGCGCACGAGGTCGAGCGCCGACAGTGCGGCGCGCCGCCTGCCCTCCGCGGCGGAGGAGAATCGCACCACGAGCTCCGTTTCGCCCGCCGGCGTGCGCAGGAAGAGCGCGCACTGCGTGTGACCGTCGGGCACCGCGAGCACCGCGTTCGCGCCGAATGCCTCGCTCGCTGTCAGCAGCGCCCGACGATCGGCCGACGGCAGCACGACGCTCCCCGCGTACCACTCGGAAGACGCGTCGGCCAGCGCGACGGCGACGTCGCCGCGCGTCAGCGACTCCGCGGTCGCCAGGCGCCACCCGCGCGCGCGCAGGGCGTCACCGACGACAGCGGCGAGGGCATCCGCGTCCGCGCCCCAGATGTGATCGCCCAACCGCGCGCGGACGCTCTGCTCCATGGCGGCGATGCGCTGCTCGACGGCGTGCGGGTCCACGTCCTTGTCCGTGATGCGCACGTGCACCCCATCCGATTTCGCGTACGTCGCGACGGTCGGGGCGGTGGAGCGCACGAGCTCGTCGAGCGCCTCCTCGACGCCGGATTCGCCGATGCCCAGAAGCTTCAGCGTCCGCGAGCGCAGGACCGCTCCGCCGCCGAGCGTCGGCTCGACCTCGTTCTCCCACATCCGTTTCATCTCGCGTGGCACCCCGGGCATGGCGACGATCCGCCGGCCGGGACGCGCAACGTCCCAGCCTGGTGCGGTCCCGAGAGGGTTGCGCACCGCGCGAGCTGAAGGGATGAGCCAGGCCTGCTTCCGGTTCCGCTCGGGCATCGCCAGCGCGCGGCCGGCGAACCAGGCGCGCAGCTCGCGCTCGAGGCCGGCGTCGACCTCCGGCGCCTCGCCCACGGCGGCCGCGATGGCCTCCCGGGTAAGGTCGTCCTCGGTCGGCCCCAGTCCGCCGGTCGAAACGACCAGGTCGCTGCGTCCCAGAGCGCGCTCGAAAGCCTGCGTCGCGCGCGCGAGATTGTCGCCGACGGTGGACATGTGGAGGAGATCGATACCGAGCTGGGCCAGCCGGCCGGCGAGGTAGGCGGAGTTGGTGTCGACGATTTGACCGAGCAGGAGCTCGGTCCCCACGGAGAGCAGCTCAGCGCGCATGCAAGTCGGCGGAAGGTGGCATGGAAGTTGCTTCTTCGGTCACTGACACAACCGAATATCCAACCCTTCCCTTCCTCACCACGAGACCCCGCCCAAAGGCGGGGTTTTGTGGTCCTGGCGTACGATACCGGCGCCCCGGCGGGGCATGGAGGTGAAGGGTTGGCGAATGGCTACTGCGTGAAGTGCAAGACTTCGCGCGAGATCAAGGACGCGAAGGCGATCACGATGAAGAACGGTCGCCCGGCCACTCAGGGAACGTGCCCGGTGTGCGGCACGAAGATGTTCAAGATCGGCGCGTCCTAGCCGCCCAATTTTCCGCGCTGGCGCATGACGTGCTGCCTCCCGAAGCAACGACTTCAGGGAGGCAGTGCACTTATGGACGTTCAGCAGATCATGACCAGGGAGCCCTCGACTCTCGCGCCCACGGCGACGCTTGGCGAGGCCGCGGTCCTGATGAAGCAGGACGATTGCGGTTCGATCCCGATCACGGAGGACGGCCGACTCGTCGGCATCGTCACCGACCGCGACATCGTCGTTCGCGGCATCGCGGTGGGCAAGGACCCGCGCGAGTGCGCGATCGCCGAGATCATGAGCGCGGACCCCGTGACGGTGACGCCGAAGACCTCGGTCGAGGACGCCAGCCGCCTGATGGCGGAGCACCAGGTGCGGCGACTCCCGGTCGTGGACAAGGGAAAGCTCGTCGGCATCGTCGTCCTCGGCCAGCTCGCGCGCGAGGAAGACCGCGGCGAGGCGGGCGAGACGTTGAAGGACATCAGCGAGCCGAGCTGATCACACCGTGTTTTCGCGCCCGTACTAACCTCACGCCGCTGTGGCCGAAGAGTTGGATGCCGGGGTGAAGAGTGTCGCGGCCTCGGGAGCCGCGAGCGCTCCGGCGACGGGAGACGCGAGCGCCGCGAGCGCCCGGGAGACCGCGAGCGCCCGGGAGGCCGCGAGCGTCACAGGAGGGCCTAGGCGCGGATCGATGGTCGGCTCCCTCATGAGTCTCGCCATCTGGGTTCCCGCGGTGACCGCTGTAGCCACGGTCGCGATCAGGTTGTCCGCGCACGAGGGCTGGCTCAGGCAGTACGCGCCCGTCCTCGGGCTCCTGATCGGCCTCTTCGTGTGGGTGCTCGCGTCGCGCGTGATGCGCGGGCTCGCGGCGGTCGACCTGGCCAACGGGAACAGCCACGCGGAGCTGTCGCAGCGATCGCTCGACGCGCGGACGGCGCTCACGAGCCTGTCACAGGCAGCCGCGGCTGACGACGCCGCGAGATCCGCGAGGCGTGAAGCGGAGACCGAGTTGGCCGAACTCGAAAGGATCCTCGGTATCGGGAGCGCGGCGGGATCGGGTGCGCTCGATGCCCGCTGGGCGGCGGGATGGGGCTACGTCGACGCGTGGCGGCGCATGAACCGGATAGAGGAGTCGCTCATTCTCATCCAGCCGGAGCCGCTTGCGGTCGCGGGCGCCTTCGAGGACCGCGCACGTCTGGGCGGCTCGGGGATGCAGGGAGCGGAGGAGCTATCCGCCGCGCTCCGCCTGGGCGTGCGGACCCTGAGCCCGAACGCGGACCCGTATTTCGCGACGACCCTGCAGGCCGCGGTGCGCGATGCGCCGGCCGACAAGACACAGGCCCGCGCGATCCTGGCCCGCGTCCGGCATGCGATCAACGAGTACCGAAATGACCGCTGGGACGGCATCGTTCGAGCACGCAACCAGATCGCGCAGAGCACGCTCTTCACGGGTTTCACCGCGTATGCCCTGCTCGTGGTGGCGCTCCTGCGTGACGCCGGCGACGAGGTCGTGGCCGGAGCGAGCGTGTACTACCTGGTCGGCGGGATCGTCGGCCTGTTCAGCCGCCTGCGTTCGGACGCCGAGGCCAACAGCGCCGTCGAGGATTACGGGCTCGCAAAGGTGCGCCTCATCGCGACGCCGCTCATCTCCGGGCTCGCCGCCGTGTCGGGCGTCGTCCTCATCGCGCTGCTCGCGGGCTCGGCGCTCGGGACCTTCCTGGCGCCGCCCACGTCCGCGTCGCAGGTGCTCGTTCCCACGATCTCTGCGGGCGCCTCACCGGCGCCCTCGGCCGCTCCGGCAGCGCCCGGCGCCATCTCGCCTTCGCCGCTCGGCGACATCTTCGACGTGGCGAGATACCCGATCGGTCTCCTGATCGCTGCTGTGTTCGGACTGACGCCGGGGCTGCTGGTCAGCCAGCTACAGCAGCAGGCCGACCGTTACAAGCAGGATCTCCAGCGCAGCGAGCCTGCGGACGGCCGGGCGAAACGCTGACGCACGCTCCGACCGAGTTCGCCAGCGAAACGCTGACGCACGCCCCCAGGGCGTTCGCTGAAATGACGCAGATGCCGCTGTGATCATCGTCCGGCCGCTCGAATCACTGCACCACGCGGAGGGCGGGTGGTTCAGCGCGAATTGGCACTTCAGCTTCGACCACTACGTCGACCCCGCGAACACGCAGTTCGGCGACCTGCGGGTGTTCAACGACGACCGGTTGATCCCCGGCGCCATCTGGCCGATGCACCCGCACCGCGACATCGAAGGGATCACGTACGTGGCCGAGGGGACCTTCAAGCACGCCGACTCGATGGGCAATGGCGGCATCCTGCTTCCCGGCTCCATCCAGCGCGCGACGCTCGGATCGGGGATGCAGCACTCCGAGCAGAACGGATCGAAGGATGCTCCCATGCGCTTCATCCAGATGTGGATCCTGCCGTCCAAGCGGGGGCTGCCGCCGTCCGTGAGCCAGCGTGAGATCGACGACGGCGAATGGCAGCGCCGGCGTAACGCTCTGGTGCCGGTGGTGGTGCCCGCTCCCGGCTTCGGCGGCGCCGACGCGCCGCAGGCTGACGCGCAGGTCACGGTCCACCAGGACGCCGCGCTCTACGCCGGCACCCTCGATGAGGGCGCCGAGATGGTGCACCGGTTCCGCCCAGGCTTCGGCGGCTACGCGTTCGTGGTGCACGGAGCAGCGGAGCTGCGCTCGGATGGGGAGTCGGGCAGGCTGAGGGAGGGCGAGGCGGCGAAGGTCCGCGGCGAAGATGCCGTGACGGTCGTGGGTGCGGGCGGGGTCGCCGAGGTCCTGATGGTGGAGACGAGGTTGCGATCAGCCTGACCAAGCTCCGTCGGCGGATCGCACGCGCTGCCGCTTCCGCTACGGCATCCTCGGCCTCGTCCGGGCGGGCTCCCATCGCGACGAGGGCTGGCGGGCCTGAACGGTCAGTTCACTTCCGCGATGCCTTTCGTGACAATCCCGATGTGCGGCCGGCGTCTCTCACGACACGCGTGTTCTCGGGCATGGCGGCGCTGTTCTTGGCGGCAGCGGTGATCTTGGGCCTCCTGCGCTCGTTCTCGTACCTGGCGGCGGCTGCCATCGGCCTGGGTTTCGTCGCCGCGGCATTGATCAGTGCCGCCACCCGCTCCCCGACGGCGCGCACGCCCGCGCTCCTGGCGCTGCTCGGGATGGCGTTGGCCCTCTTCGGTACGGTGACGACATTGCCGTTCCTCTATCTTGGAATAGGGCTGATCGCCGGCGGGGTAGCGATCGCCCTGCTGTTCGCGTTGAGGACCCGGGCCGCGCGCAGGTAGGTGTGCCCGTCCGCCGCGCGCCGCGCCCCTTCCCGTGGCGGGCGCCGTTGGCGCTGGCCGCCGCGGTGATCATCGTGGTCGTCGCCGTGGTCGCGGGCCGCCAGCTCGCGAGCTTGCGCGATCGGATCGGCGCCGCATCGCCCGGCGTCGTGGCCGGGAAGGCGATCTACCTGAGCCCGTCGTTCAACGGCTCGGGCTGGATCCAGATCGACCCCGACTCCCTCCGGGACCTCTCGACGCGCCCGCTGCTGGACATCGGGCCGACCGCTTCGAACTCGTTCAGCACCATCGTGTCGGCCGATGGCTCGACGATCATCGTCGGCAACTTCGGCGACCTCCCTATGCCCACCCGGGCGGTCTATGACGCCCGCACCGGTCGACTGCGTGCCAATCTCGTGCCGCAGATAACGATGGTGATCGACGCCCTCAGTGCCGACGGGACCATGGCGATCGGCCGGATCGGCGGCTTCCGTAACGCTCTGAGCGATCCGAAGGCGATCATCTCGGTGGCGGACGGACACGTGATCCGGAGGCTTCCGGGGGGTCCGAGCCTGTGGATCGAACGCACGCTCGTCGCCCCCGACCTCGGCGCCATCTACTACATCACCGCCCCGGTCCCTGCCAGCGAGTCGCTGGACAATTCGATCCAGCAGCCGCTCTCGTTGATCGCGCAGTCCACGGTGGCGGGCACGCTGTCCCCGCCCGTGCCGCTGCCGGGGATCAGCATGGGCAACATCGCCGCCCTTCCGGGGGCCGCCACGGCGACGCTATCCGTAGGGCCCGGCATCGCGCTGAGCGCTGACGGCGGACGGCTCGCTGCGCTCTCGTACGACGGTACGACGCTCGACCTCGTGGACACCTCGACCTTGGCGGTGACCGGGGTCAAGGTGCACCGCAGGACCAGCGTGTGGGACGACCTTCGTCCGCTCATTGCCGAAGCGAAGG
>JBHEML010000025.1:26241-26507 GCA_046262615.1 Candidatus Limnocylindria bacterium | reverse complement strand
GTTGTGGATTGCCGGTTATACGGTCGAGCTCGATCTCGGCGGTCGGTGCGGCGACCGCGGTCGCGGATCCGCCGAGGAGCACGTCGAGGCCGCGGCCGAGGCCGGTCTTGGCCATCAGGCGTTCGCCGCGCCGAGCGCGATCGGCGTCCGCGCGCGCAGGCGCTCCTGCACCTCGTCGTTGCGCGTGACGACGGCGCCGCCGACGACGTCGGCGTGGCCGTTCAGGTACTTCGTCGTCGAGTGGACGACCATGGTGGCGCTGAGGT
>JBHEML010000025.1:0-26231 GCA_046262615.1 Candidatus Limnocylindria bacterium | reverse complement strand
GGGTTGAGCCGGTCGTGCACGGCGGCGATCGTTTCCATCAGCTGCGCGAGCCCCTCGAGCGCGTAGTACTCGCACTGGACCGGGACGAGCACCGCGTCGGCCGCCGCGAGCGCGTTGATCGTGAGGAGGCCGAGCGACGGCGGGCAGTCGACGAGCACGGTCTCGTAGGATGGTGCGCTCGACAGCGCGCGGCGCAGTTGGAATTCGCGCGCCATACGCGGCACGAGTTCCACCTCGGCGCCCGCCATTTCTGGAGACGATGGAAGCAGGTCGAGACCCTCCACTTGTGTCGGCACGACGGCTTCCACCATCGGCCGGTCGTTGAGCAGGACGCCGTACACGGACGCCGGGCGCTGTTTGGCGACGCCGAGGCCGCTCGTCGCGTTGCCCTGGGGATCGAGGTCGACGATGAGCGCCCGGCTCCCCCGCCCGGCGAGCGCCGCTCCGAGGCTGATCGCCGTCGTCGTCTTGCCGACCCCGCCCTTCTGGTTGCTGATCGCGAGGACGTTCACCGGGCCGGCGGCTCTTGGAACGACAATGTTTCACGTGAAACATTCTCGAAAGGGGGCTTCGCTGCAGCTGGCTCCGTGCCGCTATTTTACTTGAAATGACGTTTCGGCGCCACTGTGGCCGACTGCGCTACTGAAGTGAGGGTCATTCTCGCTGCTCTGGCTGCGCTGGTCGGTTACCTGCTTGGCAGCGTGCCCACGGCGGTCCTGGTCTCGCGCGCCGCGGGCGCGGCCGACCCGAGGACCGTGGGGACGCGCAACGCGGGAGCGACGAACGTCGCGCTCTCGCTGGGACTGGGCGCCGGCGCGGTCGTATTCGCCGCGGACTACGCGAAGGGGCTGGTCGCGGTGGTCGCCGGATCGGCGCTGGGCGGCCCCTGGGTCGCGGCGGGCGCCGCGGCGGGGGCGATCCTGGGCCAGGTGTTCCCTGTCTTCGGCAGCTTCAGGGGCGGCAAGGGCCTCGCCACCACTTTTGGTGGCTACAGCGCGCTCAGCCCGGGCCTCGCGGCGGCGGGCGTCGCGCTCTGGGCCTTCGCGGCGTTCGTGCTCGTGCGGCGGCTCGTCGCGGCCACCGTCGTCGCGCTGGCGCTCCTAGCGGTCCTCGCCGCCGCGCTCGCTGGACGGCTCGGCGCTCCCACCGCCGCCTTCGGCGCAGCCGCGTTCGCGATCGGAGCGTGGGCCCATCGCCGCGAGCTAGCCGCGTGGCGGCGGGGCGAGCTGCCCACCTGGCGCCAATCCCTGCGGGATAATCGCGAGCGCAGGTGAACGCCGCACGCTGGAGCCCCGCGGCCAAGCGCACGGCGCTCGGCGTCATCGGCCTCATCCTGCTCTTCATCGTCTGGCGCGCAGGCGACATCGTGCGTCCGTTCATCTGGGCGGCGATCCTCGCCTACGTCCTGCTTCCGCTCGTCGGCCTGCTCCAGCGGCGCGCCGGCCTGCCGCGCGCGGTCGCCGCGACCATCGTGTTCGCTCTCCTGCTCACGGCGATCGTGGCCGGCGGGCGCGTCCTCGTTCCGCTCGCGGTGGGGCAGGTCCTGGACCTTCAGCGCCGCCTGCCGAGCCTCCTCCAGAATCTAGAGACCAGCCTCGCGGGGACGTTCGACCAGTTCGGTCTGGGCCCGTTCCAACAGGTCGCGATCCAGGCGTCAGACCTCCCCGGCATGCTCGCGCGCGCGGCGCTGCCGATCGCCGTCGGTCTCGGCCACGCGCTGCTCGAATTTCTCGTCTTCCTGATCGCGACCTTCTTCCTCCTGCGCGACGCACCCCGCCTGTTCGATTGGTTCAGGCGGGTGCTTCCGCCGGGGCAGCGCGCCGAGCTCGTCCCGCTCGCCAGGCAGGTCAACGAGCTGCTCGGCCTCTACGTGCGAGGTCAGATCATCCTCATCGGCATCATGGCGACGGTCACCACGGTCGGGCTCACTCTGTTCGGCGTCCCCTTCGGCTTCGTGCTCGGGCTGATGACGGGGGTGCTTGAGATCATCCCGATCGTCGGGCCGATCACCGCGGGGGCGATCGCCTGCCTGGTCGCGCTCGGCAACCCCAACCCGTTCGGCTGGTCGCAGCTGGTGTACGTCGGGGCGATCGCCATCATGTACACCATCCTCCGCCACGCCGAGGACTACTTCGTCATCCCGCTCGTGATCGGACGCATCGTTCGGCTCCACCCGGCGGTCGTGATCTTCTCGCTCCTCGCGGGTGGGGCGCTGTTCGGACTGCTCGGCGTGATCCTCGCTGTTCCGCTCGCGGCGACGCTGCGGCTGGTGCTCATCTACGTCGGCGCGAAGCTGCGCGACGAGGACCCGTTCTCGCGCCTCGAGGCCGAGCTCGAGCCGCCTCCTCCGCACGACGCCGCCCCCGCGCTCCAACCGGCGTCCGGACCGCAGGGCGCCACGGACTGACCACGCGCAGGTGAGCGAATGAGGACGGCGGCGGTCCTGCCTTCCGACGCGGCCGCGGGCAGGATGGCGCTTGCGATCCTCGTTCCGCTCGCGGCCGCGCTCGCGCAGGCTTCGCTGATCCCCGCGGTCACGCCGCTCGGCCTCCGTCCGAACCTCCCGGTGGTCGTCGCCGGCTGCTGGTCGATCGCCGCCGGGGCGGGGGAGGGCGCCTGGTGGGCGTTCGTCGGAGGCCTCGCCTCCGACCTCCTCGCGAGCGGGCCGCTCGGCGCGCTGGCGCTGTCGGCGCTCCCGCCCGTGGCGTCGATCGGGCTCGGGGCGCGCTCGCCGGCGCGCTCTACCGGCGTCTTCGCGGCCGCGGCGCTCGTGGGCGGGGCGGTCCTCGCGGCGGCGCTGGTCTACGCGGGACTGCTTGGATCGACGGGACAGCCGCTCCCACCGCCGACGGCCGTGGTGGCCGACGCGCTCGGGAGCGCGCTCTTCAGCGGCGTCATCGCGCTCGGGGCCTACCCGGCGGCGCGCATCATTGCGCGGTTGACCGAGAAGCGATCGACCTTCGGCTGGTGAAGTCCGCGCCGCGCCACGAGCCGCAGCGTCGCCGTTTCGCCGCGGTGGCGTTCGCGATCGTCGCCGTATTCGTCATCCTCGGCGTTCGCCTCTGGGACCTCCAGATCGTCCACGGGGGCTATTACCAGCAGCTCGCCGAGCAGAACCGCGTGCTTCGCCTCCCGATCGAGGCCGACCGCGGCGTCATCCTCGACCGCAGCGGCCGCGTCCTCGTGCGCAACGTTCCGGGCTTCGCGGCGAGCGTCCTGCCTATCGACGTGCCGGTCGCCGCGGAGATCCCCTTGGCCGAGCGCCTCGGCGCGCTCGTCGTCCGGGACGGCAAGGACGTCCTCGAGGCGATCCAGGGGCAGCGGACGCGCAACCCGTACGAGCCTGTCAAGGTGTCGGTCCGCCCCCTGCCGCGCGAGACCGCCCTGCTCCTCGTCGAGCGACCCGAGCTCTTCCCCGGCGTCCGCGTCGAGGCCGAGTCGATCCGACGGTACGAGGACCCGGCGCTGTACGCACCCGTCCTCGGCTATGTCGGGCGCATCGACGAGGACGAGCTCGCATCGCGCCGAGACGCTGGGTACCTGCCGAGCGACCTGATCGGCAGGACCGGGATCGAGCGCGTGTACGAGCGCTACCTGCGCGGTCAATACGGTTGGCGGGAGGTCGAACGGGATGCCGCGCAGCGCGAGATCAAGACGCTGGCGGAGATCCCACCGACGCCGGGCGGCAACGTGGTGCTCACGATCGACGACAAGCTGCAGAAGCTGATCGCGGCCGAGATCGACAAGGGCATGGCGGCGGGGGCGTTCACCCAGGGCGTCGGCATCGCGATGAATCCACAGAACGGCGAGGTCCTCGCGATGGTCACGACCCCCGCGTACGACAACAACGCCTTCGTGCGCGGGATCACTCCCGCGGAGCTCGCCTCGCTCGCCGGAGACGACCGCCATCCGCTCGTGAACAAGGCCGTCGGCGAGATCTATCCGCCCGGATCGACGTTCAAGATGATCACGGGCGTATCGGCCCTGCAGGAAGGCGTCGCGAACCGGAACACGATCGTGAACGTGTCCTCCAACGTGCTGCAGGTCGGCTCCTACAAGTTCTTTGATTGGCGCGCGCACGGCGTGCTCGACTTCGTGAACGGCTTCGCGCACTCGAGCGACATCTACTTCTACACGCTGGCGGGAGGCAACCCCAACACGGGACGCGCCGGGGTCGGTCCCGACGCGATCGCGAGGTACGGTCGCATGCTCGGCTTCGGCGCCCCGACGGGGATCGACCTTCCGGGGGAGGCGGCGGGGATCATGCCGGACCCCGCGTGGAAGCAGCAGACGTTCGAGGAGCCGTGGACGATCGGCAACACGTATCAGGAGGCGATCGGACAGGGCTACGTCGCCGCGACACCGCTCCAGTTGCTGAGCGCGTACGCGGCGGTGGCCAACGGCGGGACGGTGTTCCGTCCGCGTCTGTTGAAGGACGTCGTGGACACAGGTGGCAACGTCATCTTCCAGCCGACGCCCGAGGTCGCGAGGAAGCTCGACGTGTCGCAGGAGAACCTGCGCCTCATCCGCGAGGCCGCGCGGCGTGTCGTGACCATCGGCCACGCATCCATGCCGAACGCGAAGCTGCCGATCGCCGGAAAGACCGGAACGGCCGAGTTCGGCCCTTCCGCCGGCAGGGACAGCGCGGGCCGCGAGCTCCTCGGATTTCACAACTGGTTCGTGTCGTTCCTGCCGAAGGCCGACAACCCGGATCCGACCGCCGACATCGCGATGGTCATCTTCACGTTCAACTCGAGCAAGAATCTCTGCGAGCTCTGCCTCAACCCGGCCGTGGCGATGACGCAGCGCATCTACGAGGCGTACTACGGCGTCGGCGGGCCGGAGAAGAAGGCGGTCCCGTGACCGAAACCCGAGTGGGTGCGAGGCGCAGCGTCGGGCGAGTCGATCCGAACAAGAACCTTGGCGAGCTCAGCGCCAACTCGGCCGTGGCGATGATGCAGCGCATCTATGAGGCGTTATGCGTCGGCGCCGCGGACACGAAGGCGTCGACGTGACGTCGCGCTCGAGCGGCGGAAACCCGCGAGCGTGACCCTCACCAAGCTCGCGATCCTCCCAACGATCTCCCGCGCACGTGAGCGGCCGTCGCCGCGTCGATTCGCCAACGCGGATCCGTACCTCCTTGCGGCGACCGTCCTACTCATCGCGTACGGCATCGTCATCGCGTACGCATCCACGTTCGACGCGCAGACCGCGGCCGGCGAGCCCGGTCCCATCCTGCTGCGCGCGGCGGCATACGCACTGCTCGCCATCGCCGTCATGGTGGGCGTCTCCCTCGTCGACTATGCGTGGTTCGGCACGCTGGCCCCGGTGCTCTACGTGGTCACGCTCGCGCTCCTGGCAGTCGTCCTCGTCGCCGGGCACAGCGTCTTGGGAGGCCAGCGGTGGGTGACCATCGCAGGACAGCGCTTTCAATTCAGCGAGTTCGCGAAGGTCCTGATGATCGTCGTGCTCGCCAAGTGGTTCGCCGACCGCCGGGACCGCGTCGGATCCCCGCTGGTCCTCCTCGGTGGCGTGGTCCTGCTCATCCCCGCGGTGCTGCTCGTCTACCGCCAGCCCGACCTCGGCACGAGCCTCGTCTTCCTCGGCATCTTCCTCGGGATGGCGTTCCTCGCGGGCGCGCGGCTATGGCAGCTGTCGGCGCTCGTTGCGGGCGGTCTCGCGGCGCTCCCGCTGGTGTGGTCGCTGCTCCAGCCGTACCAGCAGAGCCGGCTGGTGGCGTTCCTCGATCCGTACGCAGACCCGCAGGGTGCCGGGTGGAACATCATCCAGTCGCTGATCGCGGTCGGATCCGGGGCGGCCACGGGGAAGGGCCTAACCGCCGGAACGCAGTCCCCGCTCGGCTACCTGCCCATCGCCGAATCGGACTTCGTCTTCGCCGGCCTCGCGGAGGACCTGGGATTCGCCGGCGCGGCCATTCTGTTCGCGCTGTATCTGACGCTGCTCCTGGCGGCGCTACGCGTTGCCTACCGTGCGCGCGATCCGTTCGGGACTTTCCTCGGCGCCG
The DNA here is from genome assembly GCA_046262615.1 of Candidatus Limnocylindria bacterium. GTDB lineage: Bacteria > Chloroflexota > Limnocylindria > P2-11E > P2-11E > JALYKU01. The sequence continues at coordinate 20,206 of JBHEML010000025.1, read as the reverse complement.
GCGTCGTCGCGATGCTGGCCTTTCAGGTCGTCGTGAACGTCGGCATGGCCATGTCGCTCATGCCGGTGACCGGCATCCCGCTCCCGTTCATCTCGCAGGGCGGCTCGTCGGTCGTCTCCATCTGCATGGCGCTCGGCCTGCTCCAGTCCGTCGCCATGCGCCGCGATCCGGCCAGCGTGTCGCGCACTGGCTGAGCGGTCGCGCATCGGCTGAGCGGTCGCGCATCGGCGCGCGACCGTATACTTCGGCCTTCAAAGGCTGAGAACGGGAGCAGTACCCGCGTCCCCACGACGCAAGAGAGCCGGCGCTTGGTGCGAGCCGGTGCCGTGGTGCGGGGAACTCGCCCGGGAGCCGCGGACGCGAAAAGCCGACGTAGCGTCCGCCGGGGTCACGACCCGTTAGCACCGTGCTCGAGCGGAGACGCGTCGGGGCTGTGGCGCAGCGGTAGCGCATCACACTGGCAGTGTGGGGGTCAGGGGTTCGAATCCCCTCAGCTCCACCCGCGCACGGGCGACTCGTCTCAAGTCGGGGTGGTACCGCGGAAGTGGCCCTTTCGTCCCCTTTGGTGACTCGGGCCGTTCGCGCGTAGGAGGGGCCGAGTGTCGGGCGGGACCGAGCGTCACACCGAGAGATACGCCCCCGCGGAGATCGAGGAAAAGTGGCGCGTCGAGTGGGAGCGGACCGGCGCCCACCAGACGCCGGACGACGCCGCGCTGCCGAACTACTACTTCGTCACGATGTTCCCGTATCCCTCCGGAGAGATCCACGTCGGCCACTGGTACGCGTATGCGCCATCGGACTGCGCGGCGCGCTACACGCGCATGCGCGGGCACAACGTCCTGTTCCCAATGGGCTTCGACGCGTTCGGGATCAACGCGGAGAACGCCGCCATCGATAGGGGGCTCCACCCCGCGGTGTGGACCGAGAAGAACATGGCCCATATGCGGGAGCAGTTCCGCACGATGGGCATGGCCATCGACTGGCGGCGCGAGGTGGTCACCTGCTACCCCGAGTACTACCGCTGGAACCAGTGGATGTTCCTGCGCTTCTTCGAAAAGGGCCTCGCGTACAGGGCCACCGCACCCGTCAACTGGTGTCCGCGCGACGAGACCGTACTGGCGAACGAGCAGGTCATCTCGGGACGCTGCGAGCGCTGCGACACCCCGGTCGTCAAGCGCGACCTAACGCAGTGGTTCTACCGCATCACGGAGTACGCGGACGAGCTCCTGCGGTTCGACGGGCTCGACTGGCCGGAGCGCGTCTCCGTCATGCAGCAGAACTGGATCGGGCGGTCGGAAGGCGCGGAGCTCGCCTTCCCGGTCGAGGGTCACGCTGGGGCGGAGATCCGCTTCTTCACTACGCGCCCCGACACCGTGCACGGCGCGACCTTCATGGTCCTCGCTCCCGAGCACCCGCTGGTGGACGTCATCACGACGCCCGACCGCAAGGCGGATGTCGACGAGTACGCGCAGCGGGCCCGGCAGGAAAGCGAGATCGACCGTGCGGCCGCGGACAGACCGAAGACGGGCGTCTTCACCGGCGCGCGCGCTCTCAACGTCTTCAGCGGCGAGGGCATCCCGGTGTGGATCGCCGACTACGTGCTCGCCGGGTACGGGACCGGGGCGATCATGGCCGTGCCCGCCCACGACGAGCGCGACTTCGCGTTCGCGAAGGCCCACGGCCTCGAGATCCGGGAGGTGATCTCCCCTGACGGCACGGCGCACGACGCGCTCGAGGAGGCGTACCTGGGGCCGGGCGTCATGGTGCGCAGCGGAGGGTTCGACGGGACCCCGAACGAGGAAGGCAAGAAGGCCGTCGCGCACGAGGCGAAGCGGCGCGGGGTCGGGGACGCCGCGGTCACCTACCGGCTACGCGATTGGCTCATCTCGCGCCAGCGTTACTGGGGCACGCCGATCCCGATCATCTACTGCGACGACTGCGGAGTGGTACCCGTGCCCGACGCGGACCTCCCGGTCGTGCTGCCCCGCGACGCCGAATTCACAGGGCGCGGTGGATCGCCGCTCGGGCACATCCCCGAGTTCGTGAATACGACGTGTCCGCGCTGCGGCAAGGCCGCCAAGCGCGAGACGGACACGATGGACACGTTCGTCGACTCCTCGTGGTACATGTACCGCTACCCCGACCCGAACGACGCATCGTGCTTCTTCAATCCTCAGGTCGGCCGGAAGTGGCTCCCGGTCGCCCGGTACACGGGCGGGATCGAGCACGCGATCCTGCACCTGCTGTACGCGCGCTTCGTCTGCAAGGTCCTGCGGGACCTCGGGTACCTCTGGTTCGACGAGCCCTTTGTCCACATGCGAAACCAGGGGACGATCGTGTTCGAGGGCCGGAAGATGTCGAAGTCCCGCGGCAACGTCCAGACGCCGGACGAGTACGTCGCGCGGTACGGTGCGGACACGCTGCGCCTCTTCATGATGTTCATGGGGCCGTGGACCGAGGGCGCGGACTGGGATGCCGCCGGCATCGATGGGACCTCGCGCTTCCTCGCGCGCGTGTGGCGCATCGCGGTCGAGGACGCGCCGGGCGGGGCGGACCGTGATCCCATCCTCGACCAGGCGCTGCATCAGACGATCGCGAAGGTCGGCTCCGACCTCGACGCGTACCACTTCAACACCGCGATCGCGGCGATGATGAAGTTCTCTGACGCGCTGCAGCATGCCCCGCCGGGCCCCAGCCGCTCCGACGGCGTGCGCACACTGCTGCTCCTGCTCGCGCCGTTCGCTCCGCACATGACGGAGGAGCTGTGGCACCGCCGGGGCGAGAGCGGCTCGATCCACGCGCAGCGCTGGCCGGAGCACGACCCAGGAATCGCCGCGCCCCGGGAAGTCACGCTCGTCGTGCAGGTCGACGGAAAACTCCGCGACCGGATCCCGGTAGCCGCCGGTCTTGGTGAGGATGCGGCGCGCGGCGAAGCGCTCGCGAGCGAGCGCGTGCAGAGAGCGCTCGGGGGTCGGCCGGTCACCCGGTCCATCGTGGTGCCCGATCGCCTCGTCAGCCTGGTGACGCGATGAGCGCGCCCGAGCTGCGTCTCGCGGCGCTGTGCGACCACGCGCTCGTCGGCCAGGACGGCAAGGTCAGCCTGCTCGGAATCTTCAGGAACATCAGCGTGAGCGGTTTGCCCGCGCAGCACCCGCGCATGTTCCTCGTGGCCATCCTCGGCCTCGAGCCCGGGTCGCACAGCGTCGTCGTGCAGCTGCGCCGTCCCGACGGAGCCGAGGCGATGCCGAATCCTCCCGAGATCTCCGTGCACGCGCTGCCAGAGCAGGACGTCAACGTGATCGTCGAGCTCAACAACGTGAACTTCGGCACCTTCGGGATGCACAACTTCGAGGTCGCGGTCGACGGTCAGCTCGCCGGCAGGCTTCCCGTCTCGATCGTCCAGATGCAGCCAGGCGCGCAGCCGGGGCGCCCGAACTAAACACCCCCGAGCCCTCGCGCCCAGCCTCGCTCAGGGTGCCGTCATTCTCGGGGCCTCCCGACGATGGCGATCAAGGCCGGCTCTCCGGCGAGCCCTCACGCCTCTGGCGGCGGCGCCTTAGGCGAAGCCGAGCCAGCCCAGGACATCCCCGACCCGGCGACGTTCGCGTGTCTGGGAGCTATCGCACCAACGGATGACACCTCGCGCACCAACGGACGACAGCGTTCGCACGAATGGGGGATGGCACCGGCACACCGCGGCTGCGCACGCTGCCACCGTGCGTCGTGCGCTCCTCGTGGCTGTGCCGGTCCTCGCGGTCGGCGGGCTTCTGTTCGGGCAGATCGTCCGCGCGCGCGCGGCGCCGGAGCCAGCGCCGGTCGCGGTCACCGAGGAGAAGCCGCCCCCGGCGTCGCCGGCGACCTCGGTCGTCGTCGACGTCGTCGGCGCCGTCGCGCACCCGGGACTCGTACGGTTGCCAGCGGGTTCGCGCGTGCTCGACGCGCTGCTCGCCGCCGGCGGGATGACCGGCGAGGCTGACCTGTTCGCGTTGAACAAGGCCGCACCGCTCCGCGACGGGCAGCGCATCTACGTGCCGCGACCCGGGGAAGCGGTCCCGGCCGGCAGCGCAGGCAGCGACGCGGAGCACAAGGTCGACATCAACCAGGCCAGCCTGGCGGAGCTCCAGACCCTGCGGGGGATCGGACCGACGACCGCTGCGCGCATCGTGCAGGCGCGAGAGCAGCGGCCGTTCGGGCGCACCGAGGAGCTGCAGACGCGCGGGATCGTGTCGGCGCGGGTCTTCGCGGACATCAAGGACCTGATCGCCACGCGATGAGCTTCGTGCTGCGCGTGCCGCTCCTACCCGCGGCGCTGCTCGTCGCCGCCATCGCCTGGCTCGAGTCGCAGAGCGCCGTAGCCGGCCGATCGCTCGCGGTCGCGTCCTGCCTCTTATCGACGGTGCTGATGAGCGCCAGCGCGGACCGCCCACGACGGCTTCTCTGGGCCGCGACCGCGGTGGGGGCCGCCCTCATGGCGGCGAGGCCGCTGTTCGGCCCCGCGGCCGACTTCGACCTCGTGCACGCCGGACCGCTCGACCAGCTGCGTCAGGCGCTGGGGGCGCCGCTGCGCCGCCTGGTGCCCGAGCCCGAGGCCGGGATAGTCCTTGGCATCGTGCTCGGTGAGCGGGCCAGCGTCGGCCCCGAGCTCGCAGCGGCGTTCGCGCGCAGCGGCACGACCCACCTACTGGCCATCTCGGGCTTCAACATGACCCTGGTCGCGGCAAGCGTGGCTATCGTCCTGCGGGAGCGCGCACGTCCGACTGTCGTCGCGCTCGCGACGGTGCTCGCGATCGCGGCCTACAGCGTCCTTGTCGGACTCGCGCCCAGCGTGCTGCGCGCCGCGGCCATGGGGAGCGTCGCCGCGTTCGGCATGGTCATCGGCCGGCGCGCGGTCGTCGCGAACGCGCTGTGCGCCGCCGTCGTGGGCATGATCGTCGTGTCGCCGCAGGTACTCGGCGACGTGGGATTCGAGCTCAGCGTCGGGGCGACGGCGGGGCTTCTTGCCTTCCAACCGCGCCTTGCGCAGCAGTTCCGCGGGGCGCCCACGCTTTTGCGCGAGGGGCTCGCGGCGACCCTCGCGGCGAGCGTGCCGACCGTACCGGTCATCGTCGCCGTCTTCGGACGCCTCTCGCTCGTCTCGCCGCTGGCGAACGTGCTCGCGGTGCCGCTGTTCCCGCCGCTCATGGCCGCGGGCGCGCTCACGAGCGTCGTAGGCGCCCTCTCGCTCGATGCGGCGAGGCCCTTCGCGGTGGCGGCGTTCGCCGTCGCGTGGTCCCTGCGGCGGGTCGTCGAGACGTCCGCGGGGATCCCGGGCGCGTCGGTGGGCGTGCCTGGCGGGCTCCCTTCAGGCCTGCTCGCCGCGGGCGCGATCCTGGCGGCGCTGGCGGCGCGCCGGCGCCTGGCCGGATCGCTCGGCGCGCTGCGCGGGCGGTTCGCCCGGCCGAAGCACCGATCGCGTGTGGGCGCGGCCAGGTCGGGTCGCATGAACATGCTCCGGCGCGGCGTCGCGCTGGCCGGCGGGTCAGGTGGCGGCCCGATCTCCCCGCGGCGCGTCGCGGCGGCCGCGGCCTTGGTCGCCGCGCTCGGCTCCCTGACCGTGACCGCGGCCGTTGGTGCGGGAGGACCGCCGGTGCCGATCCGAGTCCTCGCCCTCGACGTGGGCCAAGGCGACGCGTTCCTGATCGATGCGGGCGGCCACTACGCGATCGTCGACGGCGGCCCGGACCCCGCGCGGCTCCTCGCCCAGCTTGGAGCGACGTTCCCACCGTGGCAGCGGCGCCTCGACGTGGTGGCGCTGACGCACGCGCACGCCGACCACGGCAACGGACTCGTAGCGCTCTTCGACCGGTACGACATCGGGCTCGCGGTGGAGCCGGTGGGGCTGAACGAGGGGACCCTCGCCACTACGTGGGCGCAGGCCGCCGCGCGTGCCGGAGTGCCGCGCCGCGCGCTCCGGGCCGGGGCGGAGATCGCGCTCGGCGACGCGCGCATCAGGACGCTCGCTCCGAACGACGACCCGAGGGTCGATGTTCCGTCGCTCGTTCTCCAGCTGCGGCTCGGCGCCTTTTCGATGCTCTTCATGGGCGACGCGACGGACCAGGCGCAGGCCGATCTGCTGCTGGCGCCGGCGCGCCTGGCCGCGCGCGTCTACGTGCCGCCGCACCATGGGGCGGCGAGCCCGTACGGCGCCCCGCTCGTCGCAGCGGTTCGGCCCGAGGCGGCGGTACTCTCGGTCGGCGCGGGCAACCGGTACGGGCACCCCACGCCGGAAACGCTCTCCGCGCTGCGCGGCATCGCGACGTATCGGACCGACCAGGACGGGACGGTGGAGATCCAGCCAGATGGCCAGCGACTCGTCGTCCACGCGCACGCGAACGATCTTCCTGCTCCACGGGGAGGATCCGTTCCGTACGCGCCTCCGGCTCGCTGAGCTCGTCCGCGGTCTCCTCGCCGGCGAGGTGTCGGCGCCCAGCGACCTCGCGGGGCAGGCGACAGCCGACCTCGGGAACGCGCTCGGCCTCACCCGCCACGACGCGCGCGTGGTCCCGGCGTCGGCCATCGCCTTCGGCGGGCAGTCGCAGGGCCTCTTCGAGACCGTCGACGACCGCCGGGTGGTCGTCGTCGACCACGCCGAAGCCCTCACCGATCACGCCTTCATCGCCTCGTTTCCGCCAGAGACTGCGCTCGTCCTCGTTTCATCCGAGCCGCTCGCGAACCCGCGCCGCGCGGGACGCGCCTCCGCGCGTACGGGTGGCGTCGCAGTCCCCGCCGGCACGCTGCCGGCAGCGGTGCTCGCCGCGGGCGGTCGGGTCGAGCGTGTCGGCCGCTTGGCGCCCGAGGCCCTGCCCGGCTGGATCCAGTCGCGAGCGCGCCTGCACCGCGTGTCCTTGACGCCTGCCGCCGTCCAGGCGCTGGGTGCGGTGGGACCGGACACCGAGCGGCTCGAGAACGAGCTCGCCAAACTGTCCGCCTACGCCGCCGGCGAGACGATCGACGCTCCCGACGTGGCTCGCCTGGTGTCGGGGGCGGTCGAGGCCGACGTCTTCGCGCTCACCCGAGCGGTGATCCAGCGCCGCGTACCCGCGGCGATCGCCCAGCTCGAGCGCCTTCTCACGGACGGTCAGGCGCCGCAGGCGATCCTCGCGCTCCTCGTGTGGCAGTTCCGCGTGATGCTGTTCGCTTCCGCCCTGCGCCGGGACGAGGACGCTGACCGGATGGCCAAGGCGATCCGGTCCTCGGCGGGCGTCATCGTCCGCGCGTCGGCCCACGCACGGCGGGTCACCCGTCCGGAGATAGCCCGCGCCTACGAAACGCTGTACGCGACGGACCTCGCCATGAAGACCGGGCGCATCGACGCGACGACCCGTGCCGAATCGGACGCGCTCGCTCTCACGCTGTGCGTGCTCGACCTGTGCGGCGTCAAATCGGCCGACGTACGCGATCTCGTGGTGGGCGAGCCGCCGCGGCGCTGATGACTCCTCCCAGGTCAACTCCTGCGGACCCTGAGCGGGAGGCCGGTGCAGCCCATTCGCGGTGTCCCGTGGCTCAGTGCCGGCCGTCCCGCCTCGTCCCTTGGACGGTGATCGGGAACTACCGAAGCGCTGTCTTCCGCTATGGGTGAGGACTATTGCGCACGGTCGTGGACACTCGTCCCGATGTGGCCTGCGGTGCGGAGGCGCGATCACGGACCCGCGCCGCGAGGGGGTCGGTGGGTGGAGCGGAAGAGGCTGCGCTAGCTCTTGCCGGCCGCCTCCGCAGCCTGGTTGCGGACCGGCTGCGCCTCCTGCGTCTTGCGGTAGTCGGCCTTGAACCGTTCGATGCCCGCATCGGTCAGCGGGTGCTTGAAGAGCATCTCCATAACCTTGAACGGCATCGTGCCGATGTCCGCACCGGCGAGCGCCGACTGGGTCACATGCATGGGATGCCGCAGGCTCGCGGACAGCACCTTGGTCTTGATGTTCTGCTCCCGGTACGCGAGGGCGATGTCGCGAACCAACGCGATCCCATCCTCGCCGATGTCGTCCAGGCGGCCAACGAAGGGGCTGATGATGTACGCGCCGATCTCGGCCGCGAGCAGGGCCTGGTTCACGGTGAAGCAGAGGGTGACGTTGATGCGGATGCCCTCGCCGGCGAGCACCTTCCCGGCGGCGACGCCATCCGGCGTCATCGCGACCTTCACGATGACGTTCGGGTGCCAAGAGGCGATGGTGCGACCCTCGACGATGAGGTCGTCGCGCTTGTCCGTCACGGTCTCCGCCGAAACATCGCCCACGATCCCGCAGATCCGCTTCACCTGGGTCTCGTGGTCCTTACCGGCCTTCATGATCAGCGTCGGGTTCGTCGTGACCCCGGTGACGAACCCCCAGTCCACGCCGGTCTTGATCTCGTCGAATTCCGCGGTGTCCAGGAACAATCTCATGCTCGTGCCTCCTGCAGCATCGGTGCCGCGGTCTTCAGCCTACCGCTCGCGCGCGCGTTCGCCATCGCCGCCGCGACGAAGGCGACGAAGAGGGGGTGCGGCCGGTTGGGGCGGGACTTGAACTCGGGGTGGTACTGCGTCCCGAGGTAGAAGGGATGTTCCTCGAGCTCCACGATCTCGACCAGCCGTCCATCGGGTGACAGACCGCTGAAGCGCATGCCGTGAGAGCGCAGCAGCTCGCGGTACGCGTTGTTGAACTCGAAGCGGTGCCGGTGGCGCTCCAAGACGATCGGCTGGCCGTAGGCGTTCCCCGCGCGGGACCCAACATCGACGACGCACGGGTAGGCGCCGAGTCGCATGGTGCCTCCTTTGTCGCCGATCTCCCGTTGTTCGGGCAGCAGGTCGATGACGGGATTCGGGGTGAACGCGTCGAATTCCGTCGAGTTGGCGTCCTCCGTGCCGAGCGCGGTGCGCGCGAGCTCGATGACCATGCACTGCATTCCCATGCAGAGGCCGAGTGTCGGCACGGCGCGCTCGCGCCCGTAGCGTGCCGCGCGCACCTTGCCCTCTATGCCCCGGTACCCGAAGCCGCCAGGGATCACCAGACCGTCGAGACCGACCAGGGGCTCAACATCCCCGTCGCGCTCGAGCTTCTCGCTATCGATCCACCGGATGCGCACGTCACAGCCCGCCGCCCAGCTCGCGTGCCTTACCGACTCGGCGACAGAGAGGTACGCGTCCTGGAGCTCGATGTACTTCCCGACCAGGCCGATCTCCAGGGGCGTGCGCGCCCCGCGGATCCGGTCCACGAGCGCCTGCCAGTCGCTGAGGTCGGGCTCCGCGCATTCGATCCCGAGCTCCTCGACGATGATCCGACCGAGGCCTGTCTCCTCGAGCATCAGCGGGACCGCGTATATCGACCATGCGTCCGGCTCGGAGATGACGTTCTCGCGCTTCACGTCGCAGAAGAGCGCGATCTTCTCGCGCAGCTCCTCGTCGAGCGGCTCGTCCGCGCGGGCGACCACAACGTCCGGCTGGATCCCGATGGAGCGCAGCTCCTTGACGGAGTGTTGGGTCGGCTTGGTCTTGAGCTCGCCGGTCGCGACGCGCGGAAGCAGCGTCAGGTGGATGTAGAGGACGTTGCGCCGGCCGACGTCGTTCCGGAATTGGCGGATCGCCTCGAGGTAGGGGAGGGACTCGATGTCTCCGACGGTCCCGCCGACCTCCACCACCACCACGTCGGCGCTGCTCTCGCGAGCGACGCGATGGATGCGTGCCTTGATCTCGTTGGTCACGTGAGGGATGACCTGCACTGTCGCTCCGAGGTAGTCGCCTCGGCGCTCTTTCGCGATCACCGCGTTGTAGATCTGGCCCGTGGTGAGGTTCGACGCCCGCGTGACGTTGCGGTCGATGAAACGCTCGTAGTGCCCGAGGTCGAGGTCGCTCTCTGCGCCGTCCTCGGTCACGAAGACCTCGCCGTGCTGGTAGGGCGACATGGTCCCTGGGTCGACGTTGAGATAGGGGTCCATCTTGAGCGAGGCGATCGCGATGCCTCTGGACGCGAGGATCCGGCCGAGGGAAGCGGCGGTGATGCCCTTGCCGAGCGAGGAGGTGACGCCGCCGGTGACGAAGATGAACTTGGCCAAGACCAGCCTCCGGGGGTTTTTCAATGCTACGCCCTCGCTGCGCCCGTGCGGGGGCCTGATCGCGCGAAGACCAACCGCCTCTCGACCGAAGCGACGCTGCGGTGCCTGAACACGTGGGAGGCCGACCGTCGGAGACACGGGAGGCATCTCCCAGAGGAGTCGGCGCGCTACTCGACCGGGAAGGGCAGGCTCCGTAACAGGACCAGCCGTGGACGTTCGGGGCCCAGGCTCGCCGGCGCGTCCGGCACATCGACGGGCTCCTCGCGCCGGCAGTCCTCGGGGCGGCCGTCGAACCGCAGCCCGCGGAAGCGCGCGTCGGCGAGCGCCCCGCCCGCGTGGCCCTCGTGCTCCACGATCGCGACGAGCCGCGGGCGAAGCCAGCGCGTTCCCGAGCCGACGCCGACGGGGCCGGCGAACGGCGAGGCGCCCGCCGTAAAGCTTCGCGTCGCTCCTGAGAGCCATTCGGCGTAGAGCGGCGGCACTCGGGCCTCCGTCGCGAACACGAGCTCCTCGCCCGCGCGCACGCCGCACAGGGCGGTCTGGGCGCGGCCACGGTCCTCGACGAGGCCGCCGAGCACGACGTCGCTGCGTGGCGTCACGTGGCACTTCAGCCAGTCGGCCGTACGAGCGCCCGGGATGTAGCGGCTGTCGCGCCGCTTGGCGATCATCCCCTCGAGTCCGTACTCGGCCACCACATCAAAGAACGGCTCGCCATCGCCCTCGAGGTGGTCAGGGACGAACACGATCGGCCCGTGCAGCCCTCGCTCGAGGAGCCGCGCACGGCGCTGTTCGAGTGCGAGCGAGAGCAGCGGCCGGCCATCGTCATACAGCAGGTCGAACGCGACGAACAGCGGCCCCCGCCGGCGGGCCGCGGGCCGCGCCCCGGGCAACATCGGAGGGCGCTCGCGCAGGAACCGCTCCGCGAGGAGTTCGTAGCTCGGCCGGCCGCGCGAGTCGCAGACGATGACCTCGCCGTCGAGAAGGATGCCGTCCGGGATGTGCATGTCGGCGAGTTCCGGCAGCAGGGGGAGTAGGTCGCCGCCGTGGCGGTCGACGACCCGGATGCCGGCGGCGTCACGCGCGACCAGCGCGCGGATCCCGTCCCATTTGAGCTCGAAGATGTGGTCGGGCGAGTTGAACGCGTCGGCGGCCAGGCGGGGCCGCATGGGCGCCATGGCGCGCGGCAGGCCGGGCCGTCCGACCGTCGCCACGTCGATGAGCGTCGGGCGCGGCCCCTCGGCCGAGCTCGGGTCGCCAGGCATCGCGCGAGGATAGAGGCGCCGCGGAGCGGTTACGACGCCTTGCGACGCGCCGTTCTTGTCGCGGCCTCCTTCGCCACGGTCTTTCTCACCTTCTTCTCGGACTTCTCGTCCCCGGCCTTATCCGCCCTTGCGGATGTTCCAGGCTTCTCGTGTACGAGCGATTCGTGGCCGCCTCGTCCCGAGCGCCCGCGGGCCTTTTCGCCTTCCTTCGCGCGCGCGACGGATTCCTTCAGGGTCGCCATGAGGTCGACGACCGTCGTCTCGGCCTCGGGCTCCGGCGCCTCGACGAGGTCTTCTCGGCCTTCGACCTTCGCCGCGACGATCTGGTCGAGGGCTTCCTTGTACTCGTCCTTGAACTCGTCCGGCTCGAAGTCCATCGCCATCGCCTCGACGAGGTTCTCCGCCATCGACAGCTCGCGCGGATTGACCTCCACCTTCTCAGGAAGGTCGAGGTCCGCGGTGGAGCGGATCTCGTCGGGCCAGTGGAGCGTGTTCAGCAGCAGCGTGCCGTCGAGCGACCGCACTGACACCAGTCGCTCGCGATCCCGCAGCGCGAACTTCGCGATCGCGACCCGGTTGGTCTTCTCGAGCGTCTTCTTCAGCAGCGCGTACGGCTTGGCCGCGGTCTTCTCCGGTTCGAGGTAATACGCGCTCTGGTAGTAGACAGGACCCGGGAGCTCCTCGTCCTTGATGAACCCGGCGATGTCGATCGCCTTGCTGCTCTTCAGCGGAAGACGATCGAGATCCTCGTCGTCCAGCATCACGTAGTTGCCCTTCTCGTACTCGTAGCCCTTCAGGACCTCGCCCCACTCGACCTCGTGGTCGCCCTCGGGGCACCACCGCTTGTTCTTGATCCGCGACTTGTGCTCGGGGCAGAGCAGGTTGAACGAGACCTTCGACTTGCTCTCGGTCGCCAGGTACAGGCGCACGGGTATCGCGACCATGCCGAAGCTGACGACCCCGCGCCAGATGGATCGAGGCATCACACACACCCTCGCGGCCGCTGTCTTTGGCTTTTTCGCGCGGCTCGCCGCGCGCATGCTACACCTGCGGGTCAACACTCGCCTGACGCGCGTCTGTCGCTCAGCGACGCGCCTTGACCCGCCCGGTTGCGCCATTGGGCGCGTGACGAAGCGTCGCGGCCGTGCGGGCGCGACATCGCCGGCGAGACGCGAGCGTCCCGGCGATCGCGTCTACGCGATCGCGCGCTCGGCGAGGGTGGTCGGCAGGTTGCCGCTCCGCGCGATCGCGTCGTGGAACTCGCGGAGCGCCGCCGTGTCGCTCCGTCCGCCGCGCGCGAGGTGGCGCGTCCTGATGTCCACGATCTCGAGCATGCCGGTCAGGTAGGACGACGCCTGCGTCGGCCATGAGCAGTAGCGCCCAACCTCGGCCCGGGCGTTCGGCTCGGTCAGGTTCGCCTTCGCCATCATGAATCGCACCGCGTCCTCGAACGACATCTCGCCCATGTGGAGGCTCGTATCCACGACGACGCGCGCGGCGCGGAAGATCGTCGCTTCGTACTGATAGAGCCTGTGGCGCGGGTCCGCGAAGAAGCCCTGTTCGCGCATGACGCGCTCCGCGTACAGCGCCCATCCCTCTGCGAAGTAGGACGTGCCGAACGTCTTGCGAACCGGCGATGGGTTCTGCTTGCGCATGATCATGTGCCAGTGGTGTCCGGGATATGCCTCGTGCACGGCGGTCGTCGGTATCGACGCGCTCGAGTTGCCCTCGATGCGCTTCTGCACCTCGGCGTCGGGCGTGCCGTCCGGGGGATACGGCACGAAGAAGTGGCCGTGCATCCCGTCGGAGAACGCGGGCGGGGCGTTGTACGAGGCGACCGCCTGGATCGGCCGCTGGAAGGGCGGCGACGGCTCGACGGTGCAGCGCTCTCCTTCCGGAAGCGTGACGAGTCCCGTGTCGCGGAGGAAGGTACGCGCACGCTCGGTCCAATCCTCGTATTCAGCGCGCATCGCGTCGGGCGTCGGTGCGTGCACCTTGTTGAGCCGCTCGAGCAGCGCGACCCAGTCGTCGCTGCCGTCGATGTCCTTCGCCAGGCGCTGCGCCTCGGCCGCGAGCATGTCGTACTGCTCGCGACCGCGCTCGCGCAGCTCGGCCGCGGAGTACGGGAGGAGCTCCTTCTCGCGCAGCAGCGCCGAGTAGCACTCCTCGCCGACCGCGTAGTTGCCCGCCGCCCGCGCCTGCTTGTCCTCGAGGAACGACCCGAACGTCTCGAACGCCGCCGCCGCGCGCGCCCCCGCTTCGCTCACCCGCTCCCGAAGGCGGGGATCGGCGACCTCCGCAGGCACGAGGTCTCTGGCGTACCTCACCGCGGCCCTCGACTGCGCGATCGCGCGCTCCAGGTACACGGCCGGCGTGAGGGCGAAGTCGAGGTTGTCCATGCCGTCGCGCAGGTTCGCCGGCACCCTTTCGAGCCTTGCCCGCGCGGCGTCGGCGAGGTCCTTCTCCGGACGCAGGCGATGCAGGAACAGCGTGAAGACGCCGGTCAGCCCCGGATTCAGGTATGTGGCCGGCTGCTTCTGCCACATGCGCTGCGGCTGCAGGATCTCCCGCCCGCGGAGCACCGCGACGAGGAAGTCGCGGTCGATGCGCTCGTCCGGCGTGAGCCCTTCGTCGCCCATCTTCCGGAATCGCGCAAGCCATTCGTGCGTCGAGCGGTCTCGCCGTTCGAAGGCGCTGGCCGACAGGTCGTCGAGTGCTTCGTCGTATCCCGGGAGGCCGAGCGCGCTCGCGAGGACCGGCGAGTCGGCGTACTCCTCCTTGAGGAACGAATCGACGAGGGCTTCGAACGACGACGGCATGGTGCCTCCCCGAGAATGCTCGTGATGCCTTGGACGCGCGCGGACAACGCACTGTGAGCCTCACCGAATACCAGCGCAAACGGGACTTCCGTCGCACGCCGGAGCCCAAGGGCGACGATCCGGAGCCGGCGGCGGCCGGGCGATACGTCGTTCACCGGCACCACGCCACGCGGCTCCATTGGGACGTGCGTCTCGAGATGCGCGGCGTGCTGGCGTCGTGGGCCGTTCCGCAGGGGCCGCCGCTCGAAGCCGGAAAGCGACGGCTCGCGGTGCATACCGAGGACCACCCGATCGAATACCTCACCTTCCACGGCGTCATCCCCGACGGTTACGGCGCGGGCACCATGACCATCTGGGACACCGGCACGTACGACCTGCTCCTCGACAAGCGAGACCGCAACGGCGGTGAGCGGGAATACAAGATCCGTTTCCACGGGAAGCGGCTCGACGCCGAGTACGTGCTGGTCAAGACGGCCGCGAACGAGGGCCGTGACTGGCTGCTGATCCGCCACGGGACGCCGCCGGCCGACGACTTCTACGACTGGAAGGTGCACCCGATGCTCGCGGTTTCGGCGGATTCCCCGTTCGACTCGCCGTCGTTCTGCTACGAGCCCAAGTGGGACGGCGTTCGCACCCTGGCGTTCGTAGACGGCGGCATGGTGCGCCTTCAGACGCGGAACCTCCTCGACTGCACCGCGCAGTATCCCGAAGCCCACGGCGTCGCGGAGGCGCTGACGGGTGCGTACCACGCGATCCTCGACGGTGAGATCGTCGCGCTCGACGAACGCGGCGTACCGTCGTTCCAGCGCCTCCAGCCGCGCATGCACGTCCGGGACGAGGCGTCGATCCGCAAGCTCCGCCGGACCACGCCGGTCGTGTACGAGGTGTTCGATCTCCTCTACCAGGACGGCGAGGACCTCCGTCACCGGCCCCTCCGCGAACGCCAGCGGCGCCTCGAGGCCGCCGTCACGCCGATGGGCGCCATCCGTTCCTCCGACTGCTTCGTCGGCACGGGCGTCGCGCTCTTCGACGCGGCGCGCGAACAGGGCCTCGAGGGCATCGTCGCCAAGCGCCTGGACGCGCCATACGCGCCCGGCCGGTCCGCCGCGTGGGTGAAGGTGAAGGCCCAGCGGACGATGGATTGCGTCATCGGCGGCTGGACCGCGGGGCAGGGCGGGCGCAGCGCGACGCTCGGCGCGCTGCTCCTCGGCGTCTACCGCGACGGAAAGCTCGCACCCGTGGGCCACGTGGGAACGGGTTTCGACGAGCGCATGCTGAAGGACCTGCTCGGGATGCTCCGCGAGCGCGAGTCGCCGACCTCGCCGTTCGCGACGAAGCCGGAGGTGAACCAGCCCACACGTTGGTGCCTTCCCGAGCTGGTGTGCGAGGTTCGCTTCACCGAGCTGACCCGCGATGGGACGCTGCGCCACCCGACCTATCGCGGCCTTCGGCCGGACGTCGAGCCGCGCGAGTGCACGGGTGAAGAGCGCACGGAGTCGATCAAGTCGGTGCAGCGCGCCGCGGCGCGCGCCGCCGCCTCGCCGGCCGGGAATGCGGATGCCGCTCCGCCCAAGCGCGTCCCTGCCGTGCTGAGCGTCGATGGTCACCAGATCAAGCTCACCAACCTCGACAAGGTGCTGTTCCCCGAGGACGGGTACACAAAGGCGGATCTCATCCGCTACTACACCGAGGTATCGCCGTACCTGCTTCCGTTCGTCGCCGACCGTCCGCTCACGCTCAAGCCGTTCCCCGACGGCATCGGCGGCATGAGCTTCTATCAGAAGGACAAGCCGCAGTTCACGCCGAAGTGGATCCGCAGCTGGACGGACCGCGACGCCGACCGCGAGGGTGGGATCGACTACGTCCTCGCGAACGACATGGCGACGCTCATCTGGATGGCGAACTACACCGCGATCGAGATCCACCCTTGGCTTTCGCGCGTCGACAAGCCCGAACTCCCGGATTACGCGATCGTCGACCTCGATCCCGCGGAAGGCGCCACGTGGCAGGAAGTCAAGGAGGTCGCCGGCATCGTCGGAGAGCTCTTGGCCGATCGCGGACTCCAGGGATTCCCGAAGACCACCGGCTCGCGCGGCATCCACGTCCTCGTGCCGATCGCGCGCAGGTACACGTTCGACGAGTCGCGCGAATTCGTGCACGACATCGGCCGCTCGGCCCGCGACCGAGCGCCAACGCTTGTGACCATCGAGTTCCAGAAGAAGCGGCGTCGCGGGATCTACATCGACTACCTGCAGAACGTGCGCGGCAAGACGACGGCGGGACCGTACAGCGTCCGCCCGATCCGCCGTGCCCCGGTGTCCGCGCCGCTGCAGTGGGACGAGATCGCCTCGCTCGGCCGGCCCGACGCGTTCACCATCGCGAACCTCGTTCCGCGCCTGGCCGAAGTCGGCGACCTCCTCGGCCCCTCCGTCGGCCTCGAGCAGAAGATCCCCGTGCCTAAGGCGGCGCGCCGGTGAGCGCCGCGATCGTCGTCCCGGGCTACGGCGGGAACCCGCGCCAGCCGATCGTCGTCGCGATGCGCAGCGCACTCACGCAGCGCGATATCCCGAGCGAGGCCGTGGCGTTCTCGACCGGCGGCCGCAGTCCCAGCAAGGACTTCGCGCGCGAGCTCGCGGAGCTGCGCGCGGCGCGAGACGACCTTCTCGCGAAGCACCCGGGTCCGGTGGCGCTCATCGGCCGCTCTTTCGGGGGACGCGTGTGCGCGTTCCTCGCCGCGCTGGAGCCGCCGGCCGCCTTGGTGATCCTCGGGCATCCGATCGGGCCCGCCGGCCGCCCGCGCCCCCGCGACGAGGCAGCGCTGGCGTCGGTGCGCTGCCCCGCGCTCGTTGTCCAGGGCGACCGCGACGCCCTCGGCCCGCTGGCGTTGCTCCAGCGCGTCGCCGCTGGGAATCCCCGCATCGAGATCGCCGTCATCCCGGACACCGGCCACGAGTTCCGCGCGCGGACGAAGCAGGCCGTGGACCTGGCGGCCGAATGGCTCGCCACGCACCTGGCCGCCTGACGCCGCCGTCCGGCGCACGCATCGACGCGGACGGCGTCGCCGCCGACCTCGCGCCTGCTACGGATCCATCTGCGCGCGCTGCAGCCTACCCGAGTAGTCGACGTACATCGACTTCCATTCGGAGTAGACGTCGAGCGCCGCGCGACCGGCCTCGCGATGGCCGTTACCGGTGGCCTTCATCCCACCGAACGGAAGCTGGATCTCCGCGCCGATCGTCCCCGCGTTCACGTACACGATCCCGGTCTGGGCATCGCGCATGAAGCGGAAGGCGTTGTTCACGTTACGCGTGTAGACCGAACACGACAGCCCGTACTTCGTCGAATTCAGCACGCGGATCGCTTCGTCGATGCCACTTACCTCGATGACGGCCGTCACCGGCCCGAAGATCTCCTCCTGCGCGACGCGCATATTCGGCTTCACGTCCACCAGCACCGTCGGCTCGTGGAAGAAGCCCTTCGAGAGCGCGCCCTCGGTCGGGATGCGGCCGCCCACCGCGACCGTCGCCCCCTCGCGTTCGGCGACGGGCATGTACGAATGCACCTTCTCCTGCTGCGCGGCGGAGATGACGGGGCCGATATCGGTCGAAGACTCGAGGCCGTGGCCGAGCCGTAGCTTGCGGGTGCGGCCGACGAGCTTCGTCACGAGGTCGTCGGCGACGCTCCTATGCGCGATCACGCGCGAGGCCGCGGTGCAGCGCTGTCCCGAGGTCCCGAACGCGGACCACACGATGCCCTCGAGCGACAGGTCGACGTCGGCATCGTCGAGAACGACGATCGCGTTCTTTCCCCCAAGCTCGCATGACACGCGCTTCAGGAGCCTTCCAGCCAGCTCGCTGATGTGGGCGCCCGTGTCCGAAGAGCCCGTGAACGAGACGAGGTCGACGCCGGGGTGGGTGACCAGGTGGTCGCCGAGGTCGCCGCCGGCGCCGAGGACGAGGTTCAGCACGCCCTTGGGCAATCCGGCCTCCTCGAGGATCTCGACCAGGCGCACCGCGAGCATCGGCGTGTTCGATGCGGGCTTGAACACGACGGTGTTACCCAGGACGAGGGCCGGCATGATCTTCCAGGTGGGGATGGCCAGAGGAAAATTCCACGGCGTGATCGCCGCGACGACCCCCACGGGGTTGCGCATGCTCATGGCCCACTTGTTCGGGAGCTCAGCGGGCACGACGTCCCCGAACTGCCTCCGCCCTTCGCCGGCGGTGTAGTACGTCATGTCGATGCCCTCTTGGACGTCGCCCCGGGCCTCCGGGAGGACCTTTCCCATCTCGCGCGTCATGTCGCGAGCCAGCTCCTCCTTGCGGCGGAGCATGATCTCGCCCGCGCGGTACAGGATCTCCCCGCGCTTCGGCGCCGGGTACAGGCGCCAGGCGTCGGCGGCGCGCCGCGCGGCGTCGACCGCCCGGTCGATGTCGGCGGTGCCCGACCGCGTCGCCGTCGCGATCGTCTCGCCCGTCGCCGGGTCGAGGTCCTCGAACCCGTCGTCGCCGCCCGCGTCGGCCCAGCGGCCATCGATGTAGTTCTGAAGGTGTGCGATCGGCATGCGGGTCACCCTCCCCTCGAAGGCAGGAGGCGATGGTAGCGAACGGCGCGGACGCATCCGGCCGAAGGTCGAGGACCTCGCGCTAGAAGCCGGTTCGCCGCTCCAGGAGCAGGAGGAGCCGCGTCATCTGCCTGACCAGCCGGTCCTCGTGCTTCGCGGCCGCGAGATCCCGCGCGATTGCCGCAGGGTCGGCTGGAGCGGACCCGGTGGAGGCCAGCCCCGACTGATCGTTGTCCGTCGCGGCCGGATCGCCGTCCTGCGCAGCTGCAGCGGCGAGCGACGCCGGGCGAACGGCGGCGGGAGCGCTCGGCGCGGCGGCGACGGCCGGCGCGTTGGTGGGGGCGGGGCGGAGCGCGGCGGCGACAGGCGGCGCTGCGGGTGGCGCGACCGCGGGCGGCGGTGGCGGGACGGGCGCCGGCGGTGGCGGGACGGGCGCTGGCGGTGCCGCGACGGGGGCCGCCTTCACTCCCGGGCCCGCGAGATCGGCAGCCCAGTACCACTTGTACGTCGAGGTCACGGAATACGCGATGCCGATGCCGATCGCGTCGTAGTTGGGGTTGAGTAGCACGGCGTTGTGTGCCGGGCTCGCGATCCAGCCGCTGAGCACCTGCGCGGCGCCGGGGAATCCGGCCGCGAGATCCTCGCCCGTGTAGCTGGCGAACGCGGGGTATCCCGCATCCGCCATGCGCTGTGCGGGGCTGCGGCCATCGGAGGACGTATGAGAGAAGTAGTTCTTCGCCGCCATGTCGTTCGCCATCCAGGTGGCGGAGCTCGAAAGCGACCCGTTCAACGAGACGGTCTGAAGGCCGTTCGCCGAGCGATATTGGTTGATGAGCCCCTGGAGATCGGATTGGGCGCTGGCCGAAGACACCGCTCCCGAAGCCGGCGTGGAAGCGGCCGCCGGTGATGCGCCGAGTATCGCGGTCGCGACGGCGGCCGCGATGACGAAGCGAAAGAACAAGGAATGGCCCTCCCCACAGGTAACGGCCTTGTAACAGGCTCTCCTCTATAACGGGGTGGGGGAGGCTTGGTGCGGGTTGGGGCATGTCTTTCACCGCTGAGCCCGGTGGGCCCCAGCGTGGCGGGGACTGCCATTCGCGGCGGGGATCGGATCTACCCAGGGGGCGGGCGCTGCGGCGAGGCGATCTCTCGCCCGGATACCTGACCTGGAGGGCGAGCCCTGGGAGCGAGCCGATCTCTCGCCCGGGGCCCTCGCCCCTAGAAGCTGGCCACGTAGAAGAGCCAGATGGTCAGGGCGCCGACGGCGATGATCCCGAGCACGATCAGCGCGAAGGCGATGTTCGCCTGGCGCTCGGGGTCACCCCCGGATTCGAACCTATCCATTCGCGACCTTCATGTGGAGCTGAGGGGATTCGAACCCCTGACCCCTTGAGTGCGATTCAAGTGCTCTACCAGCTGAGCTACAGCCCCTAGGAGGCGGCCGCGCCGCTTGCGAGCGCGGGGCACCGACGACGGGGATGAACCGAAGGTTACAGCCC
>JBHEML010000024.1:12127-27004 GCA_046262615.1 Candidatus Limnocylindria bacterium | reverse complement strand
CTCGCGAACAGCTCGATGGCTCGCCCGCCGCGCTGGAGGCTTTCGACGAGGGTCTCGTCCGGATGCGGGCGCTGACCGATCGGTGCCCCGAGGATCGCCACCTCGTCCACGACGACCTGATGAACCGCAATGTCCTCGTTCTCGGCGATCGCGTGAGCGCGGTCCTCGACTGGGGCAGCTCGCTGTACGGCGACTTCGTGTACGACGTGGCGAAGCTGGTGTTCTACCGGCCCTGGCGCCCCGACTGGGCAGATGTCGACTTCGCCGCGGAGGCACGGGCGCACTACGCCGCGATCGGCCTCGCGGTGCCCGATCTCACCGAGCGGCTCGCGTGCTACTGCCTGCGCATCGGACTCTCGGACATGGCCTACAGCGCCTTCCGCGGAAGGCACGAGCACGTGGCGCAGAAGGCACGCCGGGTCCTCGAGATCGCCCGCTGGTGACCGCGGCCCCGATGCTGGTGGTTCCGGCGCGCGACCCGTTTCGCGCGACGTTGGTCGGTCCAGAGTGCGGCTCGCCCACCACGTTGGCGAGGATCCCGGCGACGCGGGGCTAGCCAGGCTGGAGCGTGGCCGCCGACGTGCGCGGCGGCCTCGTCGCGACCTCAGTCCGGAGGGCTCCGACTACCCTCCGGCGAGATTCGGCTGGTCAAGCAGCCACGCGGACCCCACGCGAACGAGCTGCCACGCCCCGGTCCAGTGCACCGTGCCCGAGGTCGTCGCTTCGATCAGGTCCACGGCGACGGTGGCGGTACCGCGGGCGTCGTCGAGGGCGATCACGTCGG
Source organism: Candidatus Limnocylindria bacterium (assembly GCA_046262615.1). Taxonomy (GTDB): domain Bacteria; phylum Chloroflexota; class Limnocylindria; order P2-11E; family P2-11E; genus JALYKU01. Next base: position 26,220 of record JBHEML010000024.1, on the reverse strand, counting down.
CGCGCCGCACGTCGATCGCGGTCGTCGCGTCGAAGCGCCCGTTGATGTAAGTGGCGGGCGGGTACTGCGCGCGCATGCGCGCGGTCCACAGCTCGGCGGCGCGGTCGTACGCGCGCTGCGCCGCGAACTGGTAGAAGGCGGTCACGCTGCCCGCCGGCGTCGCCGTCGTACCCGGGCGAACGACGACCTGGGCCGCGGTCGGCGCGGCCGGAGCCGGAGTCGTTGGCGCCGAGGTCGCGGGGGCGGCGGTCGGGACGAGCGTCGGCGCCACGGTCGCCGGCGGTGACGAGGTGGCGGGCGCGGCGGTCGGCGTCCGCGTCGGGGCCGAGGTCGGGGCTGCCGGTGCGGTGAGCGATGGCGGCACGCTCGGCAGCGCCACCGGCGCGTCCACGGCGGGCCGCCGCGCGAGCGCGAAGGCGCCTCCGGCGAGCAGCAACGCGAGGGCGAGGAGCGCGACGATAAGCGGCGCCGCGTTCCGCGATCGGGCACCCCGCAACGCATAGCCGGGCAGAGGTGAGGCGGCGCGGTCCCCGGCCGGCCCGGCGATGGGCGCTGCGGCGGCCTTCTCGCCCACCGCGTCACGCGCTGCGAGGATCGCGAGCTTCATCTCGTGGGCGGTCTGGAACCGGCGCAGCGGATCCTTCGCCATCGCCTTGAGCACGACCGCCTCGGTCGCCGGTCCCAGCTCCGGAACGAGCCGGCGCGGGGGGACAGGCTCCTCGTGAACGTGGCGGACGGCGATCTCCACCGGCGAGTCGCCCTCGAAGGGCGGCCGCCCGGTGAGCAGCTCGTAGAGCACGACGCCAAGGCTGTACAGGTCGCTTCGCTCGTCAACGACACGGCCATGCGCCTGCTCCGGCGAGAAGTAATGCGGGCTCCCGAGGATGCTCGACGTCTGGGTGAGCTGGTCCCCCACGGCCTTGGCGATGCCGAAATCGGTGACCTTCGCGTTTCCACCCGATTCGAAGAGGACGTTCTGCGGCTTGAGGTCCCGGTGGACCAGTCCGCGGGCGTGCGCGGCCTCGAGCGCGGCGGCGATCTGCGCGGAGATGTCCAGCGCCTCCCGCTCGGGGTACCGGCCCTCGATTCGCAGGCCGTCCTTCAGCGTGCCGCCGGGGACGTACTCCATGACCAGAAAGTGGCTCTCGCCGTCGGACCCCGCGTCGTAGACGTCGACGACGTGCGGGTCGTGCAGCGATGCCGCGGAGCGTGCCTCGCGCCGGAACCGCTCCACGAAGGCGTCGTCGTGCGCGTATTGCGCGTGCAGGACCTTGATGGCGACGTCCCTCGACAGCCGGAGGTCTCGCGCCAGGTAGACCTCGGCCATGCCGCCGCCCCCGACGCGCTCACCGAGCTCGTACCGATCGGAAAGCGTGCGCCTCGCCACGCTGTCCGCAGGTTGCAGAAATCGAGCCTTGACGCGAGAACAGACGTTCCATATTGTGCCTGATCGTGCGAACGGCTGTTCGATTTCCCGCCCGTACCAGCCTCGAGCAGATCCTCGACGGGCTGGAGCGCAGCCCCGAGTTCGCGCCGCTGGTGACGCACTGGGAACGCCTTCCGGCGCGCCCGCCTAAGTACGCCCCGTTCCCCGGCTGGCTCGATGAGCGGATCGCGCGCAGCCTGCGGGCGCGCGGGATCGACGCGCTCTATTCGCACCAGGCCGCGGCGCTCGAATCCGCACACCAGAGCAGACATACGGTCGTGGTGACGCCGACCGCCTCGGGCAAGACGCTGTGCTACGACCTGCCCGTCCTCGACGCCATCGCGAAGGATCCCACGGCGCGGGCGCTGTACCTCTTCCCCACCAAGGCCCTGGCGCAGGATCAGCTCGCGGAGCTCGAGCGCCTCGGGAGCGACATGGACATCGATCTCGCGACGTACACGTACGACGGCGACACGCCGCCCGCGGCCCGGTCCGCCGTCCGGTCCGCCGGGCACGTCGTCATCACGAATCCCGACATGCTCCACACCGGCATCCTTCCCCACCACACCAAGTGGGTGAAGCTGTTCGAGAACCTCCGCTACGTGGTGCTAGACGAGCTGCACACCTACCGCGGCGTCTTCGGCAGCAACGTCGCGAACGTGCTGCGCCGGCTGCGCCGCATCTGCGCCTTCTACGGCTCCCACCCCGTGTTCATCTGCACCTCCGCGACGATCGCGAACCCCGAAGAGCTGGCCCGGCGCCACGTCGAGGACGCGGTGACGGTGATCGACGAGTCAGGGGCGCCGCGTGGCGAGAAGGTGCTGATCTTCATCGACCCGCCGGTGGTGAACGCGAACCTCGGCATCCGCCGCAGCGCGCTGCTGGTCGGGCGCGACATCGCGGCGATGCTCCTCGCATCCGGGGTGCAGACGATCGCGTTCGCGCGCTCGCGGGTCCAGACCGAGCTGCTGCTGACGTATCTGCGCGCTCGGTTCCCGGTGCCGCAGTGGCCTGCGGGGCTGATCCGCGGCTACCGCGGCGGATACCTGCCGAGCGAACGCCGCGCGATCGAGCGGGGCCTGCGCGACGGCAGCGTGCGCGGTGTCGTGTCTACGAACGCGCTGGAGCTCGGGATCGACATCGGGGCGCTCCAGGCGGCGGTGCTCGTCGGCTATCCGGGAACGGTCGCATCGACGTGGCAGCAGATGGGCCGCGCGGGTCGGCGGGAAGAGCTGTCGGCCGCGTTCCTCGTCGCCACCAGCTCGCCCACGGACCAGTACGTCGTGCAGCACCCGCAGTACGTGTTGGAACGGCCGCCCGAGGCGGGGCTCGTGAATCCGGACAACCTCCACGTGCTGGTGGGACACCTCAAATGCGGCGCGTTCGAGCTGCCGTTCGATCGCGGCGAGCGCTTCGGCGCCGAGGACACGCCGGGGGTCCTCTCGTACCTCGACGAGCAGGGCATCCTCCACGAGGCCAACGGCCGCTACCACTGGTCGGCGCAGGCGTTCCCGGCCGAAGCGATGTCGCTGCGCACCGCGAGCAACGACAACGTCGTGATCATCGACACGGACGCGGGCGCGCGGGTCATCGGCGAGGTCGATCGCTTCGCGGCGCCCGTGCTCGTGCACGAGCAGGCGATCTATCTCCACGAGTCTCGCCAGTTCCAGGTCGAGCGCCTCGATTGGGAGAACGGCAAGGCGTACGTGCGCGAGGTGAAGGTCGACTACTACACCGATGCCGGTCTGGCGGTCCGCATCCGAGTGCTGGACGAGTTCGCGCGCGAGCGTTCCGGTCCGCGCTTCGAAAGGGCGCACGGCGAGGTGCTCGTTTCGGCGCTCGCGACCGTCTACAAGAAGCTGACGATGTACACGCACGAGAACGTCGGGTGGGGAAAGATCCACCTCCCCGAGCAGGAGCTACAGACCACCTCGTTCTGGCTCGCGCTCGACGAACGCGCGCATCGCGGCTGGCCGAAGGAGCGCGTGGAGGTGGCGCTCGCGGGCCTCGGGAACCTGCTGCACGGGCTCGCGCCCCTGTTCCTCATGTGCGATCCCCACGACCTCGGCCTCGCCGTCGAGGTCCGCTCGCCGCACACCGAACGGCCCACGGTCTACCTCTTCGACATGACCCCGGGCGGTGTCGGCTTCTCGGAGCGCCTGTTCCGCGCGACGGACGCGCTGCTCGAGCGGGCTCGCGAGCACATCGCCTCGTGCGGATGCGACGACGGCTGCCCTTCGTGCGTGGGCCCCGCGTACGCGCTGGGCCGCGAGGTCAAGCCCGCCGTGGCGGAGCTGCTGCGGTGAGCCCGACGCTCGGACTGCGCGAACGCCTCGCGCGCGTCGGCGGCGCGCAATGGACTGGTGGTGGCCACACGTCGGAGCCTCCCGTGCGTCGCCGGACCGCGCCGAGCGCCAGGGTGCCATTCGAGGTCAGCGAAGCGCGGTATGCGCTCGACGACCTCGGCCTGGCGGTCGTCGGGCGGCTGGAGCCCGATGGGTCCCTGCTCGCCCATCTGGGCCTGCGGGGCGATCCCCCGCGCCGGTGGGAGGACGTCCTCTTCCTCGACACCGAGACCACCGGCCTCTCCGGCGGCACGGGGACGTACGTGTTCCTCCTCGGACTTGCGTGGATCGAGGAGGGCGAGCTGGTGCTGCGCCAGCATCTGCTGCACGACCTCGGCGCCGAGAGCGCGTTCGTCGGAACGCTACACGGCGAGCTCGAGCGCTTCCGCGCGTGCGCGTCGTACAACGGCAAGTGCTTCGACCTTCCGCTGCTTCGTGCGCGGGTCACGCTCGCTCTGCGGGCGCAGCTGACCGTGGACGAAGCGCACCTGGATCTGCTCCATCCCGCCCGGCGCCTGTGGCGGGACCGTTTCGGGTCCACCTCGCTGCGGCAACTGGAAGAGTCGGTCCTCGACGACGGCCGCGGCACCGACGACATCCCGGGCTCGCTCATCCCCGAGCGGTACTTCCACTACCTCGCGACAGGCGACCCCGCGCTCATCGCTCCGGTCCTGCGACACAACGCGCGCGACGTCGTGTCGCTCGTGCGGATCACCGACCGGGTCGCGCGCGCCGTCCTCGACGCGCGTGCCGGAAGGACTCCCGACCATCCGCCCGCGGCGTTCGCGCTCGCGCGCATCTTCGAGCGCACCGGCGACCTTGACACCGCATTCCTGTGCTACGAGAGCGCGTACGTCGACGGCGGTTCAGAGCTCCGGCTCCGCTGCGCGCTGCCATTCGCGCGCGCCCTGGAGCGCCGCGGGCAGGCCGAACGGGCGGTCGGCCTGCTCGAGACGCTCCTGGACCTCGGTCTGGGCTCACCTCGCTGGCGTGCGCAGGCCGAGTCCAGGACGCGCCGGCTCACGCATGCCCTGTCTCGAAATGCGGGTGCGCGACGGGCTTCGATTCGGGGGAGCCCCGCTGCCGCAGGAACACGCTGAGCACGACGATGGCGAAGACCGACATGTACTCCGACTGCCAGTTCTGAAGTGACTGGAACCAGAGCTGCGACGTGCCGAGGTACTCGATGGCGCTGACCGGCGCGCTGCCGTGCTGCATCTGCTCCTCCGAGTACTCTGCCGCGCCCGCGATGACGTGCCCGATGAAGGAGAGCAGGAACAGCAGAAGCAGCGCGAGCGTGAGCGAGTTCTCGTACAACTTGAGGATCAGTCCTCCTCGATGGACGGGCCAGGGCGAATTCGGCTTCGCCTCCTCGCGTGGATCCGCATCGACATCTTCTTCCCCGTCGAGCTTCTTCGACTCGGGGGAGCCCTTCTGCCGGAGGAATGTCGTGAGCCACACGAAGGAACCCATCTGGAGGAACTCGCTCTCGAAGTTCTCGAAGGTCGCTTCCCAGAAGTGGCCGGAGCCGAGGTACTCCACGAAACTCTCCCGCTCCCCGCCGTGGTCCTGACGGTCCTCCTCGCTGACGTTGTACCCCGTGACCGCCTGGCCCGCGAGGATCACGAGGAATATCACACCGGTGACGATGGACAAGCTGTACTCCCGCCAGATGCGTCTCATGTCATCTCCTTGCGCGAGTCGGTCGGCCGCGCGCGGCGTGTCGCCTGCGCTCGCTACGGTCCGGGAGGCGCACGCAAGAGCAGGGCCAGATCCGAGGCACACTCTCGCCCGAGGTGCCGAGCGATGAGCGGAACGTGATCCCCGGAGACGACGGCCCGGACGAACCGACTCCGACCGACCGTATCGAAGCCTGCCTGGCCCGCCACGGAGACCTCGAGCCCCGCATCCACGCGTTCGCGTGGCTGGACGCGGACCGCGCGCGCGCGATCGCGCGCGCCCGGGACGTCGAACCGTGGAAGGGCCCGCTGCATGGCGTACCCATCGGAGTAAAGGACATCTTCGACACCGCCGGCATCCCGACGGAGTACGGCTCGCGCCTCTTCGCTGGGCGCGTCCCCGAGGCCAGCGCCGACGCGGTGAAGGCGCTCGAAGACGCGGGTGCGGTCGTCGTCGGCAAGACGGTGACGGCCGAGCTCGCGTTCCTCACTCCCGGGGCGACGCGCAACCCGTGGGATCTGGAGCGGACCCCGGGTGGCTCGTCGATGGGGTCCGCCGCCGCCGTGGCCGCAGGCGTGGTCTCACTCGCCCTGGGCACGCAGACGAACGGGTCGATCATCCGACCGGCGGCGTTCTGCGGCGTTGTGGGCTTCAAGCCGACCGGCGGTCGGCTGTCCAAGGCCGGCGTGCTGGAATTCAGCCGCACGCTCGACCAGGTGGGGTGCTTCGCGCGCAGCGTGCCCCAGGTCGCGACGCTCTGCGCCGTCCTGTCCCGCCAGCCCCTCGGCGAATGGTGGTCGCCTCCGGCCGTCCCGCGGCTGGCTGCCCTGCGCACGGGCGAGTGGGAACACGGGAGCGACGCGATGCGGCGGCGGTTCGATGCGGACGTTGACGCGCTCGGGCTCGCCGGCGGGCCCATCGAATGGCCTGCGCCGCCGCCCGAGCTGGAAGGCGCGGCCGGAGCGCTCCGGACGATCATGGCGTTCGAGGCCGCGCGCTCGCTCGGCGCAGCGGCCGCGGCGCGTCCCGATGCCGTGAGCGCGGGGCTGCGCGAGTTCCTGGCGGAGGGAGCCGCCACCGCCCCTGACGACTACCGGTCGGCGCTCGAGCTGCGCGGGCGCCTCATCGACGCGTTCGCGCGCTGGGCCGCTCCATACGACGCCATCCTCACGCCGCCGACCACCGGAGAGGCGCCGGGACTCGAGACGACCGGCGACCCGCGGTTCTGCTCGGCGTGGTCGCTCATCGGCGCGCCGGCGATCACGATCCCGACCGGGCTGGGCCCGGCCGGACTGCCGCTCGGCTTGCAGCTCGTCGCCGCGCCCGGCAACGACCGCTCCCTGCTCGGCGCCGCGTCGTGGGCCGAAGCACTGCGCCCATTCCCCGCGCGCCCTTCTCTGTAGGTCAGGTCGCGTGCATCCACGGTGAGCGGTCGGTGTGTGATCGCCAGCCGCCATCCGCTGGGTTGCGCACTCTCACGGCGCAGCCCATATAACGCCCCGCCGGCGGTAGCCGACCAGCATCGCGGTACCGATCGCGAACTGCACGACGCCGATCAGCCCCTGAAGGACGATGTACCGGCGCGGATCGTCCGAAAAGACGACGCCCATGAGCTGGAGGACCGTCGCCAACACGCGCAACGGGCCGGCGAGTAACGCAACGAGCAGCGACCAGAACGTCCAGCGCCAGCTCCGGACGACTCCCGCCGCCGCCAGGAGGAGGAAGAGCGACAGCGCCGCCAGGAATGCGGCTTCGGCCACCGAGCGGTCGGCCCCCGTCAACCGAAGCGCGCGGTCATAGACATCCGGAGCCACCACCAATATCGCGAGGACCGCTACCCAGGCCGTCAAGAAGAACGCGAGCATGACCCACCGCAGCGGGCCGGTGCGCGGTCCCTCCCCGCTGGGGGTCACGAGGCGCACGGCAACGCTTGTAGCTGGTCGACGATCGCGTTGTGCTCGAGCACGAGCGCGTTGTACGCGTCGATCGCCCGGTTCGTCGTCAGCGAGCCGGGTGCCACTGCGTCGAGGCGCCCCTCCACGTCGGCGAGCTGCGCCTTGAGCTCGAGCGACCGCACGACGCATGAATCCGGGATGGGCGGCGGGATCGCCGCAAAGCCCATCGACGTGAGCTCCCGGTCGCTGAAGCGATCCGGGCAGCTCTCGACGCCCGAAGGGAGCTTCGCGCATTCGACGGGATGGTTCATGAGTCCGTACCTGTCCACACCAAGGAGCCCGGGGCTCTCCTCGGCCTTTGCCCAGTGGCCGGCGATCGTGCCCGGGCCGTGGCAGCACCAGATGTGACCGATCTCGTGAAGCGCGACCGATACGGAGCTCGCCGCCGCGACAACACCCGAATCGTCCTCGGCGTAAATGATCACGTCCTGGCTCGAGTCCGCGTCGGTGCGATTCGCCGATGTCCCGCGCTGCGCCGCCACGACGATGCGCATGTCGGCCGACTCTTCCACCACGCTGAGCTTCCCGAGGCCACGCGTCGCGGTGTCCCACGCGCCCGCGAGGTGGCTCCGCAGACGAGCGATGACGGCGTCGCGGACCGGAACGAGGGCCGCGTCGTCGACGACCCCATCGGCCACGCCCCGGTCGGCCACGATGTGGACCGTGACGCCCGTTGCCGGGATCCCTCGTGACGGGACGGTGAACGGCACCGACGCGGTCACGATGCCCGACGGCGTGCCGCAGCTGACGTCGTAGCGCGCGTCGCCGGCCGGCACTCGCGGCGCCGGGTAGCGCACATCGGCGCGCCCGGACGGGCCGACCGTGACCGCGACCGACTGGGGAGGGCGCTCGCCGCGCGTGCCGGGGATGACGCGGATGGCCACCTCGCACGAGGCTTCCGGAGGGGCGTCGAGCGTCAACGATCCGTATGCCGCGTCGGCGACCCGGACCTGGTCCGCCGTCGAGCGCGGCGTGGCGGTCGTCGTGATCCCGCCGCCCGTGGAGTGGGCGGGCGCCGGTGGCCCGGGCGCCGCCACCGGTCCGCACGATGCGGCGGCGACCGCGCCGAACGCGAGCACCGCGAACGGCGCGACGCGACGTGTGAGGCTGGGCACGGGGCTGCGGTGCGTCAAGGCACCTGCGGCCGCTCCGGCCAACGGAGTGTCAGGAAGCGCGCTCTTCCGGGTGGCCGATCCCGCCTCGACGGGATCTCGAGCTGCCGGACCGGGGCGATCAGCGCCGGCGGCGGTGGATCCTGCCGCCGATGCGCAGCCACTCTACGGCGCCGGCCTGGTCCCGCAGGAATTCTCCCTGGGTGTTCGTCGTCGGACCGTCGAGGACGAGGATCCGATCGGTACCGCAGAAGGCGACCTGCGCGGGAGGCGGGGTCGGCGGCCTGCGCTCGAACCGCTCGGCGAGGGCGACCTTCGGGTTCGCCTGCATGACCAGCCGCCCCGCTGCGAGCGTCAGCTCGTACGTATTCCCGGGGCTCTCGTACGTGCCCGCGTACGCCGCCAGGTCTTCGGCGGTCCGTTCTTGGGGGGCCGGCCGCGGCTCCTCGATACCGAGCTTCGTGCGGTACGCCCAGCGCGACACGGCCTCGTGGACGAAGTTGCCCCTCCCGGAATTGGTGAGCACGACGAGCGCGAAGCCGCGGTCGGGGGCGAGCGCGAAAAGCGCAAGCTGCCCGATGGTGCCGCCGCCGTGGCCGACGAACGCGACGCCGCCCGCCTCCGACAACCGCCATCCGAGGCCGCTGCGCGCGTCCAGGTCGCGGCCGGCGTGCGCCGCGCGCATCTCGTGCATCGCCTCCCGCGATAGCAGCCGCGTGCCGTCGGGTCCGGTGCCGTCGCCGAGGTGGAAGCGGGCGTACGCGAGCATGTCGCGGACGCTCGCAACGATGCCGCCCACCGAGTGCGCGCTGCGCGGGATGTACCACGGCCTCGCGACCCGCGGTCCCTCCTCGTAGACGAAGTGACCGGCGGCCACGCGGTGCGTGATCGCGTCGCGCGCGAAGAAGAACGAGTGCGTCATGCCAAGGGGGCGAAGGACGAGGTCGGCCAGCGCGTCCTCCGCGGTCTGGCCCGTGGCTACCTCGAGGACGCGGCCGGCAAGCGCGAAGCCCGAGTTGCTGTACGACCACACGCTGCCGAGCGGCGTCAGCTGCTCGATATCGGCAAGCCGAGCGACGTACTTCGCGAGCGCGTCGTCGCCCATCCCCGTGTCCGCGAAGAGATCGCCGAACCACCCTCCCGTGTGCGTCAACAGGTGGCGCAGCGTGACGTTCGCGACAGCGTGCTCGTCCCGGAGGCGGAGGTCAGGCACATAGGTGCGCACGGGGATGTCGAGCGATACCCGCCCCTCGTCGACCAGGCGCATGAGCGCGGTCGCCGTGACGGTCTTGGTGATCGAGCCGATCTGGAAGAGTGTGTCGGGGTCCACCGCAAGCGGGTGGTCGACGTTGGTGACCCCGAATCCGGCCATGGTCTCTTCGCGGTCCGCGATCAACCCCACCGCGACGCCCGGGACCGGGTGCTCGCGCATCGTTGACTCGACGACGTCGGCCAGCGTCTGCGGCTCCGTGCGGGTCGGCATGGTGTCCAAGGCTACGTGCTGCGGCATCACCGAGACGACCGGGGGCCGTCGGGGTTATCCGCGCGATCGGCGTCTGGCGGCGGCCCGGCGCGATCGGCGGCGAGCGCGAGCGCCGCGTCGACGGCCTCGGACGCCGAGGACGCGAAGTGCAGCGTGGCGGAGCGCGATTCGTCCAGGTGCGCCCCGTCGTAAGCGACCTCGCGGATGCGATCGGACCAGCCGCCGGTCCCTTCCAGCACGACCGTCGGCTTGTCCACGTACGCGATGGTGAGCTCGTTCAGGGTCCCGATGCCGCCCGAGATCATGATCACCGCGTCCGCGACGCGCACGGTCAGCGAGTTACGCATCGATCCCATGCCGGTCGCCAGCGCGATGTCGACGTACGCGTTCGCGTCGCGCTTCTCGAAGCCGGGAAGGATGCCGACCACGAGGCCGCCGGCCTCCTTAGCGCCCCGGCTCACGGCCTCCATCACTCCGGAGAGTCCGCCGCTGACGACGACAGCGCCGCGCTCGGCGCAGAGACGTCCGACCTCCTCGGCCGCGCGCAGGGCGGCGAGCGGCACGGGATCGCGCGGATCGGCGGCGGACTTGCCGATGACCGTTATGAGGAACGGGCGGGTCATGGCGCCAGAGCGCCGGGACCGACGCGATGACGGCGACAGTCGGCGGTCACGGCGTGACGTCGGGCGAACGAACTGATCGTGCCCGCAGAACACGACTCGGACGCCAAGCGGGCACCGGGAGGACCGCGGCGCCCGGGGTCATCGCGCGGCCTCGTAAAGGACGAGATCGAGTTGATAGAAGCGCGCCGGGCCGACGAAGCGCATGCCGTTCTTCTCCATCACACGGCGGGACGCCGCGTGGTCGGGCGTCGTCATCGCGACGATCCGCTCGAGGCCCAGCTCTCCGAGTCCATAGGCTAGGCACGCGCGGGTCGCCTCGGTCGCGTACCCGCGGCCCCAGCGGTCGCGCGCGAAGCGGTACGCCACCTCGACGTCCGGCCCCCTGCCCTCGACGAGGCTGAGCCCGCAGCACCCGACGTATTCACCGGTGCCGCGCTCATCGACGGCCCAGAGCGAGAACCCGTGGTCGCGCTGGTGCGCGATGTATCGCTCGACGGCCTCGCGCGTGCGCTCGATGTCGCTCGACGCTCCGCGAGGGCTCACGCGCATCACGTCGGCGTCGCCGGCGATCCGCGCGTGGTGCGCTTGCACGTCGTCGGGCGTGAAGGCACGGATGCTCAGCCGCTCGGTCTCGAGCGGGAGCGGGCTCACCGCGGGAAGCCGGACCCAGCGCACCCGCAGGGCGACGCCGCAGAACTGCTGGCAGGGCACGACTTCTTTGCCGCGCGTCTCGGCGCCTCATCGGTGCGCGCGCGGGTCGCGACAGTCACGACACTTCGATCCGATCGACCCACTTTATCCACTGGAAGCCGCGCCGCCCGGGCACGACGAGCCGCACCGGATGGCCGTGGCCGGGCTCGAGCGGCTCGTCCCCGACGTGCGTCGCGAGCAGGGCCTGCTCGAGGTCCGCGAGCGGAAAGCTCCAGCCATGTCCGGTGATCGAGACCACATGCGCATCGCGCGCTCTTGGGTCGAGGCCGCCCGCGCGCAGGACCTCGAGCACCGCCGCCCCGCGCCACACCTGCTCACTCCACCAGCCGCTGGTGCAGTCGAGCGTCGCGGTGCGCTCGATCTGCGCAAAGCGCGCCAGATCGGCCAGGCCGAGACGCGTGGGGGTGGTGACGGCGCCGGTCAGCGCCACGGTCCATGTCATCGGGTCGATCGCCGGCACTCTGTCGAAGTTCCAGATAGTGATCGGGAAATCGTTGCCGCTGAACGACCGCGCGGCCTTGGAGCCGCTCGGGCGGCGCGGGTCCGCCACGAGGTCGAGCACGGGCACCAGCGCGAGCCCGGCGATGCCGAGCGCGGCGACGCGTATCGCGTTGCGCCGCGCGAGCACGGCTCTGCGCATGCCCATCATCTCCGAACGGTCGGCCCAGTGCTGGATGAGCAGTGGGACGAGCGCGACCCCGATGAAGACGTGCACGTTGAGCAGCGAATAGCTCCAGGGACGGTCGAACGACACGATCCCCAGCGTCCATGCGAACCCGAGGCCGATCGTTCCGAGGAGCGCGACACCGGAGAGCGCGCTCACCGCGAGGGAGCCGTCCCGCCGCTGAGGCAGCCGACGGCGCAGCGAGCCGCGCACGATCGGCACCTTCCAGAGGAGCGCGATGAGCAGCGCGAGCCCGCCGGCCCGGTGGATGACGTAGAACGAGCCGGCGGCGACCTCGGGAAGGATCCAGCCGAGCAGTCCGCTCACGCCCAGGATGGCGACGGCGCCCGCAAGAAGGAGATTCGTGACACGCCTGGGCATCGTCCGATCGTACGCGCCGGTCAGGGCGCGACGGTGCGGGGATCTGCTGCGAGGAACGAGCGCAGCGCGGCGGGCCAGGCGAACCAGTGCCGCGAGACGGCCGCGCCGGTCCGCGCGTCGTATGCCTCGGGGAGAAGTCCGTCGCTCAGTGAGACCTGATCGAGCCGCGTCCAGGCTTCGTCCTCAGCGGCGGCGTCGGCGCCAAGGCGCGCGAGGACGACGCGCTGGAGATCGCCGAGCGGCCAGGGGTGCGGCGTATGGAGCGATCCGAGCCCGCCGAAGCGGCCCGGAAAGAAGCCCGCGTTGCGCGTGCTCCATGCGAAGTCGACGGTCGCCTGCCAGACGGGATCGTCCGGGGGACAGAAGCCCCACCCGGGCGCGAACACCAGTGGCAGATCGTTCGCGTCGTGGTAGTAGCGCGCGCCCCGTCCATCCGGCCCGGCGATCGCGTACGCGAACCGCCCGTCGGCGGTGAAGTGCCTGCGCGTCGCCGCTCGCAATTCGTCAGCGGCCGCGTGGCCGAACCGCGCGAGGACGTGCCAGAGGAGAACGTGGCTGGAAAAATGGAACGGCTGCGCGAGCGCGTCGTCCGCGGGCGTCTCGGATGTCGCGAGCAGCCCGAAGTCGGTGCGCCGCGCGAGGAGCCGCTCGATCACCTCCCACGCATCGTCCTCGTGTATGCCGCTCTCGCGCGCGAGGAGGAGCGGATAAAGCTGCTGATCGAGCTGGAACGCGAGGTCCTTCGGGGCCCCGCACGCGAGCGACGACCGGGGCCACCAGCCGCCTGGGCGCTGCGCCGCCTCGAAGAGCCACCGCACGAAGCCGCGGACGGTCACCGTGGCGCGCGGCTCCCCCGCTGCGGCCCTGAGCGCGGCGCACACGTAGTAGGCGTCGCGCGTCCATACCAGCGGCAGGATCTCATGGTCCGCGAGGACGGCGACCGTGCCCTGCGTCGCGCACGCGGCGCAGTCGAGCGCGTACGCGATCCCCCTACGGACCGCACGCGACCGCTGGTCTTCCCCGTCGCGGCCGCCGCCCCGCCAGGATCGCCGTCGCGCGGCGACCTCGTCGCGCAGCAGTCCGATCGCCTCATCGCGCAGCGCGACAGCGTCGGCGATAGCCGCGTCGCGATCACGGGCGAGGGCGATCGCGACGATGACACGCTCGCTCGTACCCGGAGCGACCCTCGCAGGTGCGGGCAGCGCGATCGCCGCCGCCCCAAGCTCGGGGTCCTCGAACCAGCGGACGACGCGGTCGCCTCCGCTCCGCGACCGTTCGGGCATCGGCGGGAGCGGACCGCCCTCGGTCAACTCCGTATATGCCGCGCGACGCAACAGCGTCTCGCCGGTCCACGCGGCATCGAAGTCGAAGGGCACGCCGCGCGCCGCGATCCTGATCACTTGCACCGCACCGGCGCGACCCGCAGGCGCGAATGTGGTGACCTCGACGCGCGCGAGTGCCGCACCGTCCCCCGGGCCGTGCACCGCGAGGGGAATGCCGTCCTCGATGAGGTACGCCTGGTGGCGTCTCGAGAGCAGCGCGACGCCGAAGCCGGCGCGCTCGGGATCGGCCAGCGAGGCGCGGTACCGGCGGACGGCCTGCTGGTCGCGGCGCAGCCCGTCCGGGAACGGCGCTGAATCGGTCAGTACGACGCGGCCGTGGACGGGATGGGCGATGCCGAGCGAGAGCCATCGGCCGCCGCCCGAGACGCAG